>NZ_JBKBEX010000002.1:0-376491 GCF_047303325.1 Polaromonas sp. CT11-55 | reverse complement strand
CTCCCGAGCCCAAGGTGGACATCGCCCTGGAACAGGAAAAGAAACGCAAACTGGTTCAGGCACAAAAGGAAGCGGAAGCCGAGCGCCTGAAAGAAAAGCAGAAGGCTGAACTGCAGGCAAAAAAAGACAAAGATGCCGAGAAACAGAGAGCCGCTGAGAAGAAAGCCAAGGAAGACTTGGCCAAACGTAAGGCGGCGGAAGACGCCAAAACACTCGAAGCCAAGCAGGACAACAAAGACGCCGCACAGCAGAAGGCAACCCAGGCCGCTGCGGAAAAATTGCGGCAGGAAAATCTCCGGCGCATCGCCGGCATGGCCGGCGCCACGGGTGCAGCCGACGCAAAAGGTCCCACGCAAAAAGCCAACGGACCTTCTACCTCCTACGGCAATATCATCAATGCGGCTATCCGACCGAACGTCGTGTTCACCGCAGATGTCGTGGGCAACCCCGTCGCCAAAGTCGAAGTGCGTGTGACCTTGGACGGCACCATCATTAGCCAGCGGCTCGTTCAGTCCAGCGGTAACAAAGCCTGGGATGATGCGGCGCTCACTGCCGTTATTCGCACGCGCGTTCTTCCTAGGGACGTCGATGGCCGGATACCTGACACCTTCTTTATTCTGGAAATGCGCGCCAAGAACTACTAGCGCCTGGAAACAGTCCTCGACTCGCCACGCATGCACTTTGGCATCCGGGCGAGCAAAGCGCCATCACTCGTAAACGATCTGCACCAGCCCCTTGTCGGCCTGCGCCATCCAGCTGGCCAGCGCCGCATCGGTCGGGAAAAACCTGGCGGCCTCGCCCAGGTGCAGCTCGGCCGTCGCGCCGCCTATCTCGTTTTGCCGCCTGAGGCTCAAGCGCACCGGCAGGCCGCGGCTGATCTCGCCCTGCTCCGACATTTCGCGGCGCGGCGGAAAATCCCTCACCATGCGCGAGATATCGGGCGCGCTGCCGTTGACGGCCACGCGCAGGTACTTGCCGAACTTGCAGCGCGCGGTTTCCAGGTCCCATACCTGGGTGACCTTGAAACGGCGCCCGAAGCGCTCCGACGCGCCCTGCAGCGTGCCCTGCACAATCACCAGTTCGTCGTCCTTGAGCAGGTTGCGGTTGGCGTTGAACAGCGCCTCGTCCACCGAGGCCTCAAGCACGTCGGTCTTGTCGTCGAGCTTGAAGATGATCAGCTTGCCGCGGTTGCCGTTGATGACGCGCAGGTCGCTCAAAATCGCGGCCAGCAGCTGCGGCTCGCGCGAGTCGATCAGGTCCTCGATCTTGCGTTTGGCGAACTGGCGCACCTCGGTCTCCACCTCGTCGAACAAATGGCCCGAAAGGTAAAAGCCGATCGCGGTTTTCTCCTGCACCAGGCGCGCCTTCACGCCGAAGGGCATGGCCTCCACCAGCGGCGGCTCCTGGGTGCTGGCGGCATGCGAGTCGCTCATGTCGAACAGCCCGCCCTGGTTGGCGTTGGCCTCGGTCGCGGCGGCGAACTCAAAGGCGCGGTCCACCGAGGCCAGCAGCGAGGCGCGGTTGAGCTGCAGGTTGTCAAAGGCGCCGCCCTTGATCAGGGCTTCCACCGTGCGTTTGTTGAGGCGGCTGCGGTCCACGCGCACGCAAAAATCATAGAGCGAGGTAAAGGGGCCGCCTTCCTTGCGCGCCGCGACAATCGCGGCAATCGCCTGCTGGCCGGTGCCCTTGACGGCGCCCAGGCCGTAGCGCACCGAGGTCGCGCTGATGGGCTCGAAGCGATAGTCGCCGCGATTGATGTCGGGCGACTCGAACTGTATGCCCATCTTCTGCGCGTCGCCGAACAGCACCTTGAGCTTGTCGGTGTCATCCATTTCCACTGTCATGTTGGCAGCGAAGAATTCGGCGGTGTAGTGCACCTTGAGCCAGGCCGTGTGGTAGGCCAACAGCGCATAGGCGGCGGAGTGCGACTTGTTGAAGCCGTAGCCCGCGAACTTTTCCATCAGGTCGAAGACCTCGTCGGCTTTCTCTTCGCTGAGGCCGCCCTCGCCCGCGCCCTTGCGGAAGATCGCGCGCTGCGCGTCCATCTCCTCTTTTTTCTTCTTGCCCATGGCGCGGCGCAGCAAGTCGGCGCCGCCCAGCGAGTAGCCGCCCAGGATCTGCGCGGTCTGCATCACCTGCTCCTGGTAGACCATGATGCCGTAGGTCTCTTCGAGGATGGCCTTGACGCGCGGGTCCGGGTATTCGGGCACTTCCTTGCCCTGCTTGCGCGCGATGTAGGTCGGGATCAGCTCCATGGGCCCCGGCCGATACAGCGCATTCATCGCGATCAGGTCTTCCAGGCGGTCCGGCTTGGCGTCCTTGAGCATGCGCTGCATGCCGATACTTTCAAACTGGAACACGGCTTCGGTCTGGCCCCGGCCGAAAAGCTCGTAGACCTTGCGGTCATTGAGCGGCAGGTCTTCGAACTTGAAGTCCTTCTGGGCCGGGTGGCGCGCGATGATGAACTCCCGGGCGATCTCCAGGATGGTCAGGGTGGCCAGGCCCAAAAAGTCGAACTTGACGAGGCCAATGGCCTCAACGTCGTCCTTGTCGAACTGGCTCACCGCGGAGTCGCTGCCCGGCTGGGCGTACAGCGGGCAGAAATCGGTCAGCTTGCTGGGCGCGATCAGCACGCCCCCGGCATGCATGCCGACGTTGCGGGTCAGGCCCTCGAGCTTTTGCGCGAGTGCCAGCAGGGTTTGCACATCCTCTTCCTTGCGCTCGCGCTCGGCCAGGATGGGCTCCTGCTCTTTCGCCTGTTCAATCGTGATGTGCTGGCCCGGTTTGTTGGGGATGAGCTTGGAAATGCCGTCGCAAAAGCCGTAGGGAAAATCCAGCACCCGGCCCACGTCGCGGATGGCAGCGCGCGCTGCCATGGTGCCGAAGGTCACGATCTGGCTCACGGCATCCTTGCCGTATTTGTCCTTCACGTAGTCGATCACGCGGTCGCGGTTGCTCTGGCAGAAGTCGATATCGAAGTCGGGCATGGACACCCGCTCCGGGTTCAGGAAGCGCTCGAACAGCAGGTTGTACTGCAGCGGGTCCAGGTCGGTGATCTTGAGCGAATAGGCCACCAGCGAACCCGCGCCGGAGCCCCGGCCCGGCCCAACCGGGCAGCCGTTGTTCTTGGCCCAGTTGATGAAGTCACCCACGATCAGGAAGTAACCGGGAAACCCCATCTTGAGGATGGTGTTGATCTCGAACTCCAGCCGCTTGACGTATTCGGGCCGCTTCTGGTCGCGCACGACCGCATCGCGGTAGAGGTGGGCCAGGCGTTCTTCCAGGCCTTCAAACGAGGCCTGGCGGAAATACTCGTCGATGGGCATGCGCACGCCGCCCACTTCGGGCGTCGGGTAGTCCGGCAGCATGGGCTTGCCGAGTTCCAGCGTGAGGTTGCAGCGCTTGGCGATCTCCAGCGTGTTGGCCAGGGCCGTGGGCACGTCGGCGAACAGCGCCTGCATTTGCCCGGTCGACTTGAAGTACTGCTCGCGCGTGAACTTGCGCACGCGCCGCGTGTTGCCCAGGATCTCGCCTTCGGAGATGCAGACGCGCGCTTCATGCGCCTCGTAGTCGTCATAGGTCAGGAACTGCACGGGGTGGGTGGCCACCACGGGCAGCTTGAGCCGCGCCGCCAGCTGGACGGCGGCGGCCACATGGCGCTCGTCATCGGGCCGCTGGGCACGCTGCAGCTCCAGGTAAAAGCGGTGCGGGAACAGGCCCGCGAAATACAGCGCGCATTCCGCGGCGCGAGCGCTGTCGCCCTGCAGCAGGGCCTGGCCCACGGAGCCGCCCTGCGCACCCGACAGCGCGATCAGGCCCTCGCCCAGTTCCTGCAGCCATTCAAGCTTGACCACCGCCTGGTCGCGCACCACGTTCTTGGTCCAGGCGCGCGTGAGGATCTCGGAGAGGTTCAGGTAGCCCTGGCGGCTTTGCACCAGCAGCAGCAGGCGGGCGGCGGGCGCATTGGCGTCCTTGCCGGGCACCTGCACCCAGATGTCGGCGCCTATCAGGGGTTTGACGCCCGCGCCCCGGGTTTCCTTGTAAAACTTGACGGTGCCGAAGAGGTTGCTCAGGTCGGTGATGGCCAGCGCCGGTTGCCCGTCTGCGGCCGCGGCGGCCACGACTTCATCGATGCGGTTGGTGCCGTCAACGACGGAAAATTCGGTGTGGAGACGCAAATGAACAAACATAGGGGTCATTTTAGGGCCGGGTCTGTCCGCTCAGGCTTCACCGGGCGGTGCAAGGCCTTGCATGCCTGCCTACAATCGATCGCATCATGCAAATCCTGAACATTGCGGCCTACAAGTTTGTCGCGCTGGACCAGCCCGATGCGCTGCAAACCAGCCTGGCGGACAGGCTGCAGGGCCATGCCATCAAGGGCACGGTGCTGCTGGCCGAAGAAGGCATCAACCTCTTCCTGGCCGGGCCAGCCGGCGATATTCATGATTTTTTGGCATGGTTGAAACAGGATGCGCGTTTTGCCGACTTGCAGGCCAAGGAAAGCTGGTCCGGCGCCCAGCCCTTTCGCAAGCTGCTGGTCAAGGTCAAGCCCGAGATCATCCGCATGAACCACCCGGCCGTGCAACCCGCGGCCGGCCGCGCGCCGGCGGTGGACGCCGCCACGCTCAAGCGCTGGCTGGACGCGGGACACGACGACACGGGCCGTCCCGTGGTGACGCTGGACACGCGCAATGACTTTGAAGCCGACGTCGGCACCTTCCGCAACGCCATCGACTGGCGCATCCGCAAATTCACTGAGTTCCCCGAGGCCCTGCAGACGCACAAACAGGAGCTGGCCGGCAAGACCGTGGTGAGCTTTTGCACTGGCGGCATACGCTGCGAGAAAGCCGCCATCCTGATGCGCGAAGCCGGGGTCGAAAACGTCTGGCAGCTCGACGGCGGCATCCTCAAGTACTTCGAGGAAAGCGGGCACGCGCATTTTGACGGCGAATGTTTTGTCTTTGATGAACGCCGCGCGCTGGACCCGGCACTCAAACCCCAGGTCAACCCGCCCGCCAAGCCTTTGAATCCGACACGCGCCACCCGACGGCCCGAAGTTTTCGGGCTGTTGTCCGACAGCTGAGCCCAAAGCCCCGTGCGAAGCTTTTGAGTCGCCCGCATCCCACAACTGCCCACGTCTGCCAGCCGTCTCTTTTTACGGTAGCCACCATGCCCACAGACACTTCCCCCATACGCCAGCAGGCCGCCCACGCCTCCCTGTCTCCACTCGCCAGGCGCTTTGTCGCCCTGCGCCAGCAGACCGAGGCGCTGATACAGCCCCTGAGCCCTGAAGACTGCCAGCTGCAGTCCATGCCCGACGCCAGTCCCGCCAAATGGCATCTGGCCCACCTGACCTGGTTTTTCGAGACCTTCATCCTCGAACGCTTTGAGACCGGCTTCACGCCTTTTGACGCCGGCTTTCGCGTGCTGTTCAACAGCTATTACAACGGTGTGGGCGACAAATACCCGCGGCCCAAGCGCGGCCTGATCAGCCGGCCCTCGCTAGATGAGGTGCTCGCCTACCGCGCCCAAGTCAACCAGCGCATGCTGGCGGTGATTGACGCGGTCGAGGCCGGCGCCGATAGCGCTCAGCAGCAGGAACTCAAGGAACTCGTGACCCTGGGCCTGCACCACGAGCAGCAGCACCAGGAACTGCTGCTGACCGACATCAAACACGCGCTGTCCTTCAATCCCGCGCGACCGGCCTATGCGAGCCGCTGGCCACTGGCCGGCATACACCCGCAGCCGGTGGAGTGGCTGCGCCATGAGGCCGGCCTGGTGGAGCATGGCTACGATGCCGCGCGCGACGGTGAATTCGCTTTCGACAATGAAACGCCGCGCCACAAAGCCTATGTGGCGGCCTTCGAGCTCGCCAGCCGGCCGGTGACCAACGGCGAGATCATGGCCTTTATCGCCGACAAGGGCTACCAGCGCCCCGAGCTGTGGCTGTCCATGGGCTGGGACTGGGTCACGGAAAACAAGGTCAGCCTGCCCTTTTACTGGCAGGATGGCGAGGGCGGCTACCAGCACTTCACGCTGCAGGGCCTGATTGAAGTGGACCCAAACACGCCGGCCTGCCACCTCAGTTATTTTGAAGCCGACGCCTTCGCGCGCTGGGCCGGCGCCCGCCTGCCGACCGAGTTTGAATGGGAGCTCGCCGCGCGCGGCCTGCCGGCCGGCGCCGCGGCCCAAGGCAATTTTGTGGAGACGTCGGCCTTCCATCCGCTGCCGCAGCAGGAAGGCAGTCGCGGCCTGCCCGCGCAGATGTTCGGCGACGTGTGGGAGTGGACGCAGTCCAACTACAACCCCTACCCCGGCTACAAGCCCTGGGAAGGCCTGGTGGGCGAGTACAACGGCAAGTTCATGTGCAACCAGTTTGTGCTGCGCGGCGGCTCCTGCGCGACGCCGCAAAGCCATATTCGCGCGAGCTACCGCAACTTCTTTCCGCCCGATGCGCGCTGGCAGTTCAGCGGCCTGCGGCTGGCGCGCGACCTGCGAAGCTGAACCGGCACGGGCTCAGTTCGCCGAGAATTTCCGCTCCGGCAGCGGGATGAATTCGGTCTCGCCGGGCACTTGCCCCATGGCCTGCGCTTCCCAGTCTTCGCCGGCCTGCACGATGCGTTCCTTGCGGCTGGAGACAAAGTTCCACCACATAAAGCGGTGCGCATCGAGCGCGTCGCCGCCTATCACCACCAGGCGGGTCGGCACACTCGCGCTGAGCTGCACCGCCGCGCCGGGCACCAAAGTCGCCAGGGTGTGCATGGCCAGGGGCTCGCCGTCCACCAGCAGGTCGCCGTCCACCAAATAAATCGCCATTTGTTCCGCGAGCGGCGGCAGCGTAAAAGGTATGCCCGCGGCCAGGGCCACGTCCAGGTACAGCGTTTTGGAAAAAGTCCTGACGGGCGAAGTCTTTCCGAAAGCCTCGCCGATCAGGATGCGCACCGCGGCGCCATCCACTGTGGTGGCCGGAATCGTCTCGGCCGGCGTGTGTGAAAAACCGGGCGCCGTTTCCTCAAACTCCTTGGGCAGGGCCGCCCACAGCTGCAGGCCGTGGTTCACGTAAGACGTACCGCGCAGGTCTTCGGGCGCGCGCTCCGAGTGCACAATGCCGCGGCCAGCCGTCATCCAGTTGATCGCGCCGGGCTCTATGCGCTGGGCCGAGCCCAGGCTGTCGCGGTGCATCATCGCACCCTCGAACAAATAGGTGACCGTCGCCAGGCCGATGTGCGGATGCGGCCGCACGTCGTGGTTGGTGCCGGGCTGCTCGGTCACCGGGCCGAAATGGTCAAAAAAGATAAAGGGGCCGACCGACTGCTGCTGCGCGGCGGGCAACAGGCGGCGCACCATAAAGCCGCCACCCAGGTCTTTGTGGTGGCCGGTCAGTTTCAACACAGTGCTCATGGCAGGCGCTCCAGTTCGGTGGTGATTTCCGTGGCGACAGTGGTCATGAGTTTGTGCACAGGGCATTTTTGCGCCACGGCGTGCAGCTCCTGCAACTGGGCGTCGCTCAGGGCGCCCTTGATCTGCAGCCTGGCCGAAAGCTTGTAGACGCCGCTGCGTTCCTGCGAGTCGTCGCGCTCTATGCGTGTGTGGATGTCCTCGACGGGGATGCCTTTTTTGCGGGCGTACCACATCACGGTCAGGGCCTTGCAGGCACCGAGTGCCGCGTCGTAGAGGTCGTGCGGGCTGGGGCCGCTGTCGGCGCCGCCTTCGGCTTCGCTGACGTCGGCGGTGAGGTCGTGGCTGCGGACATGCACCTGCTGGGCCATGGCCGCGCCGAGGTCTCGCTGGAGTTCTATGGTCATGGGGTTCCTGTGGGCAAGGAGAAAAATCAGGCGGCGAATTTCGCGGCGATGGCGGCAACACGCGCACCAAAGCTGCGGGCGGTTTCCAGGTCGCCAGGAGACATCTCGCCGGCGCCGGCATCGGAAGGCGACTGCGCGATGGCGCCGCTGTAGGAACCCAGGTAGTTGGCGTCGTTGCGCTGCGCGGCCTTGCTGTTGCTCGGCAGCATGCCCTGGCTGACCCAGATGCCGCCATGCTGCATGGCCAGGGTGAACAGGTAGTTCAGCGTGGACAGCTTGTCGCCGTTGATCGAAGCGCTATTGGTGAAGCCCGCAAAGAGCTTGTCTTTCCAGGCCTGGGTGTACCAGGGCTTGGAAGAGGCGTCGGCGAACTTCTTGAACTGCCAGCTCACATTGCCCATGTAGGTGGGCGAGCCCATGATGATGGCGTCGGCGGCATTGAGCGTCTCCCAGCCACCTTCGGGCAGGTTGCCGTCGGCGTCTATGGCCAGCAGCTCTGCGCCGGCGCCTTCGGCCACCGACTGCGCCATGCGCTGGGTATGGCCGTAGCCGGAGTGGTAAATCACGACAACTTTGGGCATTCAGGTTCTTTCGTGGCAATGGAAAAGGTAGATGAAATCTGGACCAATAAAAAAGGGCTGCAGCCCGGGGCGTGAAACCCCTCGCTGCAGCCCTGTTTGCGGATCAGCCTTTGCGCTGGCCGTCCACGCTCCAGGCGCCGCCGCCGAAAGCCGCGATGCTGAAGAGGCCGCCGGCGATGGCCATGTTCTTGAAGAACATCATCTGCTGCGTGGGGTCAGTCCAGAACGCATGGAAGATGCAGGTGATGACGACCGTGAAGACACCGATGGCCAGCGCGGCCCAGCGCGTCTGGAAGCCCACGGCCAGAAGAATGCCCAGGCCCAGTTCCACCACGATGGCGATGGCGGCGGCAACGGCCGGCAGCGGCACCCCCTTGGACGAGATGTAGCCCACCGTGCCGGCGAAGCCGGCGATCTTGGCAAAGCCGGCAGGCACAAACAGCAGGGCTATCAGCAGGCGGCCAATCAGTGAGAGGGGGTTTTGCAGGGAATTAAGCATGGTGAGTCCTTCTAAGTAAAGTTAACGGAGAAATCATGGATGAAAAAAACACTCTGGGCAAGCATGGTGTGCAGATGCTTCTCGCGCCCTCCCGGAGTGTTACCTCGTGTTGCGGTATTCGGCCTGACTTATGGTGCCAGGTCAAACACCAGCACTTCTGCGTCCTGGCCGTGGGCCAGCTGCAACGCGACTTCCGACTGCAGCATGGCGGCATCACCGGCCTTGAGCACTTTGCCGTTGACTTCAAGCTGTCCGCGGACCAGGTGCACATAGGTCTTGCGCGCTGCACTCAGTTCCAGCGTGGCGCTTTCAGCACCATCAAACAGGCCCGCATAAAGCCTCGCATCGGCATGGATCAATACCGAGCCTTTGGCGCCGTCGGGTGAGGCCACCAGGCGCAGGGCGCCGCGCTTTTCGGCATCGGCAAAGGTCTTTTGCTCATAGCTGGGTGGAATGCCGGTCACATTGGGTTCAATCCAGATCTGCAGGAAGTGCGTGGTCTGGCCGTCAGCATGATTGAACTCGCTGTGCTGCACGCCCGTGCCGGCGCTCATGCGCTGCACGTCGCCCGGCGGGATGCCCTTGATATTGCCCAGGCTGTCCTTGTGCGCGAGTTCACCGCTCAGCACATAGCTGATGATTTCCATGTTCTGGTGGCCGTGCGTGCCGAAACCGCGGCCGGCCGCGATACGGTCCTCATTGATGACGCGCAGGTTGCCAAAGCCCATGTGGGCCGGGTCGTAGTAGCCGGCGAAGGAAAAGGAATGGAAAGACTTGAGCCAGCCGTGGTCTGCGTAGCCGCGTTCGCTGGAAGTTCTTAAGGTCATCATGAGGTGCTCCTTTCAAGGTGCGTTGGACTGCGTTGTGATTCGTTGGCGATGACTCCAATGTAGGCGCGGGCCCTGCGCTTTCCATTGCTTCGCTTTGATGGCATCATTCAAATTATTTGAATCATTCTTATGGCAACGATCAACAACCGGGTACGCGACGCCCTGACGCCCGAAACCCTGAGCCTGATAGGCGCGATCCACGGCGCCGGCAGCATGGCGGCGGCGGCGCGCGAGCTGGGCCTGGTGCCCAGCGCCCTGACCTACCGGATACGCCAGGTGGAAGATGCGCTGGACGTGCTGCTCTTTGACCGCTCCTCGCGCCAGGCCAAACTGACCGAAGCCGGCAAGGAACTGCTGCGCGAAGGCAACCGCCTGCTGGCCGAGCTCGACGCCGTGGCCAACCGGGTCAAGCGTGTGGCCACCGGCTGGGAGCCGCAGCTCACGCTGGCGGTGGACAGCGTGATCTCACGCACCACGGTGATGGAGTTGTGCGAGGCGTTTTTCGCGCTGAACCCGCCCACCCGGCTGCGCCTACGCGAAGAGGCGCTGTCGGGCACGCTGGAGGCGCTCACTTCAGGCCAGGCCGACCTGGCCCTGGGCGTGGCCATAGAGCCCTCGGTCAATAGCGCGGTGCAGCACAAGACCCTGGGCAGCATCCATTTCATTTATGCGGTCGCGCCCCACCACCCGCTGGCGCAGGCCCCCGAGCCCGTGACCGACGCCATGCTGATGCCGCACCGCGCCGTGGCCGTGGCCGATTCGGTGCAGCGCGGCAGCGGCGTCACGGTGGGCCTGCTGGGCGGCCAGGACATCTTTACCGTGCCCGGCATGCAGGAAAAACTCCAGGCGCAGCTGCGCGGCCTGGGCGGCGGCTTCCTGCCGGAATACCTGGCGCGCCCCCATGTCATCACCGGCCGGCTGGTGGAAAAACGCATGCAGCGCGCCCCGCGCCAGGTGCCCATGAGCTACGCCTGGCTGCGCGCGCCCGACGGCAAGGAAGGACGCGCGCTGCAGTGGTGGCTCAAACAACTGGAGAGCGCGACCACGCGAAAAGCGCTGCTGGAGCGCGACCAGTCCCTGTGAAAACCCGTAGTCGGTTCGCAATCCGGGCGAAGAAGCCCGGCCTGCGTGTAGAGTGCAGCTATGTTTTCGTATATGGTTGAGACGTGATGACCCAGGCTGGGGGGCCGTGAATTGCATGCGAAAGCGGCAGGGCGCCTCATTCATCAACCCAAAAGCACACACAAGACATGACAAAAAACACCAGCCTCCCCCTTCCTGAATCCGCGGCCCGGCGCCGCATCGCGGTCATAGGCGCGGGCATCGCCGGCATTGCCTGCGCGCGCACGCTGGCACAGGCCGGCCACGAGGTCACCGTGTTCGAGAAAAGCCGCGAAGTCGGCGGGCGCATGGCCACCCGGGACAGCGAATTCGGCGGCTTCGACCACGGCGCGCAATATTTCACCGTGCGCGACGCGCGCTTCGAAAAAGCCCTGACCACGGTCCCCGGGCTGGTGCGGCCCTGGAGCGCCAACACCGTGCGCATCCTCGACGAGCTGGGCCGCGTCGTGGCCTCGGCACTGCCGCCCAAAGAGGCACACTGGGTCCCCACGCCGGGCATGAACGCGCTGCTGCGCCAATGGGCCCAGCCCCTGGCGGCCGCGGGCCGCCTGCTGCTGGAGACCGAGGTGCTGCGGCTGGAACGCGACAGGCTGCATCCCGAGCAATGGCAGCTGCAGACCGAGGGCCCGGGCGCCGGCAGCCTGGTGCACTCGGGCTTTGACGACGTGGTGCTTGCCCTGCCCTCGCCGCAAGCGCACGCCCTGCTGCTGAGTTCACAACAGGGCAAGCCGCTGATGGAAGCGCTCTCCAAGGTCAGCGTGGCGCCCTGCTGGACGCTGATGCTGGCCTTCCCCCAGGCCATGCAGCCCACGATGGCGCACCTGGGCCCCCACTGGAACGCGGCGCGCAGCACCCACCACCGCATCGCCTGGCTGGCGCGCGAGTCATCCAAGCCCGGCCGCAGCCCCATCGAACGCTGGACCGTGCAGGCCAGCCCCGACTGGTCGCAGCGTCACCTGGAAGACGACGCCGAACGCGTCAAGGCCAAGTTGCTCAAGGCCTTTACCGAAGTCACTGGCATACGCGCGGCGCCGCCCCATGCCGTGGTGCACCGCTGGCGCCATGCCCAGACCATGCAGCCGCTGGGCAAGACCCATGCATGGGACGCCAGATCCCGCATAGGCGCCTGCGGCGACTGGTGCCTGGGCCACCGTGTGGAAGAAGGCTTTATCTCGGGCCTTGAAATGGCCCTTGCCATAGCCTGAAAACCAGCTTCGGGAGCGCCCGCATGGAGGCCGAATACCGAGGCCGGTTCGCCCCTTCCCCGACCGGCCCGCTGCACGCAGGTTCACTCGTGGCCGCGCTGGCCAGCTGGCTGGACGCCCGCGCGCAACAGGGCCGCTGGCTGGTGCGCATCGAGGACGTTGACACGCCGCGCTGCGTGCCCGGCGCCGACCAGATCATTCTTGAACAGCTGGCCCAATGCGGCCTGCTGCCGGACGAGCCGCCCCTCTACCAATCGCAGCGCGGCGCGCTCTATCAGCAGGCGCTGGATTCGCTGGTTGCCCGCGGGCTGGCCTACCCTTGCGCCTGCACGCGCCAGGACATCGCCCGCGCGCTGGCGGCTTCAGGCCAGTCGCGCGAACGCCATGGCGAGCTTGTCTATCCAGGCACCTGCCGGGGCGGCCTGCATGGCCGTCCCGCGCGCGCCTGGCGGCTGGACACGCAAGCCGGGCCGCCTATCGACTGGCAGGACCGCCTGCTGGGCCCGCAGTCGCAGGACGTGGCCCGCGAAGTGGGCGACTTCGTGCTCAAGCGCGCCGACGGCCTGTGGGCCTACCAGCTGGCCGTGGTGGTCGACGACGCGGCCCAGGGTGTGACCGACATCGTGCGCGGCGAGGACCTGGCCGACAACACGGCGCGGCAAATCCTGCTGCAGCGCGCGCTGGGCCTGCCCTTGCCGCGCTACCTGCACACGCCGCTGGTGCTGGGCGCCAACGGCGAAAAGCTCTCCAAGCAGAACGGCGCGCAGGCGCTGGACACCTCCCAGCCGCTGGCCCTGCTGCGGCAGGCCGGCGCGGTTCTGGGCCTGCCACCAGACGGCGGCAGCGTCGCCACGCCGCAGGACTGGCTGCGGCAGGCCGTGCCCCTCTGGGCGGCCCGCCTTAAAATGGACCGGTGACAGATACAACTTCCCCCACCCCGCCCGCCACCCTCCCCGCTGACCCTGTCGAAAGCGCGGCCGCCGAACCGGGCGCTCCCCGCAACATCCGAAGCTTTGTGCGCCGCACCGGCCGCACCACCGTCGGCCAGGCCAAGGCCTTTGCCGATGTGGGCCCGCAATTCCTGCTGCCCTACACGGCGGAGCCGGCGGATTTCGAGGCCATGTTCCAGCGCTCGGCCCCCACCATCCTCGAGATAGGCTTTGGCATGGGCGAGGCCACGGCCCACATCGCCGCGCTGATGCCCGAAAAAAACTTCCTGTGCTGCGAGGTCCACACCCCCGGCGTGGGCGCGCTGCTCAAGCGCATCAGCGAACAGGGGCTGGCCAACATCCGCATCCTGCAGCATGACGCCGTTGAAGTGATAGACCACATGCTCGCGCCGGCCAGCCTGGACGGGGTGCACATCTTCTTTCCCGATCCCTGGCACAAAAAACGGCACAACAAGCGCCGCCTGATCCAGGCGCCGCTGGTCACCAAGCTGGCGACGCGCCTCAAGCCCGGCGGCTACCTGCACTGCGCCACCGACTGGCAGCCCTATGCCGAGCAGATCCTCGAAGTGCTGGCCGCAGAACCCCTGCTTCGCAACACGGCGGACCAGGCCCAGGGCGGCTATGCCCCCAAGCCGGCCTACCGGCCTTTGACCAAATTCGAAAACCGCGGCATCAAGCTGGGGCACGGCGTCTGGGACGTGGTGTTCACCCGTGTGTGAATCCATGTTTGAATGCCTGCCCGCGCCGGCGTGAACAAGCAGCCGTCCCACGGGCTGCCGACCCGCGAGGGTGTCGGCCCCAGTTGCGTAGGCCTGCCGGCGGGTAGCTGGCCCACCATCACCGATTTCCTGGTTCAGCGCTTTCCCGCGATCGCGCGCGAAACCTGGCTGCAGCGCATGCGGGACGGCCTGGTGGCCGACGAATTCGGCGTACCCGTCACGGCGCAACGCCCCTACCGCGGCCATATGCGCGTGTACTACTACCGCGCGCTGGAGGACGAGCCCCGCGTGCCCTTCGAGGCCACCGTGCTTTACCAGGACGAGTACCTGGTCGTGGCCGACAAACCGCATTTTTTGCCGGTCACGCCCTCGGGGCACTATGTGCAGGAAACGCTGCTGGTGCGCCTCAAAAACCGCCTGGGCCTGGACGGGCTGGCACCGCTGCACCGCATAGACCGCGAAACCGCCGGCCTGGTGCTGTTCTCGGTCCGGCCCGCCGACCGTGATGCTTACCAGGCCCTGTTCAGGCGCCATGAGGTGGCCAAACACTACGAGGCCATCGCGCCATGGCGTGAAGACATCGCTTTTCCGCTGCTTCGCCAAAGCCGCATCGTGCAGGGCGAGCCTTTCTTCCGCCAGCAGGAAGCGCCGGGCCCCGCCAACAGCGAGACCCATATCAGCGTGCTGCAAACCAGTGGCGGCTGGGCGCGCTATGCCCTGAGCCCCGTCACCGGCAAGAAACACCAGCTGCGTGTGCATATGCATGCCCTGGGAATTCCCATCCTCAACGACAGGATCTACCCGCCGGTGCATCCCACGCCCGACGACGACTACAGCCGGCCCTTGCAGCTCCTCGCGAAATCCATGCATTTCACGGACCCGGTGACGGGTCAACAACGGTCTTTCCAGACCCGTTTGAGCCTGCTTGCAGGCCTGCCCCCGGCAACGGGCGGCTAAGCCCTCTCCCTCTCTCCAGCCAAACCGCAGCATGCGGGTGCGCATGCCCGCGCGCAGCCGGGCCGCGTCCGCCAGCCGCGATGACAGGCTCCCGGCCTGCCCACGTCGCCTCATCCCAACGCATTTTCCCGATTCCACAGCCCCTGCAGGGCCGTCGTGAACCGCATCACGGTATTAATCCTAAAGCGGTGATTTACGTGAAATCAGTCACAAAAAATGTCAGGAAAGGAGTGAAAAATCGCGTATTAGTTACACATTGAATCACTTTTCAGGATTTTCTACGTAGAAACCGATATATCTAACGCCTCGTTGGTATGTGATTTTTTCCTCAAAAAATCAATCCAATCAATGATTTACAAGAAATTCATCGAGATTTTTCACATGCTTTTTCCTTGACCTATGGGAGAATCCTGTGAACTAGTTACATCACCTGTACATATTTTTACAAATAGAACTTAAGCAAACATCCACGGCCATACCCCTGCCCTGACCCCACCATGAACAAGTTCTACCGTACCGTCTACAGCGAGCTTCTGGGCACGTGGGTCGCCGTGTCGGAAATCTCGAGTGCGCGCGGCAAACGCAGCGGCTCCAAGGTGGTCCAGGTGGGTGCCGCAGGCGCCGTGGTGGTTGCAGGACTCTTCAGTGGCGGCGGCCTCAGCCCCGTGAGTTCGGCCTACGGGCAAACACTTCCGGAAGCCGCCTGTACCGCGGGCAATGGCGGCACGATGTACTCCGCCGCCTCGACCTGCGTGAATTACGTCAACAACACACGCATTTACGTGGATTCCCTGTCGACCTCGACGTCGACGGGCCTGAGTACCTCCACCAGCCGCCTCAACTCACTGTCAACGGGACTGAGCACCACGGACAGCCGCGTCACTTCGCTGTCCACCTCCACCTCCACGGGCCTGAGCACCGCCACGAGCAGCATCACGTCCCTGTCTACCTCGGCTTCCACCGGCATCAGTTCACTGTCCACCGGCCTGAGCACGACCAACAGCAGCGTCACCTCGCTGTCGACTTCGACATCGACCGGCCTCAGCACGGCAACCAGCGGCATCGCGTCCTTGTCGACCTCGACATCAACGGGCCTGAGCACTGCCAACAGCGGCATTACGTCGCTATCCACCGGTCTGAGCACCACCAACAGCAGCGTGGTTTCGCTGTCGACCTCCGCCTCGACAGGTATCAGCTCCCTGTCCACATCGACCTCCACAGGCTTAAGCACTGCCACCAGCGGCATCACCTCCCTGTCCACCGGGCTGAGCACGACGAATAGCAGCGTCACTTCGCTCTCCACATCGACGTCGACCGGTCTGAGCACGGCAACCAGCGGCATCACCTCGCTCTCCACCGGGCTCAGCACGACCAATAGCAGCGTCACCTCGCTGTCGACCTCGACGTCCACAGGCTTGAGCACAGCGACCAGCGGGATCACCTCGCTATCCACGGGTCTGAGCACCACCAACAGCAGCGTCACCTCGCTGTCGACCTCGGCATCGACGGGCATCAGTTCCCTCTCGACGTCTACGTCCACAGGTCTGAGCACCGCCAACAGCGGGATCACCTCCCTGTCCACAGGACTCAGCACGGCCAGCAGCGGCATCGTCTCCCTGTCCACCGGGCTGAGCACGACCAACAGCAGCGTCACTTCGCTGTCGACGTCCACCTCGACGGGTTTGAGCACGGCCACCAGCGGGATCGTCTCGCTGTCGACCGGCCTTAGCAGCGCCAACAGCAACGTGACGTCCTTGTCGACGTCGACCTCTACAGGCCTGAGCACAGCTGATAGCCGGATCACCTCCCTCTCCACCTCGGCATCGACCGGCCTCAGCACGGCAACCAGCGGCATTACCTCGCTATCCACCGGCCTGAGCACGACAAATAGCAGTGTCACGTCGCTGTCGACTTCTGCATCGACGGGCATCAGTTCCCTCTCGACCTCTACGTCCACAGGTTTGAGCACGGCCACCAGTGGCATCACGTCGCTGTCCACCGGCCTGAGCACCACGGACAGCCGTGTTACCTCGCTGTCAACCTCGACCTCCACGGGCTTGAGCACCGCAAGCAGCGGCATCACTTCACTGTCTACGGGCCTGAGCACAACGAACAGCAACGTCACCTCGCTGTCGACCTCGGCATCCACGGGACTGAGCACCGCCACCAGCGGTATCACATCCCTGTCCACAGGGCTGAGCACGACCAACAGCAGTGTCACTTCGCTATCGACGTCCACCTCAACGGGTTTGAGCACCGCAAGCAGCGGCATCATTTCGCTGTCCACGGGCCTGAGCACTACGAATAGCAGCGTCACTTCGCTGTCGACATCCGCCTCGACCGGCATCAGCTCCCTGTCCACCTCGGCATCAACCGGCCTCAGTACCGCAGACAGCCGGATCACCTCACTGTCGACCTCGACCTCCACAGGCTTGAGCACCGCCACCAGCGGCATCACCTCACTGTCCACCGGCCTGAGCACAACGAACAGCAACGTCACTTCCCTGTCGACCTCGACGTCCACGGGACTGAGCACCACCACCAGCGGCATCACTTCCCTGTCGACCGGCCTGAGCACGACCAACAGCAGCGTGACGTCACTGTCGACCTCTGCCTCGACGGGTCTAAGCACAGCCACCAGCGGCATTGCATCCCTGTCGACCTCGACCAGTTCGCTGTCCACCGGCCTGAGCACCACGAACAGCAGCGTCACCTCACTGTCGACCTCGACGTCCACAGGGCTGAGTACCGCCACCAGCGGCATCACCTCGCTATCCACCGGGCTCAGCACGACCAACAGCAGCGTCACCTCGCTGTCGACCTCGGCATCGACCGGCCTCAGCACGGCGACCAGTGGCATCGCATCCCTGTCAACCTCGACCAGTTCGCTCTCCACTGGCCTGAGCACGACGAATAGCAGCGTCACCTCGCTGTCCACATCGACCTCCACCGGCCTCAGCACGGCAAGCAGTGGCGTCATCTCACTGTCCACCGGACTGAGCAGCACCAACAGCAATGTGGCCTCGCTGTCGACCTCCGCATCGACCGGCCTTAGCACCGCCACCAGTGGCATCGCATCCCTGTCGACCTCGAGCAGTTCGTTGTCCACCGGCCTGAGCACGACCAACAGCAACGTCACGTCGCTGTCCACTTCGACATCGACCGGCTTGAGCACTGCCACCAGCGGCATCACTTCACTGTCCACCGGCCTGAGCACCACGAATAGCAGCGTGGCATCGCTGTCGACTTCGACATCGACAGGCGTCAGCTCACTCTCGACCTCGACGTCCACAGGTTTGAGCACGGCTACCAGTGGTATCACTTCTCTGTCCACGGGCCTGAGCACGACCAACAGCAGCGTCACGTCGCTGTCCACTTCGACATCGACCGGCCTGAGCACTGCCACCAGTGGCATTACCTCCCTGTCGACCGGACTGAGCGGCACCAACAGCAGCGTGGCCTCGCTGTCGACCTCGGCATCGACGGGCATCAGCTCACTCTCGACCTCGACGTCTACCGGCCTGAGCACGGCGGCCAGCGGGATCACATCGCTGTCTACTGGGCTGAGCACCACCGACAGCCGCGTCACGTCCCTGTCCACGTCGACATCGACGGGCCTGAGCACCGCCACCAGCGGCATCACTTCCCTGTCAACCGGCCTGAGCAGCACCAACAGCAACGTCACTTCGTTGTCGACCGCCAGCAGCTCGCTATCCACTGGGCTCAGCACGGCAAACAGCAACGTCACCTCGCTATCCACGGGCCTCAGCACCACCGACAGCCGCGTCACGTCGCTGTCCACTTCGACGTCGACGGGTTTGAGTACGGCCACCAGCGGCATCACTTCCCTGTCCACCGGCCTGAGCAGCACCAACAGCAATGTCACTTCGCTGTCGACCTCCAGCAGCTCGCTGTCCACTGGACTTAGCACGACCAACAGCAGCGTCACGTCCCTCTCCACGTCGACATCGACGGGCCTGAGCACCGCCACCAGCGGCATCACTTCCCTGTCCACCGGCCTGAGCAGCACCAACAGCAACGTCACTTCGTTGTCGACCGCCAGCAGCTCGTTGTCCACGGGACTTAGCACGGCTACCAGCAGCGTGGCGTCCCTGTCCACCGGCTTTAATTCCGTCTCGACAGGCTTCAGCTCCATTTCGACCGGTTTCAACTCGCTCTCGACATCGGTTTCATCCGGCCTGAGCACGACGACCAGCGGCATTACGTCCCTGTCCACCGGTCTGAGCACCACCGACAGCAGCGTCGCATCCCTGTCCACGGGCTTTAACTCCGTCTCGACAGGCTTCAGCTCCATTTCGACCGGTTTCAACTCGCTCTCAACATCGGTTTCGTCCGGCCTGAGCACGACGGCCAGCAGCGTGGTATCGCTGTCGACTTCAGCCTCGACGGGCCTGAGCACCGCCGATAGCCGCATCACCTCCCTGTCGACATCAACGTCGAGCGGCTTGAGCACCTCCGCCAGCGGCATCGTCTCGCTGTCCACCGGCCTGAGCACCACCAACAGCAGCGTCACGTCCTTGTCGACATCTGCCTCAACCGGTATCGGCTCACTATCTACCGGCTTGAGCACAGCCAACAGCAATGTCACTTCGCTGTCAACGTCCGCGTCTACAGGCATCAGTTCGCTGTCGACCGCGACCTCCACAGGCCTGAGCACGGCGGACAGCCGGATCACGTCCCTGTCAACATCGACGTCCACGGGCCTGAGCACCACGAACAGCAGCGTCACTTCCTTGTCGACCTCTGCTTCAACCGGTATCAGCTCCCTCTCCACGTCAACGTCGACCGGTCTGAGCACCGCCGACAGCCGCACAACATCCCTGTCCACATCGACATCGACCGGAATAGGCTCCTTGTCCACTTCGACCTCGACAGGACTGAGCACAACGAACAGCAGCGTGGCGTCCTTGTCGACTTCTGCATCGACCGGTATCAGTTCGCTGTCCACTTCGACGTCCACCGGCCTGAGCACGGCTACGAGCGGCATTACTTCGCTGTCGACCGGACTGAGCACCACCAACAGCAATGTCACCTCGCTGTCGACTTCAACGTCCACGGGCCTGAGCACCGCCGTCAGCGGCATCGCTTCGCTGTCGACCTCGGCCTCAACCGGTTTCAGCTCACTGTCCACCGGATTGAGCAGCACCAACAGCAACGTGACCTCGCTGTCGACCTCAACCTCGACCGGTTTGAGCACGGCTACCAGCGGCATCACCTCACTGTCGACAGGGCTGAGCACCACCGACAGCAATGTCGCGTCGCTGTCCACGTCGGCTTCGACCGGCATCGGCTCCCTGTCCACTGGACTGAGCACCACAAACAGCGCAGTCGCATCGGTGTCCACGGGTGTCAGCTCCCTGTCGACCGGCGTCAGCGCCATCTCCAGCGGCCTGGCCTCGCTGTCGACCTCGACCTCCACCGGCCTGAGCACGGCGGACAGCCGCACAACATCCCTGTCCACATCGACATCGACCGGAATAGGCTCCCTGTCCACCTCGACTTCGACAGGCCTGAGCACCGCCGACAGCCGGATCACTTCGCTGTCCACATCGACCTCCACGGGTCTGAGCACCTCCGCCAGCGGCATTACGTCCCTGTCGACGGGCCTGAGCACCGCCAACAGCAACGTGAGCTCGCTGTCGTCCTCGACATCAACCGGTTTGAGCACTGCCGCGAGCGGCATCGGCTCCTTGTCCACCGGCCTCAGCACGACTGACAGCACTATCGTGTCGCTGTCCACATCCACGTCCACTGGCGTCGGTTCGCTGTCCACCGGGCTCAGCACCACGAACAGCAATGTCACCTCCTTGTCGACGTCCACATCGACCGGCATCAGCTCACTGTCCACCTCGACCTCGACGGGCCTGAGCACCGCCGCCAGCGGCATCACCTCGCTGTCCACCGGCCTGAGCACGACCAACAGCAACGTGATCTCGCTGTCGACTTCAACATCGACCGGCCTTAGCACCGCCGACAGCCGGATCACCTCGTTGTCGACGTCCACCTCCACAGGCCTGAGCACGGCCAGCAGCGGCATAAGCTCCTTGTCGACCGGCCTGAGCACCACCGACAGCAACGTCGCATCCTTGTCGACGTCGGCTTCGACCGGCGTCGGCTCACTGTCCACCGGTCTCAGCACAACCAACAGCAATGTCGCGTCGCTGTCCACGTCGACTTCGACCGGCATGGGTTCCCTCTCGACCTCGGCCAGCTCGCTTTCCACCGGCCTGAGCACCGCCGACAGTCGGATCACCTCACTGTCGACTTCGACCTCAACCGGTTTGAGCACAGCGACCAGCGGCATTACTTCCCTGTCGACGGGCTTGAGCACCACGGACAGCAACGTCACCTCGCTGTCGACATCGGCATCGACGGGCATCGGTTCGCTGTCAACCTCGGTGTCCACCGGCCTGAGCACGACCAACAGCAATGTCGCGTCCCTGTCGACGTCCGCTTCGACCGGTGTCAGCTCCCTGTCCACCGGCTTGAGCAGCACGAACAGCAACCTTGCTTCGCTGTCGACGTCGGCGTCCACCGGCATCAGCTCCCTGTCGACCTCCACCTCCACAGGCCTGAGCACGGCGGCCAGCGGCATTGCCTCCCTGTCGACGTCGACCAGTTCGCTGTCCACCGGCCTGAGTACCACCAACAGCAACGTCACCTCGCTGTCGACGTCGACATCCACGGGCTTGAGCACCGCGGACAGCCGGATCACGTCGCTCTCCACGTCCACGTCAACCGGGTTGAGCACCGCCGCCAGCGGCATCACTTCGCTGTCGACATCGGCTTCGACCGGCATCAGTTCGCTGTCAAGCTCCGCCTCGACGGGCTTGAGCACGGCCGCCAGCGGTATTTCCTCGCTCTCCACGGGCCTGAGTACAACGGACAGCAATGTGGCATCCCTGTCGACATCCACCTCGACCGGTTTGAGCACGGCCGACAGCCGGACCACGTCGCTGTCGACCTCGACCTCCACCGGCCTGAGCACCACCAACAGCAACGTGACCTCGCTGTCATCCTCGACATCGACCGGTTTGAGCACTGCCGCCAGCGGCATCAGTTCCTTGTCCACCGGCCTCAGTACAACGGACAGCAATGTTGCGTCGCTGTCGACGTCCGCTTCGACTGGCGTCAGCTCGCTCTCCACCGGTCTGAGCACCACCAACAGCAACGTCACCTCACTGTCCACCGGATTGAGCAGCACCAACAGCAACGTCACCTCATTGTCATCCTCGACATCGACTGGTTTGAGCACTGCTGCCAGCGGTATTGCGTCGCTGTCCACTGGCCTGAGCACCACGGACAGCCGTGTTACCTCGCTGTCCTCCTCAACGTCCACAGGCCTGAGCACTGCCACCAGCGGCATTGCTTCCCTGTCGACCTCCACCAGTTCGCTGTCCACCGGCCTGAGCACCGCTACGAGCGGTATTGCTTCGCTATCCACCGGT
Organism: Polaromonas sp. CT11-55; assembly: GCF_047303325.1. NCBI lineage: Bacteria > Pseudomonadati > Pseudomonadota > Betaproteobacteria > Burkholderiales > Comamonadaceae > Polaromonas > Polaromonas sp. CT11-55. The sequence continues at coordinate 354,354 of NZ_JBKBEX010000002.1, read as the reverse complement.
TTGAGCACAACAGACAGCAGCGTCACGTCCCTGTCGACGTCTACTTCCACTGGCCTGAGCACGGCGACCAGCGGCATTGCGTCGCTGTCGACTTCCACCAGTTCTTTGTCCACAGGCCTGAGCACCACCAACAGCAACGTCACCTCGCTGTCGACTTCCACTTCAACGGGCTTGAGCACCGCCGCCAGCGGCATCACTTCGCTGTCGACCTCGGCCTCAACCGGTTTCAGCTCGCTGTCCACCGGATTGAGCAGTACCAATAGCAATGTCGCATCCCTGTCGACGTCGACTTCGACCGGTATTGGTTCCCTGTCGACCTCGGCCAGTTCACTGTCCACCGGCCTGAGCACGACCAATAGCAATGTGACCTCGCTGTCGACTTCCACTTCAACGGGCTTGAGCACCGCCGACAGCCGTATCACTTCGCTGTCGACCTCAACCTCCACCGGCTTGAGCACAGCGACCAGCGGCATTACTTCCCTGTCGACGGGCCTGAGCACCACGGACAGCAATGTCGCATCGCTGTCCACCTCGGCTTCGACGGGCATCGGTTCCCTGTCGACCTCGACCAGTTCGCTGTCCACCGGCCTGAGCACGACCAATAGCAATGTGACCTCGCTCTCGACCTCGACCTCGACCGGCTTGAGCACGGCGACCAGCGGCATTGCCTCCCTGTCGACCTCGGCCAGCTCGCTGTCCACCGGCCTGAGCACGACCAACAGCAATGTGACCTCGCTGTCGACCTCCACTTCGACAGGCCTGAGCACCACCAACAGCAATGTCGCATCGCTGTCCACGGGCTTCAGCTCCGTATCGACCGGTTTCAGTTCTCTCTCGACGGGTTTCAGTTCGCTGTCGACCGCCACTTCAACCGGCTTCAGTTCCCTGTCCACAGGCCTGAGCACGACCGACAGCAACCTGGTGGCGCTGTCGACCTCGACCTCGACCGGCATCGGCTCCCTGTCCACCTCGGCCTCGACGGGCCTGAGCACCTCGGCCAGCCGCATCACCTCGCTGTCGACCTCCAGCTCGACGGGCCTCAGCTCGCTTTCCACGGGCCTGAGCACCACCGACAGCAATGTCGCATCGCTGTCCACCGGCTTCAGCTCCGTATCGACCGGTTTCAGTTCTCTCTCGACCGGTTTCAGCTCGCTGTCGACCTCGACGTCGACCGGCTTTAGCTCATTGTCCACGGGCCTGAGCACCGCCGAGAGCGGGGTGGCCTCGCTGTCGACCGGTTTCAGCTCGGTGTCTACCGGCTTCAGTTCACTCTCAACAGGCTTCAGTTCCATGTCCACGGGTCTCAGCTCCCTGTCCACGGGCCTGAGCACCACGGACAGCGCCGTGGCCTCGCTGTCCACCGGTTTTGGCACGGTCTCCACCGGCTTCAGTTCCATCTCGACGGGTTTCAGCTCGATCTCCACCGGCTTTAACTCGCTCTCGACGTCCACCTCGACCGGCTTCAGCTCCCTGTCCACCGGTCTGAGCACCACGAACAGTGCCGTGGCCTCGCTGTCCACCGGATTCAATACGGTGTCCACCGGTTTCAGTTCGATCTCGACGGGCTTCAGCTCCTTGTCGACGTCCACTTCGACCGGCTTCAGCTCACTATCTACCGGCCTGAGCAGCACCAACAGCAATGTCGCCTCGCTGTCGACTTCCACCTCGACCGGTGTGAGCTCGCTGTCCACGGCCATTGATTCGCTGTCGACCTCGGGTTCGACCAGCGCCAGTTCGCTGTCGACAGGCGTGAGTTCGCTGTCCACGGGCCTGGATTCCCTGTCGACCTCGACCTCCACGGGCCTCAGTTCGCTGTCGACCGGCTTCGGCTCCCTGTCCACCGGGTTTGGATCGCTGTCCACCGGCTTTATCTCGCTGTCGACCAGTGTGGGCTCCCTCTCGACAGGCATCAGCACCACCAACAGCAATGTCGCGGTGCTGTCCACCTCGGCCTCGACGGGCATCAGCTCGCTGTCGACCGCCATCGACGGCCTGTCCACCTCGACCTCCACGAGCGCCAGTTCGCTGTCCACGGGCCTGAGCACCACCAACAGCAACGTCACTTCGCTGTCGACCTCGGCTTCGACCAGCGCCAGTTCGCTGTCGACCGGTGTGAGCTCCTTGTCCACGGGCGTCAGTTCGCTCTCGACGGGCGTGAGCTCCCTGTCCACCGGTATCAGCTCGCTGTCGACCTCAACCTCGACCGGCATCAGCTCGCTGTCCACCGGTGTCAGTTCGCTCTCGACTTCGACCTCGACAGGCATCGTTTCCCTGTCGACCAGCATTGATTCGCTGTCGACCTCGACGTCCACCGGCCTCAGTTCGCTGTCCACGGGGGTCAGTTCCCTGTCGACGGGCGTCAGCTCGCTGTCCACCGGCCTGAGCACCACCAACAGCAACGTCACCTCGCTCTCGACCTCGACGTCCACGGGCATCAGTTCCCTGTCGACCGGGCTCAACTCGCTGTCCACCTCGACGTCCACCGGTTTCAGCTCGCTCTCGACCGGCTTCAGCTCCGTTTCCACCGGCCTGAGCACGGTGAGCAGCACGGTGACCTCGCTGTCCACCTCGGTTTCCACGGGCACCAGCTCATTGTCGACCGGCCTGAGCACGGCCAACAGCAACATCACCTCGCTGTCCACCTCGACCTCCAGCGGCCTGAGCACCGCCAGTAGCGGCATCACCTCCCTGTCGACCGGCCTGAGCACGGTGGGCAATAGCGTGACCTCGCTGTCCACCGGTTTGAGCACCGCCAACAACGGCATCGCCTCACTGTCCACCGGGCTGTCGAGCGCAACCTCGGGCACCGCGGCCCTGGCCCCGCTGGTCAATGCGGCGAATTCCGCCGCGGCCAACGGCGGCTCGGTCATAGGTTCCACCGCGGGCGGCGCCGCCGGCGCCGGACTGCTCACGCAGGGCAAGTCCTTCAACGGCACGGCGATGCAGACCGTGGCCGCGCCTTCCGATTGCACGGTGGCCAACGGCGCCGACACCACGGCAACCGGCTTGTGCGCCAGCGCCGGCACGCGTGCCGGCGTGAACGGCGCGACTGCCACGACGGTGGCCACCGGCGCAACCGCCTACGGCTCACAGTCGCTGGCCCAGGACAAAAACACCACCGCCATCGGCTTCCGCGCGACGGCCACCTATGAAGGCTCGGTGGCCATAGGCTTCCAGGCCAGGGCGATTGCCGACCCGGCCACCGCCGTGGGCGCCAATTCGCTGGCCTCGGGCAATGACTCGGTGGCCCTGGGTGCCAGCGCCGAGGCCACGGCCACCCGCGCCGTGGCGCTGGGTGCCTACTCGGTGGCCGACCAGCCCAATACGGTGTCGGTGGGCTCGCCAGGCAACGAGCGCCGCATCACCAATGTGGCTCCCGGTGTTTACGCCACCGACGCGGTCAATGTCGGGCAGCTCAACGATGTCAGGCGCGTGGCCTACTCCGGCATCGCGATGAGCATGGCCATGGCCGCCACCTACATGCCCAACCTCGAGGGCGGCGAAAAAGCCCTGGGCATAGGCGTGGGCAATTACAAGGGCTACGGCGCGCTGGGCCTGAACTTCAAGGCGCTCAACAACGACGGCAAGAGCGCATGGGGCTTCGGTATCTCCACCACCGGCAAGGAGTGGGGCATGAACTTCGGCGCAAGCTGGAAGTGGCGCTAAGAGAGGGCTCCGGGAGCCGCTCTCAGTAGAATGCCCTAAGCGCCTAACACCAGCAAATGGAGCCTCCCGGCTCCCGGTGAGCGCCGCGCGGCCCCCAGGGCCTGCGGCGCTCATTGCTTTGGGAGAGACAACAAGCATGCGTATCGGTATCTCGGTCCTCACACACGCCGGCCAGAACATCTGGGAAAACGGGCTGGGGCAGAACGTCATTTTCCTGGCCCAGTCCTTCCAGAAGCTGCCCTTTGTGCAGTCCGTCGTGCTGCTCAACGGCGGGGATCAGAGCACCATGCCGCCGCAGGTCAACATGGACGCATTGGGCCTGCGCATGATGTCCGCGCATGAAGCCACCGACCACATCGACCTGGCCATCGAGATGGCCGGCGCGCTGGACGTCAAATGGCTGGACTATCTGCGGGCACAGGGCAAAAAAGTGGTCTGGTATTGCGCCGGCCAGCCCTATGTCGGCCTGATAGAGCCCAGCGTGTTCGACCGCCCGGGGTTTTTCAGCCGGGCCGACCGCTGCGACGAGATCTGGATACTGCCCAAGGACTTTTCCGCCTTCGCCCCCATGCTGCGTGCCCTGCACCGCTGCCCCGTGCATGAGGTGCCCTATATCTGGTCGCCGCAGTTCCTGGACGCGCGCGCCAGGGAGCTGGAGAAAGAAGGCTTTTTCTTCGGCTACAAGGCGCGCGCGGCCGGCGCGGGCCTGCGCGTGGCCATCTTCGAGCCCAATGTGTCAGTGGTCAAATGCACCAACATCCCCATGCTGATCTGCGACGAGGCCTACCGCGCCGAACCCGCACGGGTGAGCTTCATGCACGTGCTCAACACCCTGCACCTGAAGGACCACCCCACGCTGCTGTACCTGGCCAACTCGCTGGACCTGGTCAAGCAGCAAAAAGCGATCTTCCAGGGCCGCCATGACTTTGCCGGCTACATGGTCCAGCATGCTGACGCCGTGGTGGCGCACCAGTGGCAAAACGACCAGAACTACAACTACCTGGACGCCCTGCACGGCAACTACCCGCTGATCCACAACTCGCCCTGGCTGCGCGACGCCGGGTATTCCGACTACTACTATCCCGACTTCAACACGGCCGAAGGCGGGCGCAAGCTGCTGCTGGCCGCAAGCCAGCATGACAGCCGCCTGGAGCAGCACCGCCAGCAGGCCCGGCGGGTGATCGCCTCCGTCGATCCCTTCGCGCACGGCAACCTGCAAAGCCTGGCGCGCAGGCTGCAAGCGCTTTTCAGCAATGCTGCAGGCGTGGGAGCCACCGCATGAGCCAGGCCAAAGCGACCACGCCGGACCGCCTGCGGGTCGGCGTTTCCATTTATGTGCGCAAGGGCGAGCAATCGCTGTGGGAAAACGGCATCTACCAGAACTGCCTGTTCCTGGTGATGCTGCTGCTCAAGGCGCCCAATGTGGCCGAAACCTACCTGGTCAGCGGGGGCGGCGACGGCGATGCGGCCGACGCCCAACGCTTCATGGCCGACTCCCCGGTGCCCATCATCGACATGGCGGCCGCGGCCGACAAGCTCGACGTCATGATAGAGATGAGTGCGCAGCTGAGCCGGGACTGGGCCGTCGGCTTTCGCGAACGCGGCGGGAAAATCGTGACCATGCGCGTCGGCAACGACTACGTCATCGACATCGAGCGCATGATCTTCAACAAGCAGCACGGCTTGCTGATCGCCGGAACGCCCTACGACGAAATCTGGACCCTGCCCGAGTACGAGCGCAGCTGCATGCACTACTTCGCCAGCGCGATGCGGGCGCCGGTGCGGCTGATGCAGCACCTCTGGAGCCCCGGCGTGATAGACCGCGCGGCCGCGACCCTGCCCAACGGCGAGACCTTCGGCTACAAGCCGGGCCGCAAAAAATGGCGGCTGGGCATCTTCGAGCCCAATATCTGCATGGTCAAGACCAGCCACCTGCCCATGCTGCTGATCGACATGGCGCACCGCGCCAACCCGCGCGTGATCGAGTTGATGCGGGTCTACAACAGCTTTCACATGAAGGACCACGTGACCTTTGTCGGCTTCGCCAACAGCCTGGACATCGTCAGGCACGGCCTGGCCGTCTTCGAAGGCCGCTTTCCGGTCTACCAGTGTTTGTCATCGCAGGTCGATGCCGTGGTCTGCCACCACTGGGAAAACGGGCAGAACTACCTGTACTACGAAGCGCTTTACGGCGGCTACCCGCTGATCCACAACTCCAGCTTCCTCGCCGATTGCGGCTACTTTTATCCCGGCTTCGACTGCGAGGAAGGCGGCCTGGCCCTGCTGCAGGCCTTTTCCCAGCATGACGCTGACCTGGCGGGCTACCGGGAGCGCGCGCGCACCTTTCTGCGCACCCTGGCGCCCGAGAACGAAGACAACGTGCGTGCCTACAATGAGGCGCTGGTCAATCTGTACCGCGCAAGTCCATCGTGATGTCCACCACTTCCCTCTCCTTTTTGCGCTGCGCGCTGCTGGCGGCCGCCGTTTTCGGCATGCCGGGTTTCCAGGCGCAGGCACAGGTCACACCGCAGCGCCCGCCCGCTCCCGTGTTGCCGGCACCCGCGGCCGGCGTACCGCTGGACGCGCTGACAGCCGCCGCCACCAATGTGGGCGTGAGGCGCTGCCTGCCGGCCATTACCCGACTGTCCTCGCTGACCGTCAGCGGCAGCACCGGCAACGACGTCCTGGTCGACTGGGACCGCAAGAACCCCGACGGCGGCCCCTTCTTCTCGCTCAGCGGCGTCGAGTACAAAAACGCCTCGCTGGCGTTCTCCCTGACGGCGGTGCCCGACAGCACGGGCGGCTGCTCGGTTGCGGCCGAACGCATCTCGGTCGCGCCCTTTGCCTGCCGCAGCATCGCGCAGCAGGAGCTGGGCGGCTACCAGGCCACGCAGCTGCTGGCCACCTTCACCGTCTACGTCGATGCGCGCGACCCCGGCGCCTCGGTGACCCTGATCGACTCGCCGCCCGGCTGCCTGATCATCCGCCGCCACGTCGAGTACGACTGGAAAGACCCCGCGCTGAGAGCGCCGAGGCGATGAACGGCGGGGCGCACCGATCATGAAGCCCCTGCGCATAGGCATCACCATAGGCCTGCGCTCGCCCGATGAAAGCCTGTGGGTCAACGGTATCAAGCAAAACGCGCTGAACCTGGCTTGCGTGCTGCAGGCCTCGCCGCTGGGCCACCGGGTGCAGCTGGTCAACACCACCGACGTACCCATCACCAGCCAGCTTCCCTGGGACCTGAAAGCTTTCCCGGTGGTCACGCTGGAGGCCGCGATGAAGGACCTCGACGTGCTGATCGAGCTGGGCGGCGGCATCAGCGAAGCGCATTCCCTGCAGCTAAAGGCGGCCGGCACGCGCCTGGTCAGCTACTGCTGCGGCAGCGAGTATGTGGTGGTGCTGGAATCCATCCTGTTCGGCCGGCCGCTCTGGCCGAGCGGCGTCTACATGAACCGCCACTACGACGAGATCTGGGTCATCCCCCAGGTGGCCAACAACTCGCTGTCCTTTATCCAGACGCTCAGGCGCTGCCCGGCCAAGGTCGTGCCCTTTGTCTGGGACCCGCGCTGGCTGGAGTCCAGTGTGGCGGCCCTGCCCCATGGCGCGCGCTACCAGCCGGGCCGCACGGCCAAGCGGCTGGCCGTCATGGAACCGAATATGGATGTGGTCAAGGCCTGCATCTATCCCATCCTGATCGCCGAAGCGGCCTTTCGCGCGCGGCCCGAGCTGATCGAATTCCTCAACGTCTGCAGCGCCAAGCACCTGGCCGAGCAAAGCCGCGAATTCCAGCTGCTGATGTTCCAGCTCGACATCGTCAATGCCGGCAAGGCCACCTTCCTGGGGCGCTATGACACGGCGAATTTCCTGGGTGAACACGCCGACGCCGTGATCTCCAACCAGTGGGACAACCCGCTCAATTATTTTTACTTCGACGTCTGCTGGCTGGGCTACCCGCTGGTGCACAACGCCGGCATGTGCAAAGAGCTGGGTTACTACTACGACGGCAACGACGTGGACGCCGGCGCGCGCCAGCTGCTGCAGGTGCTGGAGCGGCACGACGACGCGGCCACCGAATATGCCGCGCGGCAGCGGGAGCTGCTAAGGATGCACACGGCCGCCAACCCGGAACTGGTGGCCCGCTACGACGAACTGCTGGCCGGGCTTTTGACCGGCTGAGAATGCAGCCATGGCCCCCACAAGCCCCAGCCTGCGCATAGGCATCACCATTGGCCTGCACCAGGAGGCCGAGACGTTGTGGAACAACGGCATCAAACAGAACGCGGTATTCCTGGCCGAAACCCTCAAGCACTCGCGGCTGGTGGCCTCGGTGCGGCTGGTCAACACCACCGCCGTGCGCATCACGGCCGCCCTGCCCTGGGACCAGCGGCGCTGGCCCACCGTCGCCTTTGAGGACGCCAAGGACTCGCTGGACGTGCTCATCGAGCTCGGCGGCCAGGTCAGCGCGGAGCAGACCGACTACCTCAAGCGACGCGGAACGCGGCTGGTGTCTTACTGCTGCGGCTTTGAGTATGTGCATGCCATGGAGTCCATACTCTTCGGCAGGCCTTTGTTCGGCTACGACCTGTTCGTCAACCAGCGCTATGACGACCTCTGGGTCATCCCGCAGGTGGCGCCCATCAGCCAGCATTATTTTTCGACGCTGCGGCGCAGGCCGGCCACCGTCGTGCCCTTTGTCTGGGACCCGGTGTTCATCGAGGAACGCAGCCTGGCCCTGCCTGATGCCGGCCGCTACCACCCGCGGCACGGCCCGCGCCGGCTCAGCGTGATGGAGCAGAACCTGGATGTGGTCAAGTTCTGCCTCTACCCCATCCTGATCGCCGAAGAAGCCTACAGGCGCAGGCCCGAGGCGATTGCCTGGCTGCACGTGACCAATGCCATGCGCCTGGCGCAGGAGAGCAAGGAGTTTGTCGCGCTGATGAACCAGCTCGACATCGTGCGCCAGCACAAGGCCTCCTTCCTGGGCGTGTATGAAACGCCGGCCTTTCTCAGCGAGATGAGCGACGTCGTGATCTCGCACCAGTGGGAGAACGCGCTCAACTATTTTTACCTCGAGGTCTGCTGGCAGGGCTATCCGCTGGTGCACAACGCCCACCTGTGCGCCGACCTGGGCTATTACTACGAAGGCAATGATGTCGAGGCGGGCTGCGCCCGCCTGCTGGAGGTGTTCGACAAGCACGACGAGCAGGCCGCTGCCTATGCGGCGCGGCAGCGCGAGCTGATCAAGCGCTACCTGCCGGCCAATGCCGAGGTGGTGTCCCGCTACGAAGCGCTGCTGCTGCGCCTGATGGCCACGCCGCCGGGCTAGAGAGAGATGCGCGGCTGAAATAAAAATGCCCTCGCGAGGAGGGCATTGTTGCGGCCGGTGCGCCGGGCTCAGGCGGCGATTTCTTTGGCCGTGATCTGGTACTTGAAGTCGTCCGGCGCGTAGGAGTCAAAACGCCCCGCGGCGTTTTCGCCAATGGGGTACATAAAGAAGCCGAGCTTCTCGCCGGCCGACTTCGGCAGGGCCAGGTCGTGCGCCGTGTTGTAGGCCATCCAGTTGCCTTCCCAGCCGCCGAACAGCGCCTTGTTCACGGGCGCCACCACCGGGTCGGTGGTGGTCTTGATCCAGTCCGCCGTTTCCAGGCGCATCACCTTGGCTACGTCGGCCGGGTCCATGGCCACCCAGCCGTGGCCCTTGAGGTAGACCTCGGAGCGGCAATGCTGGGCGCCCTTGAGGCCGGCCGGGTTGCCCGAGAGCTCCTTGTAGCCGAAGGCCGAGGGCACCAGGCGTATGCCGTAGACGTCGCGCGCCGGCAGACCCACCGAGCGGCACAGGCCCACGAACAGCGCATTGAGGTCGGCGCACTTGCCGCCCAGGTTGCCGGTTTCCAGCATGGTCTTGATGTCGCCCTCGCCGCAGCCGCGCACCTTGGGCTCGCGGTAGGTGTTGGCGACGATCCAGTCATACAGCTTTTGCGCTTTCTCGACGTCGGTCTTCGCGCCCTGGGTGGCCGCCAGCGCGGTCTTGCGCACGATGCCGTCGGTCGGGATCAGCGTGGTCGGGCGCGTGAAATAGCGCAGCGTGTCGGCACTTTCGGCCGCGGCGGTTTTCTGCGACCAGTCGATGGCACGGCCCTGGGTTTGCACGCGGCTGGTCAGTTCCACAAAGGGTTTGGCCTCCGTGGCCGGGAATTCGGCATACAGCATCTTCGCGCCGTCGCGGCCGTCCTGCGCCAGCAGCGTGCTGCCGTTGCTCGAGAAGCTGTTGCCCAGCGAATGCTGGTAGTCGCTGTTGACCGAGGGAATCGGCAGCCAGACCTTGGTCACGCCTTGCGGCTTGAGGATGTCCACACGCGTCGTCACGTCAAAAGTGCGCCAGGCGCCGCTTTGGGGCGCGAAGTGGCGGCGGCTGGGGGCTCCGGTCTGGGCGAAGTTGAGGGATGGCAAGGCGGCGGCCATGGCGGCTGCGGCGCCGCTTTTCAGGAAGGCTCGGCGTACGGTGGTCATAAAGGATCTCCGGGTGGGGTGAGGGCGACGTGCACCGCGGCAGGTAAAGATGCCCCGGGATGTCAGGCTGCAATTATCGCCCCTGCCTTGCGGCGGCCATGTTCAAGGCTTGAGAAGGCCGTCAATCAGCTTCGCAGCCGCGGGCCCGGTCCAGTCGACCTCGCCCTTCACGCGCAGGCGCGGCCGGCCCGCGCTGTCCAGCATCAGCGTCGTCGGGAACACCTTCACCCCCCAGCGGCGCGCCGCCTCGCCCTTGAGGTCCAGCAGGACGGGCAGGGTCACGCCCGTGGTCTTGGCGAACTGCAGGGCACGCGCGGCCGGCTCCTTGAAGTTGATGGCCAGCACCAGCAGTTTCTCGGGCCCGTAAAAATCCGCCACCTGTTGCAGCGTGGGCATCTCGGCACGGCAGGGTTCGCACCAGCTGGCCCAGAAATTCAGCAGCACGGCCCGGCTGCGCAGGTCGGCGGGCGACCAGGTCTTGCCGTTGGTGTCGACCAGCGCGAAAGCGGACACCGGGCCGCCCCAGGGGCTGACTTCATACGCAGGGCCGGTCAAGCCCTGTGGCCTCGCCGGAAACACGGCGGCACCGGCGCTGATGGCAAGCGCCTGTTGCAGAAGATGGCGACGGGAGGAAGGCGGAATCGGCATGGGCCCAGCATTGGTAGGATGGGTGCTAGGGTAACCGAGCCCGGGGATGCCTGCATCCGTACGGGCGTCTTCACATCCATCACGGGAAGCTTCATGAACATCGATATCCGGGACGCGCAAGCGCGCGACGCCGCACTGATCCACGCCTTCATTGTCGAACTGGCCATTTATGAAAAAGCGGAGCATGAGGTCATTGCGAGCGCTGCGGACATTGAGCGCAGCCTGTTTGAGCAGGGCACACCCGCCCGGGCCCTGATTTGCGAAATAGACGGCCAGCCCGTGGGTTATGCGGTGTACTTCCTGAGCTATTCCACTTGGCTGGGCCGCAAAGGCATGTACCTGGAGGATTTGTACGTCTCACCCAAACACCGCGGCAGCGGCGCCGGCAAGCGGCTGTTGCGCCACCTGGCAAAGCTGGCTTTTGACAGCGGCTGCGGGCGCTTCGAATGGAGTGTGCTGGACTGGAATGAGCCGGCCATCCAGTTTTACCAGTCGCTGGGGGCCAAACCACAAGCCGAATGGGTGCGCTACCGCATGGCCGGTGACACCCTCAGGCAGTTTGCACAGGGGACCGAGCCCACAAGCCAGGCCCTGCCGACGCCATAAGCCCGCCCGCGCGGGCATGAGGGCACTGGTCAGCGGCGCCGGCTCTTTGTAAGAGCTTTTTTGTAAGAAATGACAGCCTGGGGCGACCAAATGCCACAGGGGGTCCGCACGCCGCTGCAAAAAACAGCACGGCGTTCAATCCACCTGGCGGCGCGAACCCTATATAGGACAGCATTTGGCCGGCGCCGCTTGCACCCAAAGCGATTCAGTCCTACAAACACTCTTTCCGAACGGCTTTTAAATCTAACGTCAACACGTCGTCATAACGTCATTACCAAATAACCGTAGCCAAGGCGAATCTTGAACCTACCACTCAACATCTCGGCCCTCTCGCTCCAGCTGCCTCCCGCGTCCCCGCAATTCATTGACCTCTACCGTCCGGACAGCGACGCGCAGGCCATGCATGCAACGGTGCAGGAACTGACTGAAGCACTGCTGGCCCCGGCGGCCGCCGTGTCGCCCAAATTCTTCTACAACGCGCTGGGCTCCAAGCTCTTTGAGGCCATTACCGGCCTGGACGAGTACTACCCCACGCGCACCGAAGCCGGCATCTTCGAGGCGGCGCGAACGCACATCGCCGCCACGCTGGCCGAGGCGGGCATCAAACAACCCTGCCTGATCGACCTGGGTGCGGGCAACTGCGCCAAGGCCATGGCGCTGATCCCCCACCTGCAGCCGCGCCAGTACGTGCCGGTCGATATCTCGGTCGATTTTTTGCGCGATGCGGCCGAGCAGGTGCAAAACAACTTTCCGGCGCTCGACATCGTCGGCCTGGGCATGGACTTCTCGGCCGGGCTGGCCCTGCCGGGCGAAGTCCAGGCGCATGAGCGGGTGTTTTTCTACCCCGGCTCCAGCCTGGGCAATTTCCACCCCGGCCAGGCCTTGCAGTTCCTGGAGCACATCGCCGACCCGGCGCAGGGCAAGGCGCGCGGCCTGCTGCTGGGCATAGACCTGGTCAAGGACACGGCGCGCCTGGAAGCCGCCTACGACGACGCGCTGGGCGTCACCGGCGCCTTCAACAAAAACCTGCTGCTCAACATCAATGACTTGCTGGGCTCGGACTTTGACCTGCGGCAATGGCGCCATGTGGCGCTGTTCAATGCCAGGGAGTCGCGTATCGAGATGCACCTGGAAGCGACGGATGAACTGACGGTGCGCTGGCCCGGCCACGAGCGCAGCTTCCAGGCCGGCGAGCGCATACACACCGAGTGCTCCTACAAGTACACGGTGCAGGGCATGACGGCCTTGCTGCGGCAGGCCGGCTTCAGGCACATCGAATACTGGACCGATCCCAACAGCTGGTTCGCGGTGTTCTGGGCTGCGGTGTAAACAAACCAGTTCGCCAAAAGAAAAAGGCCGGTTCCCCTCGGGGAAACCGGCCTTGTTTTTGAAGCGCTTTTTGAAGCGGGAGCGCGTCAGGCGCGCTCGCCCACCCAGGCCTGCACCGACTTCAGCGCATCGCCCAGCTTGGACGCATCCGTGCCGCCAGCCATGGCCATGTCGGCCTTGCCGCCACCCTTGCCGCCGACTTGCTGGGCCACAAAGTTCACGAGTTCGCCGGCCTTGACTTTGCCCACGCTGTCGGCCGTCACGCCCGCGGCGATCTGCACCTTGTCGCCGTCGACCGCGGCCAACACGATGACGGCGGTCTTGAGCTTGTCCTTGAGCTTGTCCATGGTGTCGCGCAAGGTCTTGGCGTCGGCGCCTTCGAGTTTCGCGGCCAGCACCTTGAGGCCCTTGACGTCCACCGCCTGCGTGAGCAGCTCATCGCCTTGCGAAGACGCGAGCTTGCCCTTGAGCGCGGCGATTTCCTTTTCCAGCGTCTTGACCTGGTCCAGTACCTGGCCGATGCGGCCCTGCAGTTCCGTGGGGCTGGCCTTGAGCGAGCCGGCCGCGGCCTGCACCGTGGATTCCAGCGACTGCAGATAGGCCAGCGCGTTTTCGCCGGTGACGGCTTCCACGCGCCGCACGCCGGCGGCCACGCCGCTTTCAGCCACGATCTTGAACAGGCCAATGTCGCCGGTGCGCGCCACATGGGTGCCGCCGCAGAGTTCCTTGCTCGAGCCTATGGTCAGCACGCGCACGCGGTCGCCGTATTTTTCGCCGAAGAGCATCATGGCGCCGCTTTTTTGCGCGGCTTCCATGTCCATCACGCTGGCGTCGGTCGCCACATTGGAGAGGATTTCGGCATTGACGCGAGCTTCGATCTCGCGGATCTGCGCGTCGGTGACCGGCGCGCCGTGCGCGAAGTCAAAGCGGGTGCGTTCGGCGTTCACCAGGCTGCCCTTTTGCTGCACATGCTCGCCCAGCACTTCGCGCAGCGCCTTGTGCATCAAATGGGTGGCGCTGTGATTGCGCACGGTGGCGGCGCGCACGGCCGTATTGACCTGCGCCTTCACCGCATCGCCGACCTTGAGCGTGCCCTCTTCCTGCGTGCCGTGGTGGCCGAACACATCGGCGCGGATTTTCTGCGTATCGTCCACCGCGAAGCTGGCGCCGGCCGCGGTGATGCGACCCTGGTCGCCGACCTGGCCGCCGCTTTCAGCGTAAAAGGGCGTGGTGTCCAGCACGACCACACCGCTTTGCCCGGCATTGAGGGCCTGCACGGCCACGCCGTCGGCATAAAGCGCCACCACTTTCGCGGGTTCTTCGAGCAGCTCGTAGCCGGTAAAGGTGTTGCCGCTGCCGGTGTATTCGAGCGCGCGGTCCATCTTGAACTTGCCTGCCGCGCGCGCCTGGTTCTTCTGCTTGTCCATCGCGGCCTTGAAGCCGGCTTCATCGACCTGAACATCGCGCTCGCGGCAAACGTCGTTGGTCAAGTCCAGTGGAAAGCCGTAGGTGTCGTGCAGCTTGAAGGCCACCTCGCCCGGCAGCACCTTGGCGCCGCCGGCCAGCGCCGTGTCCAGGATGGTCATGCCGATTTCCAGCGTTTCAAAGAAGCGCTCTTCCTCGGCCTTGAGCACGGCGGTGATGCGGGCTTCGTCGGTCCTGAGCTTGGGATAGGCGTCGCCCATCAGTTTGGCGAGGTCGGCCACCAGCTTGTGGAAGAAAGGTGTCTTCTTGCCCAGCTTGTAGCCGTGGCGGATCGCGCGGCGGATGATACGGCGCTGCACATAACCGCGGCCCTCGTTGGACGGGTTGACGCCGTCGCTGACCAGGAAGGCGGTGGCGCGGATGTGGTCGGCGATCACGCGCAGCGACTTGTTGCCCAGGTCCTTCTCGCCGGTTTCGCGCGCGGCGGCCTTGATCAGCGCCTCGAAGATGTCGATTTCGTAGTTGCTGTGCACATGCTGCAGGATGGCGGCCAGGCGCTCCAGGCCCATGCCGGTGTCCACGCAGGGCGCGGGCAGTTTGGTGACGCTGCCGTCGGCCGCCATGTCGAACTGCATGAACACGTTGTTCCAGATTTCGATGAAGCGGTCGCCGTCTTCATCGGGGCTGCCGGGCGGGCCGCCGGGAATGTGGTCGCCGTGGTCGTAAAAGATTTCAGAGCATGGGCCGCAGGGCCCGGTGTCGGCCATCATCCAGAAGTTGTCGGACTTGTAGCGGCCGCCCTTGTTGTCGCCGATGCGGATCACGCGCTCGGGCGGCAGGCCGATTTCCTTGGTCCAGATGTCGTAGGCCTCGTCGTCTTCCAGATACACCGTGGCCATCAGGCGCTCGGGCGGCAGCTTGTAAACCTCGGTCAGCAGTTCCCAGGCCCACTTGAGCGACTCGCGCTTGAAGTAGTCGCCAAAGCTCCAGTTGCCCAGCATCTCGAAGAAGGTGTGGTGGCGCGCGGTGTAGCCCACGTTTTCCAGGTCGTTGTGCTTGCCGCCGGCGCGCAGGCAGGCCTGCACGGACACGGCGCGCACATAAGGACGCTTGTCGGTACCCAGGAACACATCCTTGAACTGCACCATGCCGGAATTGGTGAACATCAGCGTCGGGTCGTTGCCCGGCACCAGCGAGCTGGAGGGCACCACGGTGTGCCCCTTGGACGCGAAGAAATCGAGGAAGGTCTTGCGGATGTCGGCGACGGTGAAAGTGGGCTGGCTCATCTTGGATTTTGTGGTCTGGCAAGGTGGCCGGCCGCCGGCGACCTCACCACTGCGTCGAACCCACCTAAGCGCTTGATTTACTTGAACATTCGATTATAGGCGTGGACCCCTTGGGCAGCCCCGGCGCCAGGCCAAGCCCCGCGCAGGGCCGGCGCATCAAGGCGGTGCCCGGCGCACCGCCCCGGCGCCGGGGGGCAAGCCAGGCCGCATGACGGCCCCAAAAACAGGCATCCAGGCCCTCACCTAGCGCGAAATTTGCTGGCACGCAAGCTGCTTAATACCCTATAAAGATAATTTAAATATTTTCTTAATATATTTATATCCAAGCAGTTTTCACCCTCATCCTTAGGAGCACTCCCTTGAACAACCCCCGCTGGCAAGGCATTTTTCCCGCCGTCACCACCAAATTCCACGCCGACGAAAGCATTGACGCCGAAGGCACGGCCCGGCACATCGATTTCCAGATCCGCAACGGCATCCACGGCCTGGTGACCTGCGGCTCGCTGGGCGAGGCCAGCACGCTGACGCTGGAAGAAAAACTCCAGGTCGCCAAGATCGCCCTGGACGCCAGCAAAGGCCGCATCCCGGTGCTGGCCAATGTGTCGGAGACCAGCACCCGCGAGGCGCTGCGCTATATCGCCGGCGCCAACCAGCTCGGCGTGGACGGCTTTATGGTCATGCCCTCGGTGATCTACGTGGCCGACGCGCGCGAAGCCATGCTCAATGTGCGCACCATGGCCGAGGCCGCGCGCAAGCCGGTCATGATTTACAACAACCCGGTCGCCTACCGGGTGGACCTGAAGCCCGAGCACATGGCCGAGCTGGCCGACTGCGAATGGCTGGTCGCCATCAAGGAGAGCACCGACAACATCCGCCGCATCACCGACCTGCGCAACACGGTGGGTGATCGCTACCAGCTCTTCCTCGGCGTGGACGACCTGGCCTACGAAGGCCTGGCGCTGGGCTGCGACGGCCTGCTGGCCGGCGTGGGTTGCGCCTTCCCGCGCGAAACCGTGGCGCTGTATGACCTCATGAAAGCCGGCAAGTTTGCCGAGGCGCTCAAGCTCTACCAGTGGATGACGCCCATGCTGCACCTGGACGTTTCCACCAAGCTGGTGCAAAACCTCAAACTCATCGACGCGCTGGTCGGCGTGGGCACCGAGCACATGCGCCGCCCGCGCCTCCCGCTGATAGGCGCCGAGCGCGAATTCGTCGAAGCCATTGTCAAAAAAGCCCTGGCCACACGGCCGGCGCAGTATCAGTCCGTTCCCTGAGCGAAGCGCCATGAAACCCGGCAGCGTGGAAATCCTGCTCGACGGCCTGCCGCTGCGTGTGCCGGCGGGCACCAGCGTGGCCGCCGCGCTGGCATTTCGTGCACCGGGTTGCGCGCGCGTGTCCGTGTCCGGCGAGACGCGCGCGCCTTTTTGCGGCATGGGCATCTGTCATGAGTGTCGGCTCAACATAGACGGGCAGCGCCGCCTGGCCTGCCAGACCCTGTGCAGCGACGGCCTGCGCGTGGAAACCGGGCTTCAAGCTGGAGGACAGAATCCATGAACGCTCCCGACAAGCCCGCACCCCCCGCACCCTCGTGCGAGCTGTTGATCGTCGGCGCAGGCCCGGCCGGTATGGCGGCCGCGCTGGCCGCCGCGCCCAGCGGCGCCCGCATCACGCTGCTGGACGACAACCCGGTCCTCGGCGGCCAGATCTGGCGCGACGGCCCGGGGGCCCATTTGACGCCGCAGGCGCTGCGCATGCGCGAGGCGCTGGCACGCTGCGCCAACGTGCGCCTGCTCTGCGGCACGCGCGTGGTCAGCCTGGCCGGCAGCAGCGCGCTACTGTTGGAAGACACCAAACAAGGCTGGGTTCAGCCTTATGACAAATTGATCCTGTGCACGGGCGCGCGCGAACTGCTGCTGCCCTTCCCGGGCTGGACGCTGCCCGGCGTCACAGGCGCCGGCGGTTTGCAGGCCCTGGTCAAGGCCGGCCTGCCGGTGGAGGGCGAACGCATCGTGATCGCCGGCAGCGGCCCGCTGCTGCTGGTGGCGGCCGACACGGCGCGGCGCGCCGGCGCAAAAGTTGTTCGCATCGCCGAGCAGGCAGGCCTGCCGGCCGTCGCGGGTTTTGCGGCGCAGTTGCTGCGCTGGCCGGGCAAGGCCACACAAGCCCTGGGCCTGGCCAGCGCGCGCTACCGCACAAGTACCTGCGTGGTCTCGGCGCAAGGCGAGGGCCGCGTTCAGTCCGCGCGCCTGCTGCATGCCGGCCGCGAGACCGAGATCGCCTGCGACCGCGTGGCCTGCGGTTTCGGCCTGGTGCCCAACACCGAGCTGGGCCAGTTGCTGGGCTGCGCGCTGACGCCAGCGGGCAGCGGCGCGCAGGCCCTGGCCGTTGACAGTCTGCAGGCGACCAGCGTGGCTGGTATTTACGCGGCTGGCGAATGCACAGGCGTGGGAGGCAGTGAGCGCGCGCTCGCGCAGGGCCGCATCGCCGGACTGGCGGCCGTGGGGGACAACGCCGCCGCGCAGCGCCACAACGCGGACCGCGCGCACTGGCAAGCCTTTGCCGCGCAGCTGCAGCGGCACTTCGCGCTGGCGCCCTCGCTCAAGACCCTGGCGCGGCCCGACACCCTGGTCTGCCGCTGCGAAGACGTGACGCAGGCCGCGCTCGCCGGCTGCGGCAGCTGGACCGAGGCCAAGCTGCACACGCGCTGCGGCATGGGCGCCTGCCAGGGCCGCGTCTGCGGCGCGGCGGCGCATTTTCTTTTCGGCTGGACGCCGCCCGCGCCCAGGCCGCCGCTGTCGCCCGCGCGCATCGCCACGCTGGCAAGCCCACACACCACCGACTGAAAACGCCCACCACCATGCCACAGGACATCATTCTCGAAACACAGGGACTGACCAAGGAGTTCCGCGGCTTTGTCGCCGTGCGCAACGTCGCCCTGCGCGTGCGGCGCGGCAGCATCCACGCGCTGATAGGCCCGAACGGCGCCGGCAAAACCACGGTCTTCAACCTGCTGACCAAGTTCCACACGCCGACCGAAGGAAAAATCCTCTTTAACGGCGCCGACATCACGCAGGAAAAACCCGCGCAGACCGCGCGCCGCGGCATCGTGCGCTCCTTCCAGATCTCGGCCGCGTTCCCGCAGCTCTCGGTGCTGGACAACGTCAAGATCGCGCTGCAGCGCAAGCTCTGCGTGGAATACCACTTCTGGCAGTCGATCGCGGCCATGCGCAAGCTGGACGAGCCGGCCATGGCCCTGCTCGAGCAGGTGGGCCTGGCCCGCTTTGCCGCGCTGCTCGCCGGCGACCTGCCCTACGGCCGCAAGCGCACGCTGGAGATCGCCACCACGCTGGCCCTGGACCCGGAACTGCTGCTGCTCGACGAGCCCACGCAAGGCATGGGCCACGAAGACGTGGACCGCATCAAACAACTGATCAAGCAGGTCTCGGCGCAGCGCACGGTGCTGATGGTGGAGCACAACATGAAGGTGGTGGCCGACATCAGCGACACCATCACCGTGCTGCAGCGCGGCGAGGTGCTGGCCGAGGGGCCTTATGCCGAGGTCTCCGCCAACCCGGCCGTGCGTGAAGCCTATATGGGAGTCGAAGAAGATGCCTGAACCCCTCCACCATACCGGCGAAGCGATGCTCACCATACGCGACCTGCACGCCTGGTACGGCGAATCGCATGTGCTGCAGGGCATCAACCTGGACGTCAAGGCCGGCGAATGCATCACCCTGCTGGGCCGCAACGGCGCGGGCCGCACCTCCACGCTGCGCGCCATCCTCGGGCTGGTCGGCAAACGCACCGGCTCGATACGCGTGGCGGGCAAGGAAACCATCGGCCTGCCGCCGCACCGCATTGCCCGCCTGGGGCTGGGTTATTGCCCCGAAGAGCGGGGCATCTATGCCTCGCTGACCGCCGAGGAAAACCTGTTGCTCTTGCCCAAGGTCGGCGAAGGCGGCATGTCGCTTGAGCAGATTTACGCCATGTTTCCCAACCTCCAGGAGCGCGCCGCCAGCCCCGGCACGCGGCTGTCGGGCGGCGAGCAGCAGATGCTCGCGATGGCGCGCATCCTGCGCACCGGCGCCCAGCTGCTGCTGCTCGACGAGATCACCGAAGGCCTGGCGCCCGTGATCGTGCAAAAGCTCGGCCAGGTGATACGCGAACTCAAGGCGCGCGGCTTCACCATCGTGCTGGTGGAGCAGAACTTCCGTTTCGCCAAACACCTGGCGGACCGCCACTACGTGATCGAACACGGGCAGGTGGTTGAAGTCATGGAGCAGCGCGAGGTCCAGGCCCGGCAAGGCCGGCTTGACGAGCTGCTCGGCATCTGAGTTTTCACCCTTTCCCTTCCCCCTCTCCCCCATCTCCTTTGCTTTTTTCCTTAACCCATGGAGCCCTTTATGCAATTTCGCAAACTCTCCGTCTGCCTGGCGGCCTGCGCGGCCCTTTCGTCCCTGTCCGTCCACGCCCAGGTCAGCGATGACGTCGTGAAGATAGGCGTGCTCAACGACCTCTCGGGCATTTACTCCGACCTGTCCGGCCAGGGCTCGGTCACGGCGGCGCGCATGGCCATCGAGGAGATGGGCGGCAAGGTGCTGGGCAAGCCGGTCGAGTTGGTCTTCGCCGACCACCAGAACAAGCCCGATGTGGCGGCCAACCTGGCGCGCGGCTGGTTCGACCAGGGCAAGGTCGACATGGTGACGGACTTCCCCACCACCTCCACCGCGCTGGCCGTGATGGAAATCGCCCGGCAGAAAAACCGCGTGGTCATGCCCTCCTCGGGCCTGGCCACCGCGATCCTTGGCGAAAAATGCACGCCGCTGACCGCGCAGTGGACCACCAACACCTACGCGCTGGCGGCCGGCACGGCGCGCGCGCTGGTCAAGGAGGGCAAGAAGACCTGGTACTTCGTCACCGCCGACTACACCTTCGGCCATTCGCTTGAAAAGGACGCGACCGAAGTCATCAAGGCCGACGGCGGCAGCGTGGTCGGCAGCTCGCGCCACCCCTTCCCCGGCAACGACTTTTCGTCCTTCCTGCTCAAGGCCCAGGCCTCCAAGGCCGACGTCATCGCGCTGGCCAATGCCGGCAACGACACGGTCAACGCCATCAAGCAGGCCAATGAATACGGCATCACGCGCAAGCAGGTGGTCGCGCCGCTGCTGACCTACATCTCCGACGTGCACAGCATAGGCCTGGACAAGGCGCAGGGCATGTATTTGAGCGAAGCCTTTTACTGGGACTACGACGAGCGCTCGCGCGCCTGGTCCAGGAAATTCTTCGAGAAACAAAAGCGCATGCCCACCGCCGCCCAGGCCGGCGTCTACTCGGCCACGCTGAGCTACCTCAAGGCCGTGCAGGCCGCCGGCACCGACGAGGCCAAGGCCGTGATGGCGCAGTTGCGCAAGATGACCATTGACGACGCGGTGATCCGCAAGGGGAAGCTGCGCGAGGACGGCGCGCTGGTCCACGACATGCTGCTGCTGCAGGTCAAGACGCCGACCGAGTCGAAAGCGCCCTGGGACTACTACAAGGTCAAGTCCGTGCTCAAGGGCGCCGACGT
Source organism: Polaromonas sp. CT11-55 (assembly GCF_047303325.1). NCBI lineage: Bacteria > Pseudomonadati > Pseudomonadota > Betaproteobacteria > Burkholderiales > Comamonadaceae > Polaromonas > Polaromonas sp. CT11-55. Next base: position 333,315 of record NZ_JBKBEX010000002.1, on the reverse strand, counting down.
GTTCCCGCCCATCAACCCCGCCTGCCAGGCCGGCAAGTAACTCCATCTCGCGCGCGGCGGCAGGCCAGGGGGCGGCCGCCGCGCCACCGACGAAACACACATCATGTTTGACATCCCGATGCAGTCCCTGCTGGCCCAGTTGCTGGTGGGCCTGATCAACGGCTGCTTCTACGCCATGCTGAGCATGGGCCTGGCGATCATCTTCGGCCTGCTCAACATCATCAACTTCGCGCACGGCGCGCAGTTCATGGTGGCCGCCTTCCTGGCCTGGATCGGCTTTTCGCAGCTGCCGCTGCTGCTGGGCCCGGAGTTCAAGATCAACTTCTGGGCGGCGCTGGTGCTGGCGCCCCTCATCGTCGGCGGCCTGGGGGTGCTGCTCGAAAAAACCCTGCTCAAGCGGCTCTACCACCTGGACCACCTTTACGGCTTGCTGCTGACCTTCGGCGTCTCGCTGGTGCTCGAAGGTGTGTTCCGCCACTTCTACGGCATCTCGGGCGCCAGCTACGACCCGCCCGCGCTGCTGCAGGGCGGCGTCGACCTGGGGTTTATGTATTTGCCGCTCTACCGCGGCTTCGTGGTGGTGGCCTCGATATTGATCTGCGGCTGCACCTGGTTCCTGTTCGAGAAAACCCGGCTGGGCGCCCTGCTGCGCGCCGGCACCGAGAACCCCAAGCTGCTGCAGGCCTTCGGCGTCAACATCCCGCTGATGATCACGCTGACCTACGGCTTCGGCGTGGGCCTGGCCGGTATCGCCGGCGTGCTGGCCACACCCATCATGCAGGTCAACCCGCTCATGGGTGCCAACCTGCTCAACATCGTGTTCGCGGTGGTGGTGATAGGCGGGCTGGGCTCCATCCTGGGCGCGGTCGTCAGCGGCCTGGCCCTGGGCCTGCTCGAAGGCCTCACCAAGGTGTTTTACCCCGAGGCCTCCACCGTGGTGGTGTTCGTCATCATGGCGGTGGTGCTGCTGACGCGCCCCGCCGGCCTTTTCGGCAAGGAGCACTGAAGCCATGAAATCCCTGCTCACCCACATTCCCATGCCCGTGCCCATGCCCGTGCGTATCCTGCTGGCGCTGCTGCTGCCCGCGCTGCTGGTGCCGGCCTTCCCCGAAATCGCCTACCCGGTCTTCATCATGAAGGTGCTGTGCTACGCGCTGTTCGCGTTGGCCTTCAACCTGCTGATCGGTTTCACCGGCCTGGTGTCCTTCGGCCACGCGGCCTTCTTCGGCTGGGCCGGCTACACCACCGGCATCCTGATGATCCGCTTTGGGTCGGCGGGCTTTCCCGTCGAGCTCGCCATCCTGGCGGGCATGGCGGTGGCCACGGCCATAGGCTGGCTGATAGGCACGCTGGCGATACGCCGCACCGGCATCTACTTCGCGATGATCACCCTGGCGCTCTCGCAGGTGGCCTACTTCCTGGCGGTACAGATCCCCTGGACCGGCGGCGAGGACGGCATGCAGGGCATCCCGCGCGGCAAGCTGCTGGGCCTGGTCGACCTCTCGGTGGACAACAACATGTATTACTTCACGCTGGCGGTGTTCGTCGCGGCCTTCCTGGCCATACACCGCATCGTGCATTCGCCCTTCGGCCAGGCGCTCAAGGCGCTGCGCGACAACGCGCCGCGCGCCATCTCGCTGGGCTACGACACCGACCGCTGCAAGCTCTACGCCTTCATGCTGTCGGCCGCGCTGGCCGGGCTGGCCGGCTCGCTGAAGGCGCTGGTGCTGCAGCTTTCCGCGCTCAACGACGTGATGCTGAGCACCTCAACCGAAGTGCTGCTGATGACGCTGCTCGGAGGGCTAGGCACCAGCTGGGGGCCCGTGGTAGGCTCCACCCTGGTGGTCAGCCTGCAGAACCATCTTGCCGCCCTGGGCGGCGTGGTAACCGTGCTCATAGGCCTGACCTTCATCGTCTGTGTATCGTTCTTCCGGCGCGGCCTGGTCGGCGAATGGCAGGCCCTGCTGCAACGCCGAGATGCCCAACAACACCATGTCCCTGTCCACGACCGCACCGCCAACAGCCCCTAAACGCCGGGCCGCCGACGTCGCCTATGACGCGATCGAAGCCATGATCGCCACCTTGCAGCTGCAGCCCGGCGCCCCCGTGGTCGAGGCCGACCTCGCCCAGCGCACCCAGTTGGGCCGCACCCCGGTGCGCGAGGCGCTGCTGCGCATGGTCTCCATAGGCCTGATCGTGCAACAACCCCGGCGCGGCCTGCTGGTTTCCAACATCGACCTGGCCGACCACCTGGACGTGATCCTCACGCGGCGCGTGCTCGAGGGCGTGATCGCCGCGTGTTCGGCGCGCCGCGCCACGGCAGCCCAGCGCAAGGCCATCGTCGGCTGCGCGGCCAAGATGGTCAAGGCCGCCGAGCGCGCCAACCTCGAGGCCTATATGGCGGCCGACCACGAGCTGGACCTGGTCAACCACGAGGCCTGCCGCAACAGCTCGGCCGTCAAGAGCGTGGTGCCGCTGATCGTGCAGTGCCGGCGCTTCTGGTACGCCTACCAGCACGAGGGCGAGATCGCCGAAGGGGCGCGCTTTCACATGGAGCTGGCCCAGGGCATCGCCACCGGCGACGGGGCCGCCGCGGTGCTGGGCGCGAACAAGCTGATGGATTACCTTGAGGGCTTCGCCCGCCGCGTCATCGAGATCTGAGGCCTCGCCAAAAGCCCGGGCCCCGGGCGGCTACTGGGCGGCTTGCTGGCCCAGCTCAATGCGGTGGGACAGGAAGCGCCATATGCGCTCATCGTCGCTGAAGGCCACGTTAAAGCGCAGCCAGCCCGTGGGATGGGGGTCCATCAGGAACAGCTGCCCCGGCCCCAGCATGATGCCCTCGGGCGTGGCCTCCTTGGACAGCTCCGCGCCGTCCGGGAGGTCAGGGTGCCGGGCCCACAGGTACATGCCGGCCCCCGGTTCATGGAAAAGCTCAAACCCCAGGCTGCTCAGGTTCTTTTCGGTTTTGCGGTGCGCCAAAGCCAGCTTCTCGCGAAGCGACTTGAGGTGCTTGCGCCAGCGGCCGTCGGTGACCACGCCGAAAGTCAGCCGCTCGGCGATATCCGAAGAGGTAAGCCCCGAGATCATCTTGAGCTGGGCCAGGTCCTCGATCAGGTCGCCGCGCGCCAGCAGGTAGCCCACGCGCAGGTTCGGCGAAATTGTTTTGGAAAAGCTGCCGATGTACACCACGCGCCGCAGCTGGTCCAGGCTGGCCAGCGTGGAGCGCGAGGTCGGGTCCATGTCGGCGTAGATATCGTTTTCCACCAGCATGAAATCATGCGCCTCGGCCAGCTGCAGCAGGCGGTGCAGATGGGCCGCCGAGGCGATGGAGCAGGTCGGGCTCTGCAGGCGGGGCTGCGTAAAAAAGGCCTTGGGCTTGTGCTCGACCAGCAGCGCCTCCAGCGCGGCGAGGTCATAGCCCGTGGGGGTGCGCGGTACACCCACCAGCCTGGCGCCCAGAAAACGCAGCATGAACATCAGGTTGGGATAACCCGGGTTGTCCACCAGCACGGTGTCTCCCGGTTTGAGGAGCTGCCGGGCCACCAGGTCCAGCGCCTGGCTGGAGCCCTGCGTCAGCAGCACCTGGCTCACCTCAACCGGTATCTGGTTTTCTGCCAGGGCCTCCGCAATGACCATGCGCAGCGCCATATGCCCATGTGGCAGGCCGTAACCTTCCAGGGAAGAGCCGTCCACCGACAGCTGCCGCATGCTGCGGCGCAGCGCGTCCCCAAACAGGAAATCGTGGGGCAGCCAACCACAGCCGGGCTTCATCGGCAGGTTGCGGTTTTCGAATATCTGCTTGAGGTACCAGCGTGCGTCGAATTTCGGCTGCGGGGGCTGGGCATAGGGCGTACCTGATGCCCCCTCGTCACCCCGGCGCTTGACGAAAAACCCGGCATTGGCCCGGGAAACAAGCCAGCCCTGGGCCACCAGGCGGTCATAGGCCTCCACCACGGTAAACACGCTGACGCCGTGCATGGCGGCAAAACCACGGATGGAGGGCAGCTTGACGCCCGGTTTCAGCGCCTGCCCGGCAATCATCCCACGCAGGCCGTCAACGATCTGGCTCACCAGGGGGGTCTGCAGTTCCGGGCGAAGTGTGAGCATCAAAAAACCAAAAAGGGCGAATTGTGCATCGCAATCCTCATGCACCAGGTTGGGGTATCCATGTACAGGATTCTAGACCCGCACAGTGTGCTGAAAAGCACGCAAAGCTGTACATGGACTGGGCTGGCGCCGAATTTTAAAGTCCACCCCGTTCCCTACTTAAACCTTGAAACCACCTTCATCATGCAGCCAAACCAAACCTCCACCAACGCCGCCCTGATGGCGCGCCGCCAAGCAGCAGTGACGCGCGGCGTCGGCCAGGCACACGAGATTTTTGCCAGCCGGGCGAAAAACGCCGAACTGTGGGACGTGGAAGGCCGCCGCTATATCGACTTCGCCGGCGGCATCGCCGTGCTCAACACCGGCCACCTGCATCCCGAAGTCATTGCCGCGGTCAAGGCCCAGCTCGACCTCTACACGCACACCTGCTTCCAGGTCGTCGCCTATGAGCCCTACGTCGAACTGGCGGAAAAGCTCAATGCCCTGGCGCCCGGCAACTTCGCCAAAAAAACCTTGCTGCTGAGCACCGGCGCCGAGGCGGTCGAGAACGCGGTCAAGGTGGCGCGGGCCTACACCAAGCGCCCCGGCGTGGTCGCCTTCACCGGCGGCTACCACGGCCGGACCAACATGACGCTGGGCATGACCGGCAAGGTGGCGCCCTACAAGCTGGGCTTCGGCCCCTTCCCCGGCGAGGTGTTCCATGCCGAATTCCCCAACGCCCTGCACGGCGTGAGCATCGACCAGGCATTGCATTCGGTCGAGCAGATCCTCAAAAACGACGTCGAACCCGAACGCGTGGCGGCCTTCATCATTGAACCGGTGCAAGGCGAAGGGGGTTTTTACGTCGCCCCACCCGAATTCATCAGCCGCCTGAAGGCCCTGGCCGACCGCCACGGCATCCTGCTGATCGCCGACGAGGTCCAGACCGGCGCGGGACGCACAGGCACCTGGTTCGCGAGCGAGCAGTGGCCGGTGGCCCCCGACCTGATCGCCATCGCCAAATCGATGGCCGGCGGTTTCCCCATCTCGGGCCTGGTCGGCCGCGCAGAAGTCATGGACGCGCCCGGCCCCGGCGGCCTGGGCGGCACCTATGCCGGCAGCCCCATCGGCTGCGCCGCGGCGCTTGCCGTGCTCAAGGCCTTTCAGGAAGAAAAGCTGCTGGATCGCAGCAAAACTCTGGGCGCCCACCTGGTCAAGGGCCTGCGCGCCATCGCCGAAACGGAAAAGTCCATAGGCGACGTGCGCGGCCTGGGCGCCATGATCGCCATAGAGCTCTTCGAAAACGGGGACCTCGCCCGCCCTGACGCGGCCCTGACCAAGCGCGTGGTGGCCGAGGCCGCCCGGCGCGGGCTGATATTGCTCTCTTGCGGCACCTACGGTAATGTGATCCGCATTCTCGTTCCCCTCACGGCGTCCGACGCGCTGCTCGACGAAGGTCTGAAAATCCTGGCCGACAGCTTCGCCGCAACGCGTTGATCTCCGTGACCAGCTCAGGAAAAACGATGACTGATCACGATGTCCTCGTACGCTTTGCAGGCGTGCAGAAAACCTATGACGGCGAGCAGCTTGTCGTGCAGCAGCTTGACCTCGACATCCATCGCGGGGAGTTCCTGAGCCTGCTGGGCCCTTCGGGCTCCGGGAAAACCACGACCTTGATGATGCTTGCCGGCTTCGAGTCCCCCACGGCCGGCGAGATTTTCCTGGGCGGCGCGCAGATCACGGGCACCCCGCCGCACAAGCGCAACTTCGGCATGGTGTTCCAGAACTACGCGCTGTTCCCGCACCTCACCGTGGGCCAGAACGTGGCGTATCCGCTCACGGTGCGCAAGGTCTCCAAGGCCGACCAGGCAAGCCGCGTGCAGCGCGCGCTCGACATGGTCCGCCTGTCGGGCATGTCCGACCGCCTGCCCGGCCAGCTTTCCGGCGGCCAGCAGCAGCGCGTGGCCCTGGCGCGGGCGCTGGTGTTCGAGCCCCAGCTGGTGCTGATGGACGAGCCCCTGGGCGCACTCGACAAGCAGCTGCGCGAGCACATGCAGATCGAGCTGAAAGAACTGCACAAGCAGCTGGGCGTGACCTTTGTCTACGTCACCCACGACCAGGGCGAAGCGCTGACAATGAGCGACCGCGTGGCGGTGTTCAACGATGGTGTGATCCAGCAACTGGCCCCTGTGGAGGCGCTGTACGAGACGCCCTCCAACCGTTTTGTCGCCGGCTTCGTCGGTGACAGCACGGTACTCAAGGGCAAAGCCGGCACCGCCGGCATCGAATTGCCGGACGGCCGCGTCCTGGGCGGCATCAACGTCAACCAGGCGCCTGCCGGTGCGCAGGTGGAGGCCTACATCCGGCCCGAGCGCATCGTGCTGCACCGCCAGCCCCTGCCCGCGTTGGCGAACGTGCTCGCCGCGCGCGTCGCGCGGGTCATCTATTTCGGTGACCACCTGCGCCTGCTCTGCGACCTTGGCGAAGGCCAGGCCGAAGCCACAGTGAAGCTGCCCCTGATCGCGCTGGACGGCCTGGTATCGCCGCAGCCCGGGGAGGCCGTTCACCTGGAATTCCCCGCGGCATTTACGCGGATTTACGGCACCTGACCGCGCCCGCACCACACTTTTTGCCTTTCTTTTTCACGCGTTTCTTTCATCAACCACCGAGGACTCACCCCATGACTACCCTGAAGAAAAACATCATCGCCATCACGGCGGCTTCTTGCCTGGCCCTGCCAGCCCTGGCGCAGCAGCAGATCACCGTCATCAACTTCGGCGGCGCCAACGCCAACGCGCAAAAGAAGGCGTATTACGAGCCTTACGAAAAGACGGGCACCAAAGTCATCGCCGGCGAATACAACGGCGAGCAGGCCAAGATCAAGGCCATGGTCGAGACCAAGAAGGTCACCTGGGACGTGGTCGAGGTCGAGTCGCCCGACGTCCAGCGCGGCTGCGACGAAGGGCTGTTCGAAAAGATCGACTTCAGCAAGATAGGCGCCAAGGCGGACTTCCTTCCCGCCGCCGTGCACGACTGCGGCGTCGGTGTTTTTGTCTGGTCCACCGTCATGGCCTGGAACGCGGACAAGGTCAAGACAGCCCCCGCCAGCTGGGCCGATTTCTGGGACACCAAAAAGATTCCCGGCAAGCGCGGCATGCGCAAGGGCGCCCGCTACAACCTGGAGTTCGCATTGATGGCCGACGGCGTCAAGCCGGCCGACGTCTACAAGGTCCTGGCCACCAAGGACGGTGCCGACCGCGCATTCCGCAAGCTGACCGAACTCAAGCCCAGCATCCAGTGGTGGGAAGCCGGCGCCCAGCCCGCGCAATTCCTCGTGGCCGGTGACGTCGCCCTGAGCACGGTCTACAACGGCCGCATCGACGCCGCCAACCGCGAAGGCCGCAATCTGAAAATCTACTGGCCCGGCGGCATCTACGACCTGGACTACTGGGTCATCCCCAAGGGCGCGCCCAACAAGGACGCCTCGATGAAATTCATCGCCTTCGCCAGCCAGCCCGCCACGCAAGCCGTGTACGCGCAGAACATCGCCTACGGCCCCGTGAACACCAAGGCCCTGGCCAAGCTGGACAAGAAGGTGCTGGACGACCTGCCGACCTCGCAGGCCAACGCCAAAGAAGCCATCCAGATGAACGTCGGCTTCTGGGCCGACCAGGGCGAAGCGCTGGAAAAACGCTTCGCCGCCTGGGCCACGCAGTAAAACCCGGAGCAAGCCAGCATGACCAGCTCCACCAGCAAAGCAGCCCTGACGGGTGAAGACGCCCGCGCGCTGCGCCAGGCGCTGTCGCGGGCCGAGGCGCGGCGCAAATGGCGCGCTTTCGCCCTGACAGTGCCCCTGCTGGTGTTTCTCCTGCTGACCTTGCTCATTCCTATCGCGGCGCTGCTTCAGCGCGCCGTTGAAAACCCGGAGGTGGCGACAGCGCTGCCCCGGACGGTGAAAAGCCTTGAGGGCTGGAGCCCCGAGGCGCCACCGGCCGCCGCAAGCTACGCGGCGCTGGTGCAAGACCTGGGCCACCTTCCAGACAGCTCCGATGCCGGTGCGCTTGCGCGAAGGCTCAACTCTGAAGTGCCCGGCGCTCGCTCATTGGTCATGGGCGCGTTTCGCGCCTTGCCCGTCACGGGCTCTCCCGAGGAAATACGGGACCGGCTGCTCCAGCTCGATCCGCGCTGGGCGGACCCGCCCTTCTGGCAAGCGATCGCCAAAAACGGTTCCCGCTGGACGCCCGACTACCTGCTGGCATCGGTGGACCTGCGGCGGGGCAGCCAGGGTGATATCGAGCGCATGCCGCCCGAGCTGCGCGCCTTCGGCCCCATCCTGCTGCGCACCTTCCAGATCAGCTTTATCGTCACGCTCTTCTGCCTGGCGCTGGGTTATCCGCTGGCCTGGTGGCTGGCTTCGCTTCCAGCGCGCAAGGCGAACCTGCTGATGATCCTGGTGCTGGTGCCCTTCTGGACTTCCATCCTGGTCCGGGTGGCCGCCTGGATCGTGCTGCTGCAATCGGAAGGCCTGGTCAATCGCGGGCTGATGGGCATGGGCCTCATAGACAGCCCCCTGCCGCTTCTGTTCAACCGCGCGGGTGTGGTGATCGCCATGGTGCACATCCTGCTGCCCTTCATGATCCTGCCGCTTTACAGCGTGATGAAAAACGTGCCGCCGACCTATGTGCGGGCCGCGGTTTCGCTGGGCAGCGCTCCCCTGGCCGCATTCTTTCGCGTCTACGTGCCGCAAACCTACCCGGGCATCAGCGCCGGGGCATTGCTGGTGTTCATCCTGTCCATCGGCTACTACGTGACCCCTGCCCTGCTGGGCGGCGCGGACGACCAGATGCTGAGTTATTACATCGCGCGGTACACCAATGTGCAGGTCAATTGGGGAATGGCCTGCGCGCTGGGCGCGCTGCTGCTGACCGCCACCATGGTTCTTTACGGCGTCTACCGGCGCATCGGCAAGGCCGAACTCAGCATGGGCTGATACCCCTCACGCTACAGACCCTCCGCAGCTTTCCACTCTTCATCCGCCATGCACAAACTCATCAACGGCCCCGTCTTCCCGCGCTATGCCACCACGGCCGACAAAGCCGGCTGGTGGCTGGTGCGTGCCGCTTGCGTCGCCATACTCATCTTTCTGCTGACGCCCATCCTGGTCGTGGTGCCGCTGTCTTTTTCCGACAGCTCATTCCTGGCTTACCCCATCCCGGGCTGGTCGTTGAAGTGGTACCGCAACCTGATGGATTCGCCCGAATGGGCCCGCGCCGCGAAGAACAGCTTCATCGTGGCGCCCGCCGCCACACTGATCGCCACCACGCTCGGCACGATGGCCGCGGTGGGCCTGTCGCGCACCCACTTTCGCTTCAAGAGCCTGCTCATGGGCATTCTCATCGCGCCGATGGTGGTGCCCATCGTGGTGGTAGGGGTGGCCACCTACCTCTACTTCGCGCCGCTCGGCCTGGCCGACAGCTACCTGGGCCTGATCGCCGTGCACGCGGCGCTGGGCACGCCTTTCGTGCTCACCACCGTGCTGGCAACGCTTGCGGGTTTCAACCGCAACCTGGTCAGGGCATCACTGAGCCTTGGCGAAACGCCCTTGCGAACCTTCTTCAGGATCACACTGCCGGTCATCGCTCCGGGCGTGATCTCCGGCGCACTGTTCGCGTTTGCCACCTCTTTCGACGAAGTGGTGGTCACGCTGTTCCTGGCCGGCACGGACCAGGCTACCCTGCCCCGCCAGATGTTCAACGGCATCCGGGAAAACATCTCCCCAACGATCGCGGCGGTGGCCACCTTGCTGATCATTTTCACGACCACCCTCCTGTTGCTGCTGGAGTGGCTGCGCGGGCGGCGCCGCTGACCGCACTGCGGCCTCTTCTTCATTAAAGGATAAGCATGCAGCAACACAACACCCGGGCCGAGGTCATCGGCAACCTGCCCGCCGCAGTCGAGCGATATTTCCAACTCATGTACGACTGCGACGTCGCGCAGTTCGACAACGTCTTTCATCCCACGGCGCAACTCCACGGCTTCACGGATGATGCGCTGGTGGTATGGCCCACCTCGGCCTACCGGGAGATTCTGGCGACCCGCATCTCCCCGCTGCTTTCAGGCGCGCCGCGGGAGCAGGAAATCCTGCTGATCGACGTGGTGTCGAACCGGCAGGCCATGGTCAAGGTGCGAGTGCGCATCAACCAGAAAGTGTTCGTCGACCACCTGGGCTACCTTCGCACCGATGAGGGCTGGCGCATCACCTCCAAGGCCTTCCACCTGGAGGGCAGCGCACCATGACGCTCCAAGCCACCGCACTCATGCACGTCGACGACGAGCGGGTCGTCGTGACCGAATGGCGCTTTGCGCCGGGCGCCGAAACAGGCCATCACGTCCACACCCGCCCCTACGTGGTGGTACCGCTGACGGACGGCACCCTGGGCATAGGCGGGTCAGACGTCACCCTGTGCGCGGGGCAAGCGTATGCGCGGCCCGCGGGCGTGGCGCACAACGTCATCAACACAGGCACGAACGAATTCCGGTTTGTGGAAATCGAATTGAAAGGCATGCTCCCATGAAAACGCACCATCTATCCACGCTCATTGCAGCCTTCAGCCTGGTGCTGCCGGCGCACGCCCAGAGCCCCGTTCAAATCCCCGCGCAAGGGCTGACCGTCGCCAACTTCGGCGGGGCCAACGGCAAGGCGCAGGACGCGGCCTTCATCCAGCCCTTCAAGGCAGCCTACAAAACCGAAGCGCGGGGGGTTGAATATCCGGGTGACCTCCCGGCCATTCGCAACATGGTCAAGGAACGCAAGAACGAATGGGATGTGGCCGAAGTGGAATCCGCCGACCTGAAGGCCGGATGCGATGCCGGCCTCTTCGAGCGCATGGACCGCGGCAGCATTCCCCATGCCGGCATGCTGCTGCCGGGCACCGTGCAGGAGTGCGGCGTCGGCGCATTCGTGTGGGCCACCGTCATGGCCTACGAGCCGGGCCGCTTCAAGGAGGCGCCGCGCAGCTGGCAAGACTTCTGGGACGTGCAGCGCTTTCCCGGCAAGCGGGGGCTGCGCAAGGGCGCGCGCTACAACATGGAAATCGCGCTGATGGCCGACGGCGTGCACCGCCGCGACGTGTACGCCATGCTGGCCACCGAGGCGGGCGCCCGGCGCGCCCTGGCCAAGCTCGAGCAGCTCAAACCCCACATCATCTGGTGGGAGTCGGGCTCCCAGCCGCCCCAGCGCCTGGCTTCCGGCGAAACCACGCTGTCCACCGCCTTCAACGGCCGCATCGCCGCTGCCAACCGCGAGCGCCTCAGCCCGCTGGCCATTTCCTGGGCCGATGCCGTGTACGAGTTGGACTACTGGGTCATCATCAAGGGCACGCCCAGGCTGGAGCAGGCGCGCGCCTTCATCAGTTTCGCCACCTCGGAAGAAGCGCAACTGGCCTTTTCGCGCGAGATTCCCTACGGCCCCACACACTTCAACGCCATCCTGCGTTATGACACCGGCCGCAGCCGCCCGGCTGCCAGCGCACCGGTCACGGACCTGTCCATGGCCGGCAGCGACCTGCCCTCGGCGCCCGGCAACATGCGCCGCTCGCTGGCCTTTGATCCGGCCTTCTGGACGAAGGCCGGCGGGGCTGCGCTGGAAAAGCAGTTTGCCCAGCACATGAAATAGCACCCGAACGCCGGGAGGTGCGAAGGCGCCCCCCGGCAATACCCTTCGCACTGAAACCCTTTCCCCGGGTCGCATACACGCTTGCGGCCCGTGCCTCCATTGGAAAGCTGTCAAAATCACCCGACGGTTTCCCGCTCCTTTGCTCTTCTTTTGCATCCCTTTCGCTCTCCTCCCGCATTCCTCCTTCTCTCCTCCCCCGCTTTAAGGACTCCCGCTCATGGACATGAAAACTTCCCCCATTTCCCTGCTCAAAGACCCCAGCCTCCTGAAAACCGACGCGCTGATCAACGGCCAATGGGTTGCGGGCAAGGCCCGGTTTGACGTGAACGACCCGGCCACCGGGCTGAAGCTGGCCGACGTGGCCAACCTGGGCCCGCAGGACGCGGAAGCCGCCATTGCCGCGGCCAACGCCGCCTGGCCCGCCTGGCGCAGCAAGACCGGCAAGGAACGTCACGCCATCCTGCTCAAGTGGTTCCAGCTGCTGATGGCCAACCAGGAAGACCTGGCCCGCATCATGACGGCCGAGCAAGGCAAGCCCTTCGCCGAGGCCAAGGGCGAGATCGCCTACGGCGCGAGTTTCGTCGAATGGTTTGCCGAAGAGGCCAAACGCGTCAACGGCGAGACCCTGCCGCAGTTCGACAACAACCGCCGCCTGATGGTCATCAAGCAGCCCATCGGTGTGTGCGCCGCCATCACGCCCTGGAACTTCCCGCTGGCCATGATCACGCGCAAGGTCGCCCCCGCCCTGGCCGCCGGCTGCCCGGTGGTTATCAAGCCGGCCGAGCTCACACCGCTGACGGCCCTGGCCGCCGCCGAGCTGGCCGTGCGCGCCGGCATCCCGGCCGGTGTGCTCAACCTGCTGACGGCCGACGGCGCCAACAGCATCGCCGTGGGCAAGGTCTTCTGCGCCAGCGACGTGGTGCGCCACATCAGCTTCACCGGCTCCACCGAAGTCGGCCGCATCCTGATGGCGCAAAGCGCGCCCAGCATCAAGAAACTCGCGCTGGAACTGGGCGGTAACGCGCCCTTCATCGTGTTCGACGACGCCGATGTGGACTCCGCCGTCGAAGGCGCGATGGCCAGCAAATACCGCAATGCCGGCCAGACCTGCGTCTGCGCCAACCGCATTTATGTGCAGGACGGCATTTATGACCAGTTCGTCGAGAAATTCGCCGCCAAGGTCAAGGCGCTCAAGGTCGGCAACGGCTTCGAGGACGGCGTGGTGCAGGGTCCGCTGATCGAGGACGCCGCCGTCGAGAAAGTGCAGCGCCATGTGGATGACGCGGTGGCCAAGGGCGGCAAATTGCTCGCGGGCGGCCACAAGATCAAGGGCCAGTTCTTCGAGCCAACCGTTATCTCCGAAGCCACCGCCGACATGCTGTGCGCCAGGGAAGAAACCTTCGGCCCCTTCGCGCCGGTGTTCCGCTTCCACAAGGACCAGGAGGCGATCGACGCGGCCAACAACACCGAGTTCGGCCTGGCCAGCTATTTCTACAGCCGCGACATCGGCCGCATCTACCGCGTGGCCGAGGCGCTGGAATACGGCATGGTGGGCATCAACGCGGGCGTGATCGCCACCGAGCACGTGCCCTTCGGCGGCGTCAAGCAGTCGGGCCTGGGCCGCGAGGGTTCGCGCCACGGCATCGAAGAGTACCTTGAGATGAAGTACCTGTGCCTGGGCGACATCCAGCGCTAAACTGGTTCCCCCTACACTCGCCCGCCCACCACGCCCCTATGCGATTGCTGCTTGTTGAAGACGAAGCCGAGATGGCGGCGTGGCTGCTGCGTGCCTTCAAGCAAAGCGGCTACGTGTCCGACCACGCGCCCGATGCCGCCACCGCCGAGTCGCTGCTGGCCGGCAATGACTATGACGCCGTGGTGCTCGACCTGCGCCTGCCCGACAAGCACGGGCTGGCGCTGCTGGCCGAGTTGCGCAAGGACGGCAACCGCACGCCCGTGCTGGTGCTGACCGCCCAGGGCTCGCTGCAGGACCGGGTCAAGGGCCTGAACGTCGGGGCCGACGATTTCCTGAGCAAGCCCTTTGCCCTCGAGGAACTCGAGGCCCGCCTTGCCGCGCTGGTGCGGCGCAGCCGCGGCCGTTCCCACGCGCCGCTGCAGTGCGGCTCGCTGTCCTGCCCGCACGACAGCCGCGCCTTCACGCTGGGCGGCACGCTGCTGCAGCTCACGCCGCGCGAGAGCGCGGCCCTGGCCGTGCTGCTGGCGCGCAGCGGCACGCCGGTGGAAAAATCGCAGCTTTCGGGCAAGGTCTTCCCGGCCGACAGCAACGCCGGCCCCGATGCCATCGAACTGGTGCTGCACCGGCTGCGCCGCAAGCTTGAAGGCGGCGACGTGCGCATCGTCACCGTGCGCGGCCTGGGCTACATGCTGGAGGCCATCACGCCGGAAAGCGCCGCGCATGAAGATACTGCGCACTGACCCCGACCGCTTCGGTATACGCGCGCGCCTGCTCACGCTGCTGCTCCCGGCCATCCTGGGCCTGCTGGCCCTGGACAGCTGGAACGACTACCGCGCCCTCAGAAACCAGGTGCAGGATGCCTACGACCAGAGCATGCTGGAGGCCGCGCACGCGCTGCAAAGCAGCGTGACACCGGCGCGGGACGGCTCGCTGCGCCTGAACACGCCGGCCGGGGTGCAAGCCATATTCGGCGCCGACTATCCCCTGCAGAAATACCTGCAGGTGAGCCTGGCGCCCCTGCCGCAGGCGCAGGCTCCGGCACCGGCCGGGAAAGCCAGCTCGCCCGAACTCACCCTGCTGGGCGGAACAGAACTGCCGGCACCGCCCACCGAACTTTCGACGCCAGGCCCCGACGCCCCCGCCGCGGGCTCGCCCGTCTGGTACGACAGCTTCCATGCGGGCCATCCGGTGCGTGTGGTGGCCCTTCGCAGCCAGGTGCTTGATGGGCAGGGCCGGCCCTTCAGCCTGCTGGTCCAGGTCGCCGAAAGCACGGTCCCGCGCGACCGGGCGCAGGATGCCACCCTGCGGCAGGAGCTGATACGCGACGCGCGCATGGTGCTGGTCATGGTGCTGCTGGTCTGGCTGGGCGTGACCTGGTCGCTGCAGCCGCTGGAGCGCCTGCGCAAGTCGGTGCTGCAGGGCAAGGGGGGCGAACTCAAGCCGCTGGACACCAGTGGCGTGCCGCATGAAGTGGCGCCGCTGGTCGAGGCCCTGAACCAGCACCTGGCCAGCTACCACGAGCTGCTCGAGCAGCAGTCGCAGTTCCTGGCCGATGCCTCGCACCAGCTGCGCACACCGCTGGCCATCATGCTGACCCAGGCCGGCGTGGCGCTGCGCGAAAAAGACACGGAACAGATTCACACCACCCTGCGCGCCATGGTCGCCCAGATCGCGCGCAGCCGGCGCCTGTGCGAGCAGCTGCTCTCGCTGGCCCACGCGAGCGAGAGCGCGCCGCCCGCCGGCACGCCCACCCTCGTCGACCTCAACGCCGTCGCCCGCGAGGTGGTGCTGCAGCACCTGGCGCTGGCCCATGAGAAAAACCTGGACCTGGGCTGGGTCGACGCCCGCGGAGATTCGGCGGATACGGATACGGATACGGATACGGCCGCGGCGCAGGACGCACCGGCAGCCGCGGTCCCGGTGCTGGCGCGGGAGCCCGAGCTGCACGAGGCGCTTTCCAACCTGGTGCACAACGCCATCGCCTACACGCCGGCCGGCGGCCAGATCACCGTGATGGCGGACAGCCGGGACGGCATGGCACTGGCCGAGGTTCGCGACAACGGCCCCGGCATTGCCCAGGATCGCCGCGCCGGGGTGTTTGAGCGCTTCCATTCGGCCGGTCCAGGGGCCGGCAAAGGCTCGCGCGGCGCCGGGCTGGGCCTGTCCATCGCGCGCGCCTATGCCAGGCGCAACGGCGGCGACATCGAGCTGGCCAACCCGGCCTCCGGTACCGGTCTGCGCGCCATTCTGCGCCTGCCGCTGGCGCCCCATCCGCAGCGCTGAACACCCAATGCTTCTGGTATTACTCCCTCTCCCTCTGGGAGAGGGCGGGGTGAGGGCTGACGGCGCCTGAGAATTGGAGGCATTCGAATGCGGGAACCGCCCTCACCCTAACCTCTCCCAGAGGGAGAGGGGACAGGGAATAGCCCGTTAGTGATAACACGTATTTTGGCCCGGGCCGCGCAAAACGAAAGCAGATTGGAAGCCTCGCTTCCTAACATCCCCTCCAGACCGAACACCCCCAAAGCCGCATTTTCCGAGCGGCCCGGGGCCGGGACACCACCCCCAAGGAGACACGGATGACACACCCCCCGTTTGCGACAAGGCCCTTCGCGGCCCAGCCATGGAGCGCCCCACGATGAATTTCAACAACCGCAATTTCATACGGGGCCTGTGCCTCATGGCCATTGCCCTGGTCTTTGGCGGGGTGTCCTTCAACTACACACTGGGCGAGCTGAGCCGCTCCGGGCCCGGCCTGTTTCCGCTGCTGGTCAGCTCCTTCCTGTTCGTCATCGGCGTGCTCACCGTGGTGCGCTCGCATTTTGTCGATCCCGTGCCGCTGGACTACAGCATCAAGAACATCGCCATCATCCTGCTGAGCCTGGTCGGCTTCTCGTTGATCTCCCAGTTCGTCAACATGATCCTGGGCATCGTCTTCCTGGTGTTCTGCTCCACCCTGGCCGGCACCTCGTATTCGCTGGTGCGCAACGTCAAGATCTCCCTCGGCCTGATTGCCGTGGCCTTTGCCTTCAAACACCTTCTGGGCCTGAGCCTGCCCCTGTACTGATATGGACGTCCTACACAACCTCGCGTTCGGTTTCGAACACGCGCTGACCCTGCAAAACCTGATGTATTGCGCCCTGGGCTGCACCGTGGGCACACTGATCGGGCTGCTGCCCGGCCTGGGCCCCCTGTCCACCATCAGCCTGCTGCTGCCGCTGACCTACTCCATCCCCACCGGCGGCGCGCTCATCATGCTGGCCGGCATTTACTACGGCGCCCAGTACGGCGACAGCGTCAGCGCCATCACCATGAAGATCCCGCACGCCAGCAGCATCGTGGCCTGCATAGACGGCTACCAGATGACGCTCAAGGGCAAGACCGGCCTGGCGCTGTTCACCGCCGGTGTCTCCAGCTTCATTGGCGGCACGGTGGCCATCGTGGTGCTGTCGACCATGGCGCCCGCGCTGGGCGAGGTCGGCTTCCTGTTCGGGCCGGCCGATTACTGCGCGCTGATGCTGCTGGGTTTCTTCTGCGTGAGTTTTGTCAGCAGCGGCAGCCTGCTCAACGGCCTGGCCATGGCCATGGTCGGCGTGCTGCTCGGCATGGTCGGCACCGACGTCAACAGCGGCGTGGCGCGCTACACCATGAACCTGCCCTTCCTGATGGACGGCATAGGCCTGATCAGCATCGCGCTGGGCTGCTTCGGCATTGCCGAGGTCGTGAAAAACCTCGACAACAAAAACGTGCTCACGCCCTTTAACGGCAAGATCAAGCTCATGCCCACCTGGCCCGAGTTCAAGCGCATCATCCCCAGCGCGCTGCGCGGCAGCGTGATCGGCTCCGTCCTGGGCATACTGCCCGGCGGCGGCCCCACCATCGCCCAGTTCGCCGCCTATGCGGCCGACAAGAAGCTCAGCAAGTACAAGCACGAGATCGGCACCGGCTGCATCGAAGGCGTGGCCGGCCAGGCCGCCGCCGACGAGGCCGCCGCGCGCACCAGCTTCATCCCGCTGATGGCCATCGGCATTCCCGAGAACGCCGTCATGGCGCTGATGATGGCCGCCTTTGTGGTCAAGGGCATACAGCCCGGCCCCAACATGATAGGCACCCACCCCGACCTGTTCTGGGGCCTGGTGGCCAGCATGTGGATAGGCAACTGCTTCCTGCTGGTCCTCAACGTGCCCCTGGTGCGCTACTGGCTGTCGGTCTTCAAGATCCCCTACACCGTGCTGTTCCCGGCCATCCTGTTCTTCTGCTGCATAGGCACTTACAGCATCAACAACAGCCTGGACGACATCTACACCACCGCCGTGTTCGGCTTTATCGGCTACCTCTTTCTGCGCCTGGACATGGAGGCCGCGCCGCTGCTGCTGGGCTTTATCCTGGGCCCCATGCTGGAAGAGAACTTCCGCCGTGCCATGCTGCTGAGCCGCGGCAGCTTCAACGTCTTCGTCAACCGCCCCATCAGCGGCACCCTGCTCGGCGTCATCGGCATCCTGGTCGTATGGCAGACGGTGGTGTTTATCCGCAAGCTGATCAAGTCGCCCGACCACCACATCCACTCGGAAAAGCAGGGCGAACTGGCTCCCACGCCTGTCGCGGCGGCTGCCACCTCCGGGTCGCTGGCTTCCGGCGAATAAGGCCCACCCCAAGCACAAGCCCCCGAAACTGCCTTGCGGCGGTTCCGGGGGCTTGTTTCATGCGGCCGTTGTGTTGAAATAAGCCTCTCTTTGAGGAGACCTTAGAACATGAACCGCAGACTCTTCGTCCACGCCGGCGCCACCGCGGCCCTCGCCCTCTTCCTGCCACTCGCCATCGCCCAGTCCGCGGGCGCCAAACGCCAGGGCATCGTGATCCAGGTCAGCGACAACGACCCGGCCAAATGGAACCTGGCGCTCAACAACGCCAAAAACCTGCAGGACGACGTGGGCGCGGCCAATGTCGAGATCGAGATCGTCGCCTACGGCCCCGGCATAGGCATGCTCAAGCTCGAGTCGCCCACCGGCTCGCGCATCACCGACGCCGCCAAAGCCGGAGTCAGGATCAGCGCCTGCGAGAACACCATGCGCGCCCAGAAGCTCAGCAAGGACGACATGCTGGCCGGCATCAGCTATGTGCCCGCCGGCGTCACGGAGATCATGAAGAAGCAGCACGAGGGCTGGGCTTACCTGCGGCCTTGACAGCACCCCGCCTTGTCCTATTCGCCGGCGCTTTGCCCCTTCTCATTCGAATCCCTGATGAAATCTTTTTTTTACCTCGCAATCGCAGCGCTCAGCATCCTGGCTGGGTGTGCATCCATCGAACCCCCGCTTGCATCCACAGCCCTCCCGGAAAAGGGTTTTGGCTACATCTCAAGCCTCGCCTATACCAGTACCACTCAGGATTTCTCGCTGACACTGGAAAACACTGCGACTGGAAAAAAATACGGGCTTCCGTTGGGGGACAGCTCGTCGCCGGCGGCCAACCTTTCCGACAAAATCACGGCTATCAAGGTGCCGACGGGGAAGTACAAGCTCGTGAACTGGAGCGACGATGGGATTTTCCTCAACGGGCTGAAGAATTCGGCTTCGGGCGCACATCCGCTGATGCAGGCATTCACCGTCTCCGACGGCTCGGTCACCGTGCTGGGGCGGTTCATACTTGATAGGGACGTCAAAGCCGGATTCCCCTACACCTGGATCACCAACTCGATACGTCCAGGGCCAATCTCTGAAAAAGAAGTGAAAGAACTTTTTCATGCCGCCTACCCCCTGCTGACCGAGAAATCGCTGTCCTGCCTGGCCTGCACCGACTATTGAGTTCGCTGACCCGGAGGCAACCGCGCCACCCGGACTTGAGCACAGGCGCAGACCATGAAACCTGTTGTCTTCTCAACAGGTGTCAAGGCTGCTCAGCCCCTTCCAGCCGCGCCGCCTGCACGGGCCGGTGAAAACGCTGGTTGAGCTTGCCACGCCAGTGGTTGATCAGGTGGTAGATCAGCTGGAAACACACGGTGAAGATCACAATCACCACACCGATCAGCAGCAGCCTGTCGCCGGCCTTGGGCAGGGTTTCGATGGCGCGCAGCGTGACGGTGGTGGCCTCGACCACACCCACCGCGGCGCCAAAGCCCGAGGACAGCACCATGACAAAAAAGGCGCGCACCAGGCCCATCACAAACAGCATGGCCGCGACGGGCGAGCCGCTGCGCAGTTGCCGCATGGCCTCGACAGCGTGGTCTGACACATAGGCCGCCGCGTACAGCGTGAGCGAAAGCACCACCGCCAGCCAGGGCGTCATGGCGAACTGCCGCTGGCCGACATGAAAATCCGGCACGACATTGACCAGGAAGAACATCACAACAAAGGTGGGTACGGTACGCAGCAGTGCGACCAGCCAGGCGGCCGGCGTGGCGGCCAGGCCGTTGTGAAAGCGCGCGGCCGCCAGCGGCGCGCCCAGCAGCATGCCGCCCAGCAAGGCGCAGGTCGCAATCTGGAAGTTCACCAGCAAGCCGCGCAGGAAATCCGGCAAAAAATGCGGGAGCAGCTCAAGCATAGGCACCCCCGCTCAGGGCCAGGCGCGACTGCCAGACATCGGCCAGGCGGTGCACCAGGGCGACCAGCAGCATGTAAAAAATCAGCAAAAAGGTGTAGGTGGTGATGCGCTCGCTGGAGAACGAGGCGACGTCGGTCAGCGCGGCCAGCAGTTCAGGCACACCCATCACCGACGCGGCCGGGCTGCCCCGGGTGGCGTTCACGACAAAGGCCACCATTTGTGTCCTGGCCCGGTAGACCGCGGCGCTCAGCGCGGGCTGGGCCGGCGCGCGCTCCTCGCGCAGCGTGAGCATGGCCTCGGCCACGGCCTGACCGGCATTGCTGCCGTTGAACAGGCCCAGCACCAGCACGGCCGCGGCCAGCGCCACCAGCGGCGAGGTCGCGCCCATGGCGCCGACCACCACACCGGCCAGGATCATGAGCAGGATCAGCGGCGTCGACTGCATGGGCCAGAGCACACAGCGCATGGACCAGCGTACCCACGGCGTGTGCGAGGTCAGGCCGGCGCCAAAGGCCAGCGCGAAACCCCAGGTTGCGAGGACGGCCCCCACCACCAGCAGCAGGGAAAACCACACACCTTCCAACAACAAGTCCAGCGCCACCCAGGTCTTGAACATGGCCAGGGTGACCCGCGTGCCGGTGGCCTGGTAGATAAAGTGTTCGAGCTGGTCGACCTTGGCGGCAAAGGAGGTCGGCGGCAGCTGGTTGTCCAGCGGCGCTTTCACGCAGGCCGGGTCGTTCAGGGCGCTGATCTGCGCGCAGGTGCTGCTGGACCAGAGCTTGCGCTGCTGCGCCAGAAAGGGCGAGTCCACACCGTGTTTTTGGGCCAGGGCCTGCAGGGCGCCCGAGATGTGCAGCTGCTGCATCGACAGCGCCAGCACGTCAGCCAGGCGCTCGCCGCCGTCGCGCGCCACGGCAACGCCCCAGGGCAGCGGCGCGAAGCCGAACTTGCTGTCATAGGCCGCGGCAAATGCGGGCTGCTGCAGGTAGGACGCAAAAAAACTGTCGTCCTGCGCAACCAGCGAACAGCCGCCCAGGCGCAGCTCGTCAACCAGGCTGGAGGCTTTGTCAAACAGCTTGAGGCGCGCGCCGTTGACCGACAGCTCGGCATTGGTGCTGTTACCCACCGTCACGCAGACGGTGTTGCCGCGCAGCTTGACCAGGCCGCCTATTTGAAGCTCCTTGCGGCCCAGCACAATGGTTTGCGACTGGTAGTAGTGCGGCCGCACAAACAACGCTTCGCGGTCCCGTTGCAGGGTGTGGCCCATGGTGGCGATGACCAGGTCGACCCGGCCCTCGCCGAGCAAGGCCAGGCGATTGGCCGGCGTGACCACCACCAGCACGGGCTCCACGCCGAGCGAGCCCGCCAGCTGGCGCGCCAACTCGATTTCAAAACCCTGCAGCGCGCCTGTGGCGTCCTCAAACGCAAACGGCGGGTAGCCGGTGCGCACCCCCACCCTCAGGGTTTTTGTGCACAGCACGCGCGCGAGCACGTCCACCGCGTCATCGCATTTTTTGGTTTTTGGCGCGGCGGCCTGTGCCGGCGGCGCTTGCGGCGGCCGGCTGTCCTGGCCGGCGGCGCCAAAGCTCAGCAGCAGCGCCAGGGCCGGAACCAACAGGCGGCGCATCACCGCCGCAGCTTGCATGACAGGGCCGCTTTCATCCACGCTGCAGGTCCGCATCAAGCTTCCTCATGCTTCCAGCTGATTTCCACCAGGTCGAAGTCGACAAACCAGTAGTCGCCGATCCTGTGAATGCCCCGCCCTTCAAAACGCGTCCGCACCTGAGGGCTCAGGCAGGCGAGCTTGTGCGCGGGCAAAGGCGCCGAAGCGCAATAGGCGATGCGGGCCCGCAAGCCCAGCGCATCGGCCATGGCCTCGGTCTTGCTGAAATCGAGGAACACGTTGTGCGTCATCACAGCCAGGCCGCCGGGCGCCAGGTGGCGGCCCAGGCCCTGCAAGAACGGGTCCACACTGCGGCGCCCGTCTATGCCGCCGGCGCTCCAGCTCGGCAAGCGGCCGTCGCCCTCGATATGCTCGGCCGCGAACTGCGGCAGGTTGGTGACCACCAGGTCATAGCAGTCGTCCCCGCAGGCCGACCACATATCGCCCTGGACCAGGCTGGCCCTGGCCCGCAGACCCTCTTGATCGAGCAGCCCCTGCGTCGCCTGAACGGCAAGGCTTTCAAGTTCAATACCGACCGCGCTTTGCGCCCCCAGCGCCAGCAGCGTCGCCATCACCACGCCGCTGCCCGGTCCCATCTCAAGCGCCCGGGACGACAGCACGCGCGCCGGGTGCTTGCGCAGGTAGAGCAGCAAGGCGGCGGTGTACTCGCTAGGGCTAAATAGCTTGTTCTCGTTCAAGACAGTCTTCCTGCATCCCGGAACCGCGGGTTTCGACACGGGGGGCCGGCTTGGGGCGCGGCTCGAGCGATAGTAACCTATGGATACACCTTTGTGACTACATCCGGGCCGGCCGCCGCCTCGCCAGGCAGGCGGGCGCGCAGTACCATGGCTGGCCGCGCCGCGAGGCAGCATCGCACCAACCACCATGGAAATCGAACTCAAGCTCAGGCTGCCCCCTGACGCGCTGGCCGCGCTGCGCGCCGACCCGCTGTGGGCCGGTACCGATAGCCATGCCACGCACAAGCAGCTGGACAACATCTACTTTGACACGCCGCAGCGCGCGCTGGCCCAGGCCGGCATAGGCCTGCGCCTGCGCAGCGACGGCAAGCACTGGCTGCAGACCGCCAAGGGCGGCGGCAGCAGCCGCGCCGGCCTGCACCAGCGCGAGGAAATCGAGTTCGCGGTCGCCGGCCCGGTGCTCGAATGGGGGCCGCTGGCGGGCACGGCTTTTGCGCCCGTGCTGGAGCCCCTCAAAGACCAGTTGCAGCCGCAGTTCCAGACCCGCTTCAAGCGCGAGATACGCCGCATCACCGGCCCCGCGGGCGGCGCCATTGAAGTCGCTATCGACCAGGGCGAGATCCTGGCCCGGGAGCGCCGCGAGCCGCTGTGCGAGCTGGAACTGGAACTGCTGGACGGCCCAGTGGACGAGCTCTTCGCGCTGGCCCTGCTGCTGGTGGAACGCCACCCGCTGGTGCTGGACAGCCGCAGCAAGGCCGAGCGCGGCGACCGCCTGGCCCAAGGCAGGCCGCCGGCACCGCCCACCAAGGCGGTAGCGGCGGATGTGCCGCTGGGCGGGGACGCACGCACCGTCGCGCGCGCGGCGGTGGAAGCCGCCCTGGCCCACTGGCAGGCCAATGAAGCCGGCTTTCTCGCCCAGCCCCAGGGCGGGCACTATGACAGCGAATACCTGCACCAGCTGCGCGTCGCGGTGCGGCGGCTGCGGGTGGCTTGCGGCCCGCTGGCTGGCGCGGCCCAATGGCGGCAGGAAACGTTGGCGCCCTTGCAGGACAGCCTGCGCGCCCTGGGCCAGCGCCTGGGCGCGGCGCGCGACTGGGATGTCTTTATGGAAGAAACCTGGCCGCCGCTGGCGGAGAGCCTGCACGACGCCGCCCTGCGCCAGAAGCTGCAGGAAGCCGCCGCCCTGCAGCAAGCCACGGCCCGCCTGCGGGCCCAGGCCGCCCTCGAGGAACGCGATACCCAGCGCCTGCTGCTGCAGCTGGGCCGCTGCCTTGCCCAGCCAGACGACGATGGCCCGGCCCTGCCCTTTGACGCGCTCACGGCACGGCTGGCAAAACTCGCCCACAGGCTGCGGCAGGCCCTGCCCAGGCTGGAACAGCTAAGCCCCACGCGCCTGCATCGCCTGCGCATCACCGCCAAAAAGCTGCGCTACCTCACCGAGTTCATCGCCGCCCGCTACGAGCCGCAGGCCACCGAAGCCTGGCTGGACTGGCTCAAGAAAGCGCAAACTGTTTTTGGCCTGCACAACGACCGCGTGACGGCGCGGGCGCACATCGAAACCCTGTGCGCCGGCATGGAGCAGCCCGGCAAGTTGCAGCACAGCCTGCAGGCGGCGCTGCGGGAGCGGGCGCAGCCTGAGCTTGAGTTGCCGGACTTGCCTGAGCCCTACTGGCGCGCTTGAATGAACGCCAAAACCGGGGTGTAAAATCGCCGCGAGCCCGCTCACGGCGCGGCTCCAGCGCTTAAGTGGTTCGTCAGCAGCCACCCAAACGCGGGTGTAGTTCAATGGTAGAACGGCAGCTTCCCAAGCTTCATACGAGGGTTCGATTCCCTTCACCCGCTCCATATCTCTGTCATTGATTGATTTCTTTCAAGAATGGCGACCGCGCTGGCCGCCGTTGCGGGTCCATTCGACGAGCCTGTTAGACAGGATCGCTCACTTCATCGATCGATTTGACTTTCAGATCACCGTCAGATCTGCCAGTCATGTACGCAGACAAACAATCTGAGAACTCGTCGAGGAGCGCCAACCCTTTCGGGTCGTGGTCGTTCTCGGCGGCAAGTGTGAGTCGCGAACCGTCCCAGGCGCATGTAAGGTTCGCGTGCCATTTGCGATGTTCCGCAAACTCCTTCGCGATGTCGATGGCAACCTCCGAGCCAGCATCCTTCGGAACACCATCGCATACGAGAACGGCTCGATAGATCATGTTTAACGTTCGCCGTAACCGGCGCGCGCAAGCCGCGCGGAGCGTGGCTTTTGCGCGTCCGTGTTGATGGCGTTGTTAGATGTTCTTTGATTCACTGAGCAAGAACTCGCTGATCTGGCGTCTCAAGTCCAAGTCGTCCAGGCCCTTCGCATTTGTATTTGCTTCCAAAGCGTACTTCAGTGCCTGCTTCGTGTCACCGATATCTTTGAAGCGCTCCGCGAGCGCAATTTGTATTGATGCTTGGTATCCCACGGCATTCGAGCGATTCGCCAAATCCAGCGCCTTCTCGTACAGCGCCACCGCGACTCCATTGTCATTGGTGAAGTCCGCGAGTGTTTCCCATAAAAAAGGATGATCTCTACCGGATTTCGATTCTTCTTCACAGTAGAGGCGAAGTTCGTCGTAGAAGCGCCAATAGCTCTTCAGGTCCTCCGATTTCGACGCATTCATTAGTTGCGTTGAGAGCTCGAAGACGTGGCTATACATGTCTTCTGGAATCTTCATGACATCTAACGTGGAGTTGAGGGGGGCTGCGCGGCTGTTTGCGCAGCTCCCCTCGAACGCAGGGTTAGGGGTGCAGTTTCTACGAAGTGCCGTGCGCCGGCGCCGACTTTCGAAGCGGTACAGTTGCCTAATGGGTGCTTTAACTCGAGAGGGACAACAGTACGGAGCTTTGCCTCCCAAGATTGCGCACCCAAGTCATTTCCTCTCTGGATGATATTCATACCGTTCATAGCGGTTTTCATAGAACTCCTCCGGAGACTCAGACGACTCAAAGAGTTGGCTAAACAATTCGTAGCCGTCAATAAGATCTCGATCATCTTGCCGATATGCGTATTGATCTGGGCCAACTGTAAAGTCGTTGTCAGTGGCATATTGTTCGGCTTCTTTGAGCCCCTTTTTGTGTGCCTCATCTTCCGTTGCTGCCTGGAAGCAAACGACCCTTTCTTCGAATACGTTCTTACCGTCGGATTTGACTCCGAAATGATACAGATTGCGAATTGCGAACCAAGGCATAAGCACCCCTAACGTCTGAGGTAAGCGGCGACTGGCGCGCCTGCGAGCATCGCGAGCGGACGCTGTAAGGCGTCCGTCTTGACTGAATTGTTAGGGCGCGCCAAGTTTAGGACCCGAGTGTTGACCATAAATTCGATGCGATGCCACATTAGTTTCCCCATGAGAGAAACGAAGCGATGCTAGGAAAGTGCGTGGCAAGTACGAACACGACACATGCGACCGCGATGTACACAAGAGCCCGAGAGACAAAGTGCGGTTTTACAGATTCCGCAACAGTCTGCGGAACCTCGCGCCCATACAGGGCAAGAAGGGCAACTACATACGCGCCCACCGCACCCAACGCGACAACTTGATGCTGTCCAATCCAATCGACAAGAATCCATTGCGGAGTACCTGGGCATATTCTGCGAAGACCGCCGCACATAACCACGTCGGATAGTTTTAGAAGAATAAGTGCAGCCAGGAAGAGCAGCGCTATTGCGACGAGGAGTTGACGGAGGATCTGTGCCATCGGACTAGCCCTCTAACGCCGCCGCTCAGCCGACGCCGCAGGCGCTCGGATGGAGCGGCCTGTTATGCGGATGCATTCACGCATGCAAGACAAATTCACCTTGGTAGGTGGGCGTGAGGTTCTATTCATCTTGCCTACGTCGAAGGCCAAACTGGACAGGATAGGACCAAATCGCCCAGTACATACCAAGCAAGAGGCCAGCTCCAGCTGCACCAGGCATCAGGTAAACGGGGAAACCCGGCGCAGCTGTATCACCCACAGAAACCGGTCCGCGCAGCAACCCCGCAAGCCCACCCGCCAAAAATGCGTAACCGGCCGCATGAACGAACTGCATGGGCTGGCGTTGATCCATCAGAGGCCCGCCCCACGACGGGGCCAACCAAGGTTCAACACGTCCTTCGCGGTGGTATTCGCGCATGAACCAGAATCTCGCTCCGAGGACGCCCGCCAGCAAGAAGAAGAAAAGCTGAAAAGGTTCGAGGCGCATCGAAGAGTGTGAATCCCATTCTGCAAATGCAAAGAATGCGACGAACGTTAGCCTAAGGGCAAACCAGTGAATTTTCATGACGCAACCAGTCAGCTTGCATAACGTAAAGATGACCGGACCACCAACACTTGCGGTGAAGCCGCCTTCTTCTGTTGTGGGTCCGTGTCGATTGACATGTTATGCCTCAGGCCCATGCGGCTAAAGAAGTGCATTCAGCTGTTCCCGAAGTGCCTTAAGTTCAGCAAGCGCCTCGACAAGAGATTTTGTCGCAGTTGGTCCACTAACCCCCTCGTATTTTGCGCGGGTGTCGGCGTACGTAGAGAGAAGCGTTTGAAATTCGGCAATGAGAAGTTCAACCCCACCGCGTTTGGGAAGGTCGTGGAGTTGAGCGATCGCCCGCCCAAGAACCAGATCGAGGTGGTTAAGGTATTCAGGACCCAGCAAGACACAAGGTCCGCCCTGCCCTCGGATGGATACGATGGCACCGTCATCGCCCTGTTCGAGCACAGCGAGCTCTTCGTACTGTTTCAACACTTCGCACACCCTCCTGCGGCATAACGTGAAGATGACCGGACCACAACATGCGCGGCGAAGCCGCCTGCAGTCTGTTGTGGGTCCGTGTCGATTGGCAAGTTATGCTTCATTCGCTCTCTCCCTCAACTTGTTCACATCAGAGATGTCGATAGTCTCACAGACTTCTTGCTCAACACGCTTCCGCGGAGGCAGCGCTCTGATCCCCCATGTAATCACTCCCCTGACAATGCGTGCCCGCTTTCCGTCGAAGTCCGCGTCGGCCTCATAAACGATTCCGATGGCTGAGAACCGATAGCGGCATACATACCGAACCGGCGTATTCGAGTCGCTACGCGTGTAGCTTCCGTCAAACTGTGGCATAACGTTTGAGATGAGAGGCGGCGCCCGGCTTGCCGGGTGACGTCCTCTCGATTGAAGGGTTAGGCGTCGCGCTTGGCTTGGCCCGAACATTCGCCTTGACTGACCCGCCCACGAAGCCGCATGTGGGTGTTGCCATAAAAGGCGGCTGTCTCCGCAATGGTTTGGCGACACTAGGCATTTGCGCGAACCATGATTGAAAGGGCAAGGGAGACAAGGAACGCGGCGGATGTGAGAAATGCCGTTAGTGCCCAGTTCTCCTTCACTTTGGCGAGGGGTTGCTCAGGAAGGCTTGCAATGGACAGCAAGACACCAGCCACCGGGTTTGAGGGTGACTCTGTTGGCGTAGAGAGCCTGACGATGAGGGCGAAGATGCCGCAGAGAACGGCTGCTACTGTGGACAGAGGTGCCAGCCATGGCAGGGGCAAAAGGTATACGCTGGCGATGCCTGCAACGGCGGCGATCGCGGCTGAAACAGCGGAACGATTCATTTCTCGACGCCTAACGTTTGACATGAGGGGCTTGCTAGGCGAGTGTAGCCTGCCGGAGCAAGTCCCTCGATTGATGGGATGGACTCCCCCTGTTTTTTGCGCAATATTCGCGCTCTGGTCTTCATTGGCGTGGCGATCAGGTTTTTAACAAAAGGAGTCCGACATGAATGCTACTACCGTTGCCGTCGATCTTGCAAAGTCTGTGTTTCAGCTGGCCGTAGCCGATTCGTCCTGGCGTGTCATTGAAACCCACCGCCTCACGCGTACCCAGTTCGAGCGTTGGTTTGCCAATCGGAAAGTCTCTTTGGTCATCATGGAAGCCTGCGGCTCGGCCCATCACTGGGCACGCTGGCTCAACGGCCTGGGCATCGAGGTCAAGTTGCTGCCTGCCCAGTACGTGCGAGCCTATGTCAAACGCAACAAGACCGATGCCGCAGATGCTGCCGCCCTGCTTGAAGCTGCCCGCGCTTCAGATATTCGCCCGCTGCGCGTCAAATCGGTGGAGCAGCAAGCCCTGCAGGGTCTGCACCGCATCCGCAGTCTGTGGATGGGCACACGTACCTCTCGCATCAATGCTTTGCGCGGGTTCTGCCGGGAGTTTGGCATTGCCATCCCTGCGGGCGCACGTACCGGCATTGAGGCGATCAGTCGGGTGCTGGCTGACCCAGGTACGGCCGTGCCTGATCTGATCCGGGGCACAGCCAGGCTGTTGATTGAGGAGATCCGTCTGCTTGAAGCCCGGATTGCGCAGCTGGAGCGTGAGCTGGCCGCGTTGGCCAAGCTCAGTCCGGCCTGCACCACGCTGCTGAGTATCCCGGGCATTGGCTTGCTGACGGCCACAGCAATGGTTGCGGCCACTTCGGGTGATGTCAGTCACTTCAAGGATGCGCGGCACTTCTCCAGCTGGTTTGGCTTGACGCCCAAGGAGCAGCTCGGGCAACAGCCGTTACCTGGGGCGCATCTCAAAAAAGGGCGATCGCTATCTGCGCATGTTGCTCACCCATGGCGCCAGGAGTGTGCTGCGCGCCTCCAAGGTGGCAGCGGGCGCCGGGCGAGAGGTGTGTGGGGTTCGCCGCTGGGCGCTGGATATGCAAGCCAGAAGCAACCACAACAAGGCGGCCTGCGCGCTGGCCAACAAGCTGGCGCGGATTTGTTATGCCACGCTGCGTGACAAGGAGCCGTTTGGTGAAACCGGGCGGCTTAACAAGAAGATCAACAGGGAGAGCTTTGTGATGCCGGCCTGATGACCAGGCATCCAGGCACAAGAAAATTGAACGCCCATCCACGCTTGCGACGAGATTGATCGACCATCATGGCCAACCGGGTTCACCCCACACCGATAAACGCCGATAACTCTTCCGGCAGCTTGCCTGCCGCTTGTATCGACTGGCGCTTCGGTGACGCAGATTCCATGTCGGCACGGGACACATACGATCCCACCTCAGATGCCGGATATACGACTGCAGGCGCTTTCCACGCAGCCACACTATCGGTCAGTTTCTTGCCTTTGTGGGGGAGTCCATATAGGAAGGGTTAGGCATCTGGCACCGCCACGCTGCTGAGTGGCGTGAGGCTGGCAAATGACGGAACCTCCATGGTGAAGAGAGCCGGCGACAAGTGAAGGCCTGCTAGTGCAGCGAGACACCGCGATCGATCCGAGGCGGATACCTTCGCGAAGTAGTGATCCTCGCGGTACTGGCTCGTTGCTTGAAGGGAGTGGTAGTGCTTGAAGCCAAAACGGCCATAGAAGGTTTCTGAGCCCCTGGTGGTCGTCAGCATTACAAGACTGGCGGGTTTTGCGGTCTTGAGCAGCGACAGGCGAGACAGTAGGAGCGCAGTACCGTAGCCCCGCCGATGATGCGAAGGGTGAACCATGCCGAACGAGAGGCCGGCAACGTGATTGCCTTCGTGTTCTTGCTCGGAGATGCCCCCTAGCGCGTGCACAGAACCGCCCGCCTCGGCGACAACAATTAGTGCTCGCCGATTCCGCAACCAATCGGAAAAGCGCGGGAAATAGCCGTTCGGGAAGTGCGATGACTCGTTCAGTCGATAGATTTCCTCGCATGCCTCCACATCGGAGTCTCTCAATGGGCGGACCTCGCAACGAGGCAGGGGTCTAGCGATCGGCGCCATGCGAAACTGACCCTTGGGAGTGAAGAAGGCTCTAACTCGCTGTAGCACTTTGGCCTCTCTCGTGACGCCTAACGTAATTTAGACCGCAAAACCTGCGGCTTAACTTGGCGGCTGAGGTTTAACTTGGTCATAAAAATCGTCCGAAAGCCTCTTGTTTATGGGTTTTCGGTAAATTTTCTGTATTTTCATACAGGTATAAATACTTCCATGAAACCCGGCAACCCACCGCTGCAATCGACCCGCTTGCTCGACCAGGTCAGGGAGCGGATTCGCTGTCTTCACTATAGCTTCAGCACCGAGAAGCTCTATGTGTACTGGGTGCGTTTTTTCATCCGATGGCATGGTTTGAAGCATCCGCGCGACATGGGGCGAAGGAGGTTGAGGACTTTCTGACTATGTTGGCCACGGAACGCAAGGTTTCAGCATCCACACACAACCAGGCCCTGAGCGCGTTGCTGTTCTTATACCGGGAAGTGCTTGGCGTCGATCTGCCCTGGCTCGACAACATCAACCGACCAACCCGCGCAGTGGCATAGAGCGCCGTCATCATCTGTATGAAGAGCGATTGCAGCGCAGCCTGAAGCAGGCGGTCTAGCTTGCCGGCATCGTCAGGCCGGTATCGGTGCACACGCTGCGCCACAGCTTCGCCACCCATCTCCTGCAGGCGGGAACCGACATCCGCACGGTGCAGGAACTGTTGGGCCACTCTGATGTGAGCACCACCATGATTTACACGCATGTGCTGAAGGTTGAGGCCGGGCAGACAATGAGTCCGCTGGATTCGATGACTGGTGAGCAAGGAATGTCTGCTTTGCGGTGAGGCAGTCATCTATGACGAACCGCCGCGCCGCTTCAACCATCTCATTAAGCCGCCGACCACAGGCAACTTCTCGTACAGCTCTTCAGCCGCATCCCAATAGTCCCGGTGCAGCGTGATGCGGCCTTCGCCATCCAGCACCAGGTGCGAGCCACCCAGGATGCACTGGGCCTTTCCCCGCTGGAAACGCTTGAAGGCAAAGTGGAACTCCCAGGTCAGGAAGCATTGCTCGCCTTGCACGATACGCTCGGTGATGACGAAGCGTGGGCTCTCCAGGCTCTCATACATATGCCGAAAAATTCGCTGGATTTCGGCCAGGCCCTGCACGTCGTTGAAGGGGTCCTTGAAGCGCGCATCGGGCGCGTAGAGGGCGCCCAGTGTTTCCACGCCCGCGGGCGTGAGGGTCTGGAAGGCGTCAACGATGCGATCCACAGCGGAGTCGGCGGGGTTCATGGAATTTCTAGGCCTGTCTGAGTCGGCGTGTCGCCGCGAAAAACAAAGGGTAAGGCAAAAGCCGCAGGGCCTTCATCCAGCGGGTAAAGCGTTTGGGGAAGTGGATTTCAAACTCTCCGCGTGCCCAGCCGTTCAGGATTTCGCGTGCAGCCTCTTCGGGCGTGATCAAGGCGGGCATTTTGAACTGGTTCTGTTGCGTTAGCGGCGTGTTCACAAAGCCGGGGTTGATGATGGACACGCCCACACCCTGTGCATGCAGGTCCAGGTACAGAGTCTCGGCCAGGTTGATGAGCGCGGCCTTGGTGGGGCCGTAGGCCAGGCTGTTGGGCAGGCCCCGATAGCCGGCCACGCTGCCCATCAGGCTGATGTGGCCGCGCTGACCGGTGCGCTCGCCCAGCGGCTGCGCCAGCAGTTGCGGCACCACGGCATCCAGCATGTAGAGCGCGCCCAGGTAATTCACTTCGTTGTGGCGCAGCAGGTCGCCCAGGTCCATGTGGGCGGCGTCCATGGCGTGGTAGTGGCCCGCGCAGTACACGACACAATCCAGCGCATCCCGCTCGGCCAGGCTCGAGGCCGCTGCCTTGACCGCGCGCGTGTCGGTGACGTCCAGCGGCAGGGCCAGCGCGCCGGGATGGGCTTCGACAAAGGCGTTAAGGGCTTGCGCGCCGCGGGCCGAAACCACCACTTTGGCGCCCTGGGCGTGCAGCGCCGATGCGGTGGCCCGGCCTATGCCGGTGGACGCGCCCACCAGCCAGACCGTGCGGCCGTGCCAGTCTTCCATGCGAGAGTTGAGGGCCATGGCGTTTTACCGCTTGATAAAGGAGAGTGTCACTTCACCCAGCCCCACACCCCACTTGCGCATGGCGGCTTTGTTGAGCATGACTTTGTCGTTCATGAGGTACATCCAGTCGTCAAACTGCACGTTGATGACCCGGCCGTCCACCGGCAAGGCAAGGGTGTAGGCCCAATTGAAGGCGTTGCCGCTTTGCCGGCCCTCGGCCGCGCCCACCACGTCGTCCGCCTGGCCGCTGTAGCGGCCGTCGGCGTGGCGCGTCAGGCGCCAGATGCGCCGCTGGGTCGTGCCGTCGGAATAGCTGAAGGCTTCGTCCAGCACACCGGCATCGCCCTTCCAGGTGCAGGTCATCACCACGGTAAAGCGCTTGACCACCTTGCCCGAGCGGTCGGTGAAGATGCCGTAGGCGTCGAGCGTCCCGTTGAAGTAGTCGCGCAGTTCCAGCACCGGAGTCTCTTTGGCGTAGTCCTGGACTTGCGGCGTGCTGCATGCGCCCAGCAAGGCCGCCGAAACCACGGCGGCGAGAAGAAGTGAGCGGCCGAAGAAAGTGCGTTGTGTCATGGTGTGTGCGGCTGGGCCGTCGGTGGGATGATGAAAAAATGGAGCGCGCCGGCCGCCAGGGCCTTGAGCGCGCAGGGCAGGAGGCAGTAGGCGGCGGTGAGCAAGGCGGACGCATTGGCATCCCGCACGCCGGGCACATAACCGAGCCAGCCCAGCAAAGGCAGGGCCAGGCCGGCGGCCAGCGCCAGGTTCAGTTTGGTGGCGAAGTTCCACCAGCCGAAGTAAGCCCCTTCGGCGCGGCCGCGGTCACCGGCCCTGGCGATGACGCCGGCCAGAAGCGCGCCGGGAAGGACCAGGTCGCTCCCCAGGGCCGCGCCGGACAGGGCGCAGACCAGCAAAAACCACGGCGCATCCCCCGCGCCCAGCCGGCTCGCGCCCAGAAAAACGGCAATGGACAGCAGCATGCCGAAGCGCCAGCTGTGCACCAGCCCCCAGCGCTTGACCCCGCGCAGCCACAGCGGCATGGACAGCGCGCCGCATACAAAGTACACCGCCAGCGCGGCGGACTGCATGGCCCCGCTGGCCTGCAGGCGGTCCTGCAGAAAAAACAGCACCAGCGTCGCCGGGATGGCGCTGGCAATGCCGTTGAGCAGGTAGACGCCCAGGAGCCGGCGAAAGCCGGGGTTGCGCCACGGGTGCCAGAGCGTGTGGGGTGCCGCGGTCATAGTCGCATGGCGATACCGCGCTGGCTGAGGCGCTGCGCGCCAGGCCCACCAGCCCCCAGCCAGGCCGAAGAACAGCAGAGCCAGCATGGCGGGCACGCCCAGGAGCACGGGAGTGACCGTCGCGAGCAGCACCCCGGCCAGGCCCAGCCCTTCGCGCCAGGCCACCACGCGGCTGCGGTAGAGCGCGTCACCGCCGAGCATGGCGCCCCAGGACTGATGCGCGACCGACAAGGCACTGTAGGCCGCATAGGTCACCACCAGCCAGAACCCTGCCCACCAAAGCAAGACCCCGGGTTCATTCACCAGCGGCACAAACAAAAAAGAAAATCCCACGGCCAGCACGGCGGCCGCCACCGCGCCCATCGCCAGCACCGCGCGCAGCGA
Organism: Polaromonas sp. CT11-55; assembly: GCF_047303325.1. Taxonomy (NCBI): domain Bacteria; kingdom Pseudomonadati; phylum Pseudomonadota; class Betaproteobacteria; order Burkholderiales; family Comamonadaceae; genus Polaromonas; species Polaromonas sp. CT11-55. The sequence goes on along the minus strand of NZ_JBKBEX010000002.1, from coordinate 299,550 downwards.
GGCGGCATACAAGCGATCGCATAAACGGCCCAGCAGCGGATCAATGACCGCATCGAGCAGGCGTGCTCCCAACAGCACAGCGCCCAAAGCCGCCAGCGACACACCCCAATGGCGCGCATACAGATTGGGCATCAAGACATAAAGGGGCAGAGCGCAAAACGCCAGGGGCAAACCCAGCAGGCCGTAGCGCAGACCGTCACTCACGCTCCAGGCGTGGGGTGTCGTTTCGGTTTGGACTGCCGTGCGGAGATTCATGGTGCGGCGCCCGCCGGGGCCTGTGATTTTTCCTGCGCCAGCAGCGCGCGGCGCAACTGCGGCTCGGAGGTTTGCGGTGACAGCCAGATGCCGAAGAAGAGTTTGGCAAACAGCGGGTCGCGCACTTCACCGAGCAGGCGGCCATTGCTCCAGAACACCGCGCCCGTGGCGGGCTGGTGCACCCCGGTGATGCGGTCGCCGGCGCTGACATCGGGGAACAGCGCACGCATCTGGTTCTCCCAGGCCGTTTCCTGCGCCGGGGTCATGGGGGTGATGCTCGCCTGGCGGCGCATCTCCGCAATGGATCGCCTGGCAATGTCCGCCCCCTTGAAGTCACGCAGGTAAGCCAGCTCCAGCGCAAACGGGCTTTGCTCATAGGCCGACCCGGCAAACCCGGGGGCGACCCAGAGGGTGGCCTGGTAGACCTCAAAGCCCCAGAATCTGAACCTGGCCTGCCCGGACAGGCTGGCCGTGGGCAGGCTGGGGCGCAGTTCCAGCGGCAAGGCCTGGGCCTGGGCGGACATGCCAGGCAGGCAGCCGGCCACAGCCAATACCGCGCAGGCAGCCGCGTTTTTCATGCCTGTCATGGCGGGGGCGAAAGCGCGGCGGGCTTGCGCAAGGTGAACTGCATCAGGTTGATGTCGCCGGCGTCAAAGGCGGCCTCGCAGTAGGCCAGGTAAAACGCCCAGATGCGCATGAAGCGCTCGTCAAAGCCGAGTGCCGCCACCTCGGCCCCGCGCGCCGTGAAGGCATCGCGCCAGCGGCGCAGCGTTTCGGCGTAGTCCGCGCCGAACGCGAATTCATCCACCACCTCCAGCCCCGCGGCCTGGGCCTGGCGGCGGAACTCCCGAGGGCAAGGCAGGCAGCCGCCGGGAAAGATGTACTGCTGGATGAAGTCGGTCGACTTCACATAGCGGTCAAACAGCGCGTCGTTGATGACGATGCTTTGCACGCAGGCCCGCGCGCCGGGTTTGAGCAGGCGGCTCACCGCGGCAAAGTACGTGGGCCAATAGGCTTGCCCCACGGCCTCCACCATCTCGATGGAGCAGATCGCGTCAAACGGCGCGTCCGGGATGTCGCGGTAGTCCTGCAGGCGCAGGTCGACGCGCCCGCCCGCGCCGGTGCTCACGCCCAGGCGCCGCATGCGCTCGTCGGCATACGCCAGCTGCTCCGTACTCAGCGTCACGCCCACCACAGTCGCACCCCGTTCAACGGCGGCTTGCTCGGCCAGCGCGCCCCAGCCGCAGCCGATTTCCAGCACACGGTCGCCGGGCTTTACACCGGCCATTTGCAATGCGCGGCGCACCTTGGCGTCTTGCGCCTGCGGCAAGGGGCGGGACAGGTCGCCCTCAAACCAGGCGCCGGAGTAGTTCATGGTCTCGTCCAGCCACAGGCGGTAAAACGCGTTGCCCAGGTCGTAGTGGGCATGGATGTTCTTGCGGCTGTTGGCACGGCTGTTGTGATGCAGCAGGTGCCGGGCGCGGTACAGCAGCCGCCCGAACCATGTGCCGAAAATCATGGCATCGATCTCCCGGCGATTGGCGGAGAACAGCTTGAGCAACTCGGTCAGGTCGGGCGTACTCCAGTCCCCGGCGATGTAGCTCTCGGCAAAACCGATGTCGCCGGACTTGAGCGCGGCGCCGAACACGTTCCAGTTGTGCAGCGTGATACTGGCACTGGGGTGCCCGGGCATGTGCACGTCATGCTGCTGCGGGTGCTCGCCAAAGCGGCGCTGCGAGCCGTCGGGCAGGTGCAGGGTCAGCGCGCCGTGGCGCAGGTTTTGCAGCAGGCGCAGCGCGCTTCGGGCGGCGGCCGGCGCATTCTCTGGAAACGCAAGGCCTTGGGCGGTGCGGGTAACAGCGTTCATGTCGGACTCCTCAATGGGGCATATCTCCCGCGCTGGCCATCTAGCGCGAGACAAAGGTTTGCGGCGGCGCGGGTTTTCGAAAGAAAGGCACTTTTTTCAGCCACAGGCGCAGCGCCTGGACATGGATGTGCAGCACCACACCCAGGGTCATCGCGGGATAGCGCCACACGGCGCTGCGCAGGACGGCTGGCGTGATGGGTTGCAGCGTGCCGCTCACACTGGTTTGCAGCACGGCGGCGTCGGCGAAAACGTCGTCGGCATCGTCGTAAAAATCCACGCGGGCCACCGTGCGCGCCTGTTCGCCTTGTTTGCCTTGTTCGCTGCGCATAAAGCGAAAGCGGTAGTGGCCCTGCACGGGGTTGAAGGGCGAGACATGAAACACCTTGTCCGCACGCTGCTCCACGCCATAGCGCGGGGCGTCCAGCACATAGCAGTGCCGCTCGCCAAAGGTGTTGTTGACTTCCACCACGATGGCGCGCAGGCTGCCGCCTTGGTCGCCCGCCGCGCGGTGGCAATACCAGAAGCTCACCGGCTTGAAGGTGTAGCCCAGCACACGCGGATAAGTGTGCAGCCAGGCCTCGCCGGTCGCATCATGAATGCCCTCGCGCTTGAGCACTTCGTCCAGCCACGCGATGGCGCCGCCCTGCTCCGGCGCGCGCCCGTCGCCGTGGTCGGTCTCAAAAAAGCTCAGCGGACCCCCGCGGTTGATGTCCCACTGGCCGGGCTGGGGCGCCTGCTTTTGCAGGCTGCGCAGCGGCAGCATCAGGAAATAGGTGGGGTAAACAAATGCGTGGCGCCGCGGGCGCAAGCGGCTATGGCGCACCTGGCCAAAACCGATGAGCGGCACGGGCTGGCTCATGCGTCCGCCAACAGCTGCGCCGCGGCAGCCAGCCCGGCTTTGAGGCCGTCTTCATGGAAGCCGTAACCCATCCATGCGCCCGCAAAATAGCGATGGTTTTTGCCCTGCAATGCCGGCATGCAGTGCTGTGCAGCCACGGCGACCGGATCAAACACCGGATGGGCATAGTCGTACTCGCCGATGATGCGGTCTTGCGCGATGGGGCGCACCGGGTTTAGGGACACGATCACCGGCTGCTCCCAAGGCAGGGGCTGCAAGCGGTTAAGCAGGTAGTGCAGGCACACGCGCGCACCCTCCTGCCCCGGCGCCGCCGCGCGCTCATAGTTCCACGCCGCCCAGGCCGCCCTGCACGCCGGCAAGACGGAGGCATCCGTATGCAGCACAGCCTTGTTGGCCTGGTAGTGGATGGCGCCCAGGGTTTCACGCTCCCGCGCCGTTGGCGCGGCCAGCATGTTCAGGGCCTGGTCGGAATGGGTGGCGATGATGACCTTGTCAAACACCTCAGCGCCCGCGTCGGTGTGGATGCGCACGCCGCCTTTGCCGTCCGGCGCGCTGCCGACGTGCTCAACAAGGCGCACCGGTGTATTCAAACGCTTGTCCGCGATGCCCGCGGTGATTTTTTCGACATAGTGCCTGGCGCCGCCCTGCACGGTCCACCACTGCGGACGGTTGGTGATTTGCAGCAGGCCGTGGTTGTGGCAAAAGCGCACCATGGTCGAAACCGGGAACTGCAGCATCTGCGCGGTGGGGCAACTCCAGATGCAGGCCATCATGGGCAGGAAATACCAGTCGCGAAACGCGGTGCCGAAACCTTGCTCATCCAGAAACGCACCCAGCGGCTGGCGCAGTTGCACGTCGCTTGCGTCTTGAGCCATGCGGGTGGTCAGGGCGTTGAAGCGCAACAGGTCGCGCAGCATGCCCCAAAAGCGCGGGTTCAGCAGGTTGGCGCGTTGCGCAAACACGGTGTTCAGGCTGGAGCCGCTCCACTCCATGGCGCGGCCGTTGGCGAAATCGTGGGTCTGCACCGAAAACGACATCTCGGACTCAACGGTCGCCACATTCAGCTCCGCCAGCAGCCGGATCAGTTGCGGGTAAGTCCGCTCGTTCAGGACAAGAAACCCTGTGTCCACCCCGTGGGTGACCTCGCCGCGCGGCGTAGGGAGTGTCACATCAACGGTGTGGGTGTGCCCGCCAAACCAGGCGCCCGCCTCCAGCAGCGTGACCTCCGCCTTGCCTTGCAAGGCATGGGCGGCCGCCAGGCCTGAGATACCCGAACCCACGATGGCTACTTTGATCGACACCCGTACCCCTTGAATTGTTTGGACCAATTCTATACCAATCAGTATTTATTAATACTATTCAGTATTAATATTTCCTCACAATTCTTTTTTCAAACCAAACTGGCTAAAATCAAGCCATGACGAGCACCCTCCCCCCCAAGGCTTCCTTCAAGGCACAAATGCTGCTGGCGCGCGAAGACGCCATCATCCAGTCGGTAAACCGTTTGCTGGCTGAAAAAGGGTTTGAGTCCATGACGGTGGACGAAGTGGCCGCCGACGTCGGCATTGCCAAAGCCAGCCTCTACAAGCATTTCCCCAGCAAGGAAGACCTGGCGGCGGCGGCCATGGTGTCCGTCATGCGCCGGGCACAGGCTTTTCTGGACACATTGCCCACTGAGCGGTCCGCCGTGGACAAGCTGCGCAGAGTCGTGGCGTGGACCATGGGCCTGAAGCTGGCGGGTGAAATGCCTTCACTGCCCAGCCAGAATTCCAGCCTTCGGACCGCGCTGATGGGCAACAATGACTACATGGACGGGCTCATGGACGTGAGCGATCGCCTCGGCGCCTGGATTGAAGCGGCCCAGGCCCAAGGCGCCCTGAACCCCAAGCTCCCGCCCGTCGTCGTGCTGTACACGCTATACGCCCGCGCCTGCGATCCGGTTCTGGAGTTCCTGAAAATGGGCGAGCTCTACACCAACGATCAGATCATCGCTTTCGTACTTAGCACTTGCTTTGAGGGTCTTGAAACCAGGTAAGGGCGCCGTCACGCGTGCCGGATCGCGAGGTCAGGAAGCGGGTCACTGAAAAGTGTTATGGCCAGCGCTGGCCATCTCTCGATGCCGTTGAAGAGATCTGCAGGCGTCTTGTCGCATACCTGGCGCCCAGGAGGGGCGCATTTACGGGGTCAGCGGAATGAGCGCTCTAACGGCTCTGATTTCGACGAAATTCAACCGCCAGGCTTTCTTGCAGGCCGTCCACCACAGCTTGAAGTCTTCCCAGGTATGGCGCCCTGATGAGTGCGATCTGCATCTGTAAATCCAGGCCGCGCACGCTGATGGCGCGTAACCCGGACCGCTTCAAACTTGTTGCCTTGCGTTTAGGAAGCATTCCGATACCCAGGCCTCTTTCGATAAGCGATGCCTGCAGGGCCATGTCGTGGACCTCTGCCGAGATACGAAATTGCGAGCCATTCTTCTCTACTGCGCTACGCAAAGAGGCGCGCGACCCGCACAGGGTATCTGGTGTGAGAATCCAGCCGAATCTATTTAGCTCGCCAAGGGAGGGCGTTCTTGGCAGAGCCAGGTTGCGCGAGGCAAGAAAGACAAGGTCGTCGCGCGCCAATACCGGGCCGGGCAACATGGCCAAGCTGTCTCTCGCTCCTGCCACCATGACAAGGGCGGCGTCCAGCTCACCTTTGTCCACTTTTGGAATGAGTTCGTTTGTCCATCCCGCAGTCAATCGCAGGTTCAAGTCCGGAAAATTTTGCTTCAGATATTGAAGGCTGCTCACCACGCCGGATTCCGCCAGGGCATGCGCTATTCCAACTCTGAAATCCCCGGCTGGCGTTGCATCAACAGCGGCAGCGTTCTTCAGTTCCTCAAACGCGGCAAGAACCTTTCTGGCGTGCCCCAATACCGCCAGGCCAGTGGCGGTCAACCGCGCCGGCTTTGCGCGACGATCCAGCAGCGTGGTGCCGAGTACTTCCTCCAGACGTTGCAATTGCCGCGTGACAGCTGGCTGCGTCAATGGAATGCGACTTGCGACCGCTTGAATTGAGCCTGTCTCAGCAAGAAGAACAAAGGCTTTTAACTCGGTAAGCATCATGCACCTTTGGAATAAAAATTATCAAAATAATAAATTTGATTAATGTCAATCACTGAAGGATAGTGCATCGCCTGGACAAAACCAACAGGAGAAAGCATGAAATCCATAGTGATCGAAAAGAATGGCTTTGACGGACTGAAGTTGATCAGCCAGGAAGCTCCCCTGCCAGGGCCTCGGCAAGTTCTTTTGCGTGTCAGGGCGGTCGGGCTGAATTACCGCGACGTTGAAATAGTGCTCGGCTCCTATCACACACCCTTCAAGTTTCCGCTCGTGCCGATGTCGGACTGCTTAGGGGAAGTGATCGAGGTAGGGAAGGACGTCACGCGCGTGAAAAAGGGCGACCGGGCCGTTGTGGCATTTTGGGAAAGGTGGCACGACGGTTCCTTTGATGCGAGTGTCGCGGGAGCGCCGCTGGGCGGCCCCTCAGACGGTGTTTTGAGCGAGCAGTTTCTGACAAGCGAAGACAGGCTTGTGGTCGTGCCACCGGAAATTAGCGACATCGAGGCGGCGAGCCTTCCTTGCGCTGCATCCACGGCGTGGAATGCCCTTGTCACTTCTGGAAGCGTAAAGCCGGGTGAGGTGGTACTGGTGCAGGGAACCGGCGGGGTGTCCTTGTTTGCAATGCAATTCGCCGCGATGGCGGGTGCTCAGGTTGTGATTACTTCCGGCAGCGATGAGAAGTTGGAGAAACTGACCACGCCGGGCATATTGGGGAAAGTAAATTACAAGAGATATCCCAACTGGTCAGTTGAGGTTCTCAAACTGACGAACGGCCGGGGTGTCGATCACGTTCTCGAGGTCGGCGGCCCCCAAAGCTTCGAACATTCGCTGAAATCGATTCGCCCAGGAGGCCAAATTAACGTGATCGGCTATCTGGGCGGCGTTGACGGGGGGATCAATCCCCTGGATATTTTCCGCAAGCAGGCGACCGTTCGAGGAATTCCGGTCGGTTCACGCCGAATGCTGCAAGAACTGGTCCAAGCGATGGCATCGACGAAGACAAAACCGATGATTGATTCCGTCACCCACTGGACAAATGCCGCGCAGGCGCTTCAGCGCCTTCATTCGGGAAAACACTTTGGCAAAGTCATGTTGTCTTTCTGAGTCATTTCGTTCAGGCAAACCAATTTGCGACCTTGCCACCAGAATTTATCCCGATTGTTCTAAAAATCGGAGGCAGTGGGTCGGCGACTTAGGGCCTGTTACCGCATCACGATGATGGCGATGCCGAGCAATGTCAAGGCGCTGCCGGCCAGCGTGATCGCCGTGATCCCGTCCTGGTTCTTGAACAGCAGGAGGCTGAGCGGAAACACCAGGACGGGCGTGCACAGCGTCACCAGCGTGGCGACGGACAGCGGTATGTAGCGCATGGCGCCTATCACGCAGATTTGTGCGGAAATTGTTGAGACGCCTATCAGCGCAAAAAGCGACACACCGCCGCGGTCGGCCGTGCGCAGGCGTTGCAAGATCTCGCGCTTGCCGGCGCTGAACAGCAGGTGCAGCGCCAGGCCGCTCAGCGCCCCGACCAGCGCGCCCAGCACGGGTTCGTTCCAGCCGCGCACGGCAGAGCCCCTGAGCACATTGCCGATGGCATAGGCCATGGAGCTGCCCACGCCCAGCAGGAACACCGACTGCATCACATGCCGCAGGGTCCGCTGCATCACGCTGGACTTGAGGGCCGCGGGCGCGGGGCCGCCGTCGGGCGGTATCACGGCCACCGCATTGCGGCGCGAGAAGAAGCCGGGCTTGTAGCTCACCAGCATCAGGCCGGCGATGGTCATCAGCATGCCCAGCGCCGCCAGCACACCCAGGCGCTCGCCCAGCAGCAGCCAGGCCATCAGGGCGGTGAACAGCGGGCTGCTGATCTGGAAAATGCTGGCCTTGGCCGGGCCGAAGCGCACGACGGACTCGTAAAAGAAGAAACGCCCCAGGTAGGTGGCAAAGGCGCCCGCCGCGGCAAACAGCCAGAAGGCCTGCGCGTTCCACAGCAGCGCGTCACCGCGCAGGCCCATCTGCACCGAGAAGGCCAGGGCGGAAAAAACGACGTTTGCGGTGGTGGCGACCAGAAAGCCCAGGCCGAGGTCCAGCCTGTGGGAGGCCAGCTTGGTGAGCAGGATGGACGCGGTGAAAAGCAGCAAGGCGGCGCCGGCCAGAATGTAGCCCAGGTAGGTATCAGACATCCGGCCTCATCTTGTGGTCTTGTTGTCTTATGCGGAGAAGCGCGCGCCTTGCAGCCACTCCTAGATCTTGAAGGCCTCCAGCGACTCGGGCGCGAACAGCTCTTCGGGCTTGAGGAGCCGCCTGGACAAACCCTGCTCGAATGAGTAGCGCAAAAAGGTCTGCAACGTGGCCTGGTTTTTCTCGAAGCCGTAGGGCCAGAAGTCTTCGCCCATCTCGCGCCTGACCTGCTCGACGTGCGAGGTCAGCCAAGGCAGCATGGCCTTGAGGGCCGCGGTTTCATAAAGGTCTTCATAGGTGCGGCGCTGCGACTCTTCGAGCGCCTTCATCATGGAGCGCGCCACCCAGCGGTTGGCCTCGTAGACCTCGCGGCGTATCGCCACCGTGTGCATGATGGGGAAGATGCCCGTCTCTTTGAAGTAGTTGCGCTCGACCTGTTCGTAGTCCTCGAACAGGCGCAGCACCTTGCCGCCGCCCTTGAGAAAGCTCGAAGGCATGCGCGCGGTGTAGAGCGCGTCGATCTCGCCGTCAAGCAGCATCTGCGCCAGGGTCTGGTCGGGGCCTATGCGCTCGACCTTGATGTTGGGCGGGAGGTCGAGCTTGATTTTTTCGGAGCGGCCGGGTTCTTCCTCGCCGCCGGTGAAGTAGGTCACGCTGTCCACGGGCACGCCGTAGTGGTCGGACAAAATGCCGCGTATCCACACCGGCGCCGTCATCTGGTACTCGGGGTTGCCGACGCGCTTGCCTATCAGGTCTTTGGCTTCGCGGATGCCGGCATTGGCGTTCACATAAATGCAGGAGTGGCGGAAAAAGCGCGAAGGAAACACCGGGATCGCCACAAAGGGCCGAGGCTCCTTGAACATGGAGACCGTGTACGAGGAGAGCGACATTTCCGCGACGTCGAACTCCTGGTGCCGCAGCATGCGAAAGAAGGTTTCTTCCACCGGCATGTTCAGGTAGTTCAGGTCTATGCCGTCGGGCTGCACGCTCCCGTCCATCAGGGCGCGGGTGCGGTCGTAGTTCCAGCAGCCGAAGCTCAGTTTCAGTTTTGACATGTGGCGGTGTGTTCCTGGAGAGAGATGCGAGAGATTTCAGTGGGATTTATTCAGGCTTGATGCCCGAGGCCGAAATAGCCTTGGCCAGGCGCTCGTTCTCGCCGAGGATGGCCTTGCCGTAGTCGGCCGGGCTGCTGCCTATGGGCTCTATGCCGGCGTTGTTGAGCGTGGCGATGACGTCCGGCATCCTGGCGATCTGCGCCATCTCGGCGCTGATGCGCTCGATGGCGCTGGCCGGCGTGCCCGTGGCGGCCAGCACGCCGACGATGGGCGCGAAGTCAAAGCCCGGAATGGTTTCGGCGATGGCCGGCACATTGGGCTCCTGGCTGGAGCGCTGTGCGGCGTTGGTGGCCAGCAGCTTGACCTGCCCGCTCTTCACAAAACCGGACAGCGAAGGCAGCGCCGAAAACAGCACCTCGACCTGGCCGCCTATCAAGGCCGGCACGGACTGGCCGGTGCCCTTGAAGGGCACATGCGTGATCTGCAGGCCCAGTGCGGCCTTCAGCGCTTCCATGGTGAGATGGTGCGTGCTGCCTATGCCTGAGGAGCCATAGTTCAGCGTGCCGGGCTTGGCCTTGGCCAGCGCGATGAACTCCTGGAAGGTGTTGGCCGGCACCTTGGGATGCACCGCCAGGTACAGCGGCGCGCGCGCCGCGAGCGAGACCGGCATGAAGTCGCGCTTGTAGTCATAGCCCAGATTTTTGTAGATGGCGGGGTTGATGGAGAACATCGAGCCGTCGGTCACCAGAAAGGTGTAGCCGTCCTTGGGGGCCGTGGCCAGCGCCTGCGCGGCGACCACGCCGTTGGCGCCGGGCCGGTTGTCGACCACCACCGCCTGGCCCAGTTTGTCGCCCAGGCGCTGCGCGTAGATGCGCGCCACCGTGTCGGGCAGGCCGCCGGCCGCATAGGGCACGACGAACTTGATGGCGTGGTTGGGGTAGGCACCCTGGGCCCCGGCGAGCTGGGGCAGCAGCATGCCGGCCAGCAGCAAGGGGCTGGCCAGCAAGAGGGAGCGGCGTAGTGGTTTCATGGGATGTGTCTCCTGATAATTTTTAAGCTGATGTTGCGCAACGGAAAGCAAAGAGAAAGCAAACGGGCAAGCGGCAAGGCCTAGGTGGAGTAGGACGGCTCCAGCGCGGGCTCGCGTGTGTCCCAGACATAAGAAGCCTGGTAGGCGCGCCAGTCGGTGGTCTTGGGCACGATGGCCTGGAAGGCGACCACGCTGGACGGGATGCGCAATGCGCCCGTGCCTATCGCAGCCCCGCCGGCCTGGAAGGCGCGCACCGCCTCCAGCATCTGCTTGCGGAACTCCACCACCGCCATGTCGCTGGCGCCCAGGCGCTCGTGCGTGCGGTCGGCGATCGGACCCATGGTCACCCACATCGCGATGTCCTGGTTGGGAAAGCCGGTGATGCCGGTGAAGTTGCCGGCCTTCATGGCTTCACGGTCCTGCCAGAAGTTGTTGGCGCGGTTGCGCAGCGGCGTATAGCTGGCGTCCAGGTCGGGGCCCAGCTGCTGGCCCAGGAACTTGCGCCAGGTGTCGGTGTCGGGCGTCTGCTCAGGGTGGCCCCAGGCGATGAAATAAAACGCCGTGTTGGTGTCGTCCATGGGCACGTTGATGTTGGCCACGTTGTAGAGGTTGTTGGGCGGTATCAGCGCGGTGGCCGGCGCGACGAACACCGTCGAGCGTATGTAGTCGTTGGCGGCCGCGTTCTTGATGGGACGGCGGATCGCAGCATAACGAAAGCCGTAACCGCCGCGCTCCACCTGCAGGCGCGGCGCCTTGTCGGTCGAGGGGCGCAGCCAGTTGGTGTCGGTGGCCTCGGCGCCGTCCACGCGTGCCGGCACCATGTCGGACGAATGCAGGCTGGAGCTGTGGGCCGAGTCGATCGCGCCTTCAAGGATTTGCGCCCAGTTGCAGGGGATCAGCGCCTTGGCGATGGTGACCCTGGCATCGGCCGTGGGCGCCCAGGCCGGCGGCACGAACTCGGGCTGGGTTTCCTTGGGGCCCATATAGGCCCAGACAAAACCGCCCCACTCTTTCACCGGGTAGGCCAGGTGCTTGACCTTTTGCGCCATGCCGCTGGCCGCAGGCTCGGAGACCATCTCCAGCACATTGCCCTCCACGTCCATCTTCCAGCCGTGGTAGAGGCAGCGCAGGCCGCAGTCTTCATTGCGGCCGAAGACCAGCGAGACGCGGCGGTGCGGGCAGTATTCGTCCATCACGCCGACGCGGCCCTTGGTGTCGCGGAAGACCACCAGGTCTTCGCCGAAGACACGCGCCTTGACGGGCGTGCCGTCGGGCTCGCTGACCTCCTCGATCAGGCAGACAGGCGTCCAGTGGCGGCGCATCAGCTGGCCCATGGGGGCCTTGCCTTCCACGCGGCAGAGCAGTTCATTTTCCTCAGCGGTCAACATCGCGAATGTCCTTTTAGCGGTTTATCGGTAACGGCTCCCGTGGTCGGAAGCCTTCAATCAAAACAGGTTTAAAAACAACTTGCCAATCCGGGGCAATAGGATTATTCTTAGATGACTAAGAATATCGTGGTTTTGTGCGTTGTCAAGAAAATTTGTGGAGACAAGAATGAGCGTTAACCCCAAGGCCAGTGCTGTCCCGGCCCCGGAGCCGGATTTCTTTGCGCTGGCAGTGGCACGCAAGCACGAGGTCGCGCAAGGCATTTATTTGTTCGAGCTGCGCCACCCCGAAGGCGCGCCCCTGCCCGCCTTCACGGCCGGCTCGCACCTCACGGTGCAAGTGCCCAGCGGCGTGCGCCGCAACTATTCGCTGTGCAGCGACCCGGCCGACACAAGCACCTGGCAGATCGCCGTCAAGCGCGACGGCCGCGGCCGCGGCGGCTCCATCAGCATGGCCGACGACGTGCAGGCCGGGCAGTTGCTGACGGTCAGCGCGCCGCGCAACAACTTCGAGCTGGCCGCGCAGGCGCGCGACTTCATTTTTATCGCGGGCGGCATAGGCATCACGCCCATCCTGTCCATGATGCGGCAGCTCAAGCGCACAGGTGCCGGCGGCTTCAACCTCTATTACTGCACGCGCGACGCCGCCGGCACGGCCTTCATCAACGAGCTGCAATCCGAATTTCCGGGCCAGGTGCAGATACACCACGACAACGGCAACATCGACGAAGCGCTGGACCTATGGCCCGTGTTTGAAAAACCGGGCGCGGCCCACGTCTACTGCTGCGGCCCCCGGGGCCTGATGGACAGCGTGGCCGACATGTCGGGCCACTGGCCTTCGGGCAAGATCCATTTCGAGAGCTTCGGTGTCGACGCCACGGTGTTTGCGGAAAACACGCCCTTCAGCGTGCGCCTGGCCAAGAGCGGAAAAACGGTGGAGGTCAGCGCGGAGCAGACCCTCCTCGAAGCCCTGCGCGGCAGCGGCCTGCGTGTGGCCAGTTCCTGCGAAAGCGGCACCTGCGGTACCTGCAAAACGGACCTTCTGGCCGGCGAGGCCGAGCACCGCGACATGGTGCTGACCGATGAGGAAAAAGCCGGTCACATCATGGTCTGCGTCTCGCGTGCAAAATCGCCTGAACTGGTACTGGACTTATGACAGGGCGCACACTCCAACTCGGCATCGTCGGCCTGGGCCGGGCCTTTACGCTGATGCTGCCCACCTTTGTGCACGACGGCCGCGTGAAGCTGGTGGGCGCAACCGACCCTATCGCCGTCGCGCGCGCGCAGTTTGAGAAAGACTTCGGCGCGCCCAGCTACGCATCCATAGAGGCCTTGTGCGCCAACCCGGCGGTGGAGGCGCTCTACATCGCCTCGCCGCACCAGTTCCACGCCGAACACGTGCGCCTGGCCGCCTCCTTCGGCAAACATGTCCTGGTGGAAAAACCCATGGCCCTGACGGTGGACGAATGCAGCGCCATGATTGAAGCAGCCGACCGCGCGGCCGTTCACCTGATCGTGGGCCACAGCCACAGCTTCAACACCCCCATACGCCGCACGCGCGAGCTGATCGACAGCGGCCGCTACGGCGCCGTGAAGATGATCCACGCGCTGAACTTCACCGATTTTCTTTACCGCCCGCGCCGCCCCGAGGAACTGGACACGGCGGCCGGCGGCGGCGTGATCCACAGCCAGGCCACGCACCAGATGGACATCGTGCGCCTGCTGGGCGGCGGGCTGGTGCGCAGCGTGCGCGCCCACACCGGTGCCTGGGACGCCAGCCGCCCCACCGAAGGCGCGTACAGCGCGCTGCTGGGCTTTGAAGGCGGCGCCTTTGCCTCGGCCACTTACAGCGGCTACGGCCACTACGACTCGGACGAACTGCTGGGCAACATCGGCGAGATGGGCCAGCTGAAGAATCCCGCCGACTACGGCGCGGCACGCAAGCGCCTGCAGGGGGCGGCCACGTCCGCCGAAGAAAGCGCGCTCAAGGCCGCACGCAACTATGGCGGCAGCCTCTACACGGCCGGCAGCGAGCTGCCCGCGGGGCTGCGGCACCAGCACTTCGGCCACATTATCGTGAGCTGTGAAAAGGCCGACCTGCGGCCCGGGCCGTCGGAAATAAGCATTTATACCGACAGCGAAAAAACCGTGGAAGCCCTGCCAGCCCCGGCCGTCCCGCGCCAGGAGGTGATCGACGAGCTGTATGCCGCCGTGGTCCATGACAAGCCCCCGGTGCACAGCGGCGAATGGGCCCGCGCCACCACGGCGGTCTGCCTGGCGTTGCTGGAATCCGCGCGCAGCGGCCGGGATTGCGCTCCCCCGCACCAAGTCGGTCACAATGCGGGGTCATGAGCAACGACACCCAAAATATCATCCGCCACTGGCGTGAAGCCGTGCCCAATGACCGCCTCGCGCACCTGATCCGCGATGCCTCACGCGCCTTCCACCGCGCGCTGCAGGTGCGGCTGGCGAGGCATGGGGTGCCTTTCGGCCACTGGACCTTTCTGCGCATCCTCTGGGAGTCCGACGGCCTGACGCAAAAAGAGCTCAGCGAGCGCGCCGGTGTGATGGAGCCCACCACCTTCACCGCCATGAAGGCCATGGAAGCGCTGGGCTACATAGAGCGCAAGCAACTGCCCACCAACAAGAAGAATATGTATGTGCACCTGAGCGACAAGGGCCGCGCGCTCAAGCAGCTGCTGGTGCCCCTGGCCGAAGAGACCAACAACGTGAGCATCGAAGGCATAGCGCCTGAACACATCAAGCTGACGCGCACCGTGCTGCTGGCCATGATCGAGAACCTGGCGCGGGACGAATTGCTGCAGGAAAAGGCCGCGCCCGCCAGGCGCAAGGCCGCCGCCGGGAGCGATCCGCAGGAAAAAAGCGAAAAGGTGAAAATTACCGAAAAAAAGAATCCCGCAAACCGATAAGCCCGCGGGAAATCCGGGAGATCCGCGAAATCCGGTAAAGCCGAAGCCGCCGCCTGAAAAGGCAGGCGGCTTTTTGCTGGGTGACGCTATCGCCTCAGACCAGCGTGACGCCGGTCTTGGCCTGCAGCGCCTCGCGCGTCACGCCGGGCGCCAGCTCCACCACCTTGAGGCCCTGGGGCGTCACGTCCATCACGGCCAGGTCGGTGATGATGCGGTCCACCACGCCCACACCGGTGAGCGGCAGGGTGCACTTGGGCAGTATTTTCAGGTCCTCGGTGCCGTCCTTCTTTTTGGCGACGTGCTCCATCAGGACGATGACGCGCTTGACGCCGGCCACCAGGTCCATCGCGCCGCCCATGCCCTTGACCATCTTGCCCGGGATCATCCAGTTGGCCAGGTCGCCTTTTTCACTGACCTGCATGGCGCCCAGGATGGACAGGTTGATCTTGCCGCCGCGAATCATCGCGAAGCTGTCATGGCTGCCGAAGATGGACGAGCCCTTGATGGTGGTGACGGTCTGCTTGCCCGCGTTGATCAGGTCGGCGTCGACCTGGTCTTCCGTCGGAAACGGGCCTATGCCCAGCATGCCGTTTTCCGACTGCAGCCAGACTTCCTTGTCGCCGGTGAAGTTGGCCACCAGGGTCGGGATGCCGATGCCGAGGTTCACGTAAAAACCGTCTTCGAGTTCCTGGGCGGCGCGCGCCGCCATCTGGTCTTGGGTCCAGGGCATGGTCAAACTCCTGCTTTCTCGGTGATGGTCCGTTTCTCAATGCGTTTTTCGGGATTCGCATTGAGCACGATGCGGTGCACATAAATGCCCGGCAGGTGGATGTCGTCGGGCGCCAGTTCACCGACTTCGACGACCTTCTCCACCTCGACGATGCAAACCTTGCCGGCCATCGCGGCGGCCGGGTTGAAGTTGCGCGCCGTGAGGTTAAAGCGCAGGTTGCCGGACTTGTCGGCCACATGCGCTTTGACCAGGGCCACGTCGGGCACCAGCGAGCGCTCCATCACATAGATCTCGCCGTCGAAGTCGCGCAATTCCTTGCCCTCGGCGACCTGCGTGCCCACACCGGTCTTGGTGAAAAAAGCCGGGATGCCGGCGCCGCCGGCGCGCAGCTTTTCGGCCAGCGTGCCCTGGGGCGTGAATTCCAGCTCCAGTTCGCCGGCCAGGTACTGGCGCTCGAACTCCTTGTTCTCGCCCACGTAGCTGGAAATCATTTTTTTGATCTGCCGGGTTTCCAGCAGCTTGCCCAGGCCGAAGCCGTCAACACCCGCGTTGTTGGAGATCACCGTCAGGTTTTTCACCTGGCTGTCGCGCAAGGCGTCAATCAGCGCCTCGGGAATGCCGCACAGGCCGAAGCCGCCCACGGCCAGCAACTGGCCGTCCTTGACCACGCCTTTGAGGGCCTCCGCGGCGGAGGGAAAAAGTTTCTTCACAAATCATCTCCTTGTGTTCCAGGCAATCCATTACGATACTACTTATCAAGTTACGTAGTTTTCCCTAAAGGTTTGTACTGTGGAAGTGGATTACCAGCTCGCATTCGACCTGGCGCCGGTGGGACTGGTGCTCTCCCGCAACCGTTCGATTGTGGACTGCAACCAGCATTTATGCGAGATGTTCGGCGCCACGCGCGAGCAACTCGCCGGCCAGTCTTTCCTGATCCTCTACCCCAGCGCGGACGAGTACGAGCGCATAGGCGCGCGCATGATTCCCATCCTGAATGCCAAGGGACTGTACTCCGACGACCGCATCATGAAGCGCGTGGACGGCCGCAACAAGGGCGAGACTTTCTGGTGCCACGTGACCGGCCGCGCCCTCAACCGCAGCGCGCCGCACGAAGCCGGCATCTGGACCTTTGAAGACCTCAGTTCGCGCCGCCCCGTCACGGCCGAGCTCACCGCGCGCGAACGCGAAGTGGCCGCCCACCTGATGGACGGTTTGACTTCCAAGGAGATAGGCCGCGCGCTGGTCATCAGCCACCGCACCGTCGAGATCTACCGCGCGCGACTGATGCGCAAGTACAAGGCCTCCACCACGGCCGACCTGGTACACAAGCTGATGGCCGGCTCCTGAGGAAGCCTAGCCTTCTTCGCTCCCCCCTGCCAGCCGGTCAAACGGCAGCGCCTGCTTGACCAGGATCACTGTGCACGGCGCCGCCATGGCGACCTTGATGGGCACCGTCGCCAGCAGGCGCTGCATCTGCAAGCCGTGCGTCGCCGCCCCCATGACGATGATGCCGACCTGGTTGCCCCTGGCGTAGTGCAGCAGCGCCTGCGCGACGTCGCCCGACTCGATGACGTGAAAAGACAGCGCCCGGCTGTCCAGGTTCAGTGGCTGGGCCCACTGCCTGAGCATGCCCAGGTAGCGCCGGTGCAAGCTGGTTTCGCTCGCCTCGGTGTCGCGGCCGGCCGCTTTCGCCGCGTCGATCACCGTCACGCAGGCCAGCCGCGCGCCGGGTGCCGTGCCCAGCACCCGCATCACGGCGCGCCGCAACGAATACAGCGTGGCGTCACTCACGTCCAGGTAAGGCACAGCCACCATGACGATGGGCGCCGCGTCAAGCTGACGCGAAGGCAGGGCGCTGGGCCGGTAGTGCTTGCCTGCCGCGCGCAGCCAGCGCTTGAAATGCGCCCAGAAGCCCGTGGCTTGCAAGCGCCGCCCCAGTTCCGTCACGGCGATCTGCGAGGGGTCGGACAGGTCCAGCGCCAGGTGCGCGGCCGACGCATATCGCCGGTCGGCTTCGCCCTGCAGGCAATGCAGGATGACCTCCTGCAGCCATTCGGGCAGCTCCGGCCGCAAGGCGCGCGGCGGCACCGGGTCCATCCACAGGCGTTGCCGCAGGCCGCCCCGGGTTTGCGGGTTGCCAAAGGGCAGCTCGCGCACGGCCAGCTCGTAGAGCATCACACCGACGGCAAAGATGTCGCTTCGCGGGTCGCCCCGCACACCGACCACCTGCTCGGGCGCCATCCAGGCGGGAGAGCCTACAGCGGGGCGCAGCTCTTCGGCCAGCAGGTCCGGGTAATGCGCATGGCAGGACAGCCCGAAGTCCAGCAGTACCGCGCTGCCGTCGGGGCGCAGCAGCACATTCGCCGGCTTCAGGTCCAGGTGGCAGGCCTCCTGCAGGTGCAGGCTGTGCACCGCCTGGGCCATGGCCACACCCAGCCGGGCGATCTCTTGCGCGGGCAGCGGCCCCGGGCTGTCGTCCAGCAACTGTTGCAGGGTCCGACCGGGCACGTATTCCATCACCAGGTAGGGCAGCTTTTCGAGGTCTCCGGCCGCCACCAGGCGCGGCACGTGCGGCCCCGTCAGCGCCGACAGCAGCTGCAGTTCCACTTCGAAGCCCACGATGTTTTCAGCGCCGTCGCCGGCCGTCATGCGCGGCACCTTCATCACCATGGGAAAAGGCGCGGACCGCGACGGGTCGGCATAGCCCACCTGGTAGATATGCGCCATGCCGCCCGCATGCAGGCATTCGCCGACGACAAAGCCGTCGACCACGGTGCCGGGCGCCATCAGCCTCACAAGCCCGCCTCCAGCCGCGCAGCCAAATGGTCGGGTAAACCCGCCGCGCGTACATCGGCCGCCGCGGCCAGGTGGTCGTAGGCCACACGGTGAAACGTCAGCTCGGCCCGGCCTGTGTCGAACAGCGCGTACATGGCCCTGGTGTCGCCGTCGCGCGGCTGGCCCACTGAGCCCACGGTGGCGAGCCAGCGGCGGTGCGGCGGCACCGGGATGGGCACACCCGGCGTGGGCGCAAAGCGCATCAGCCCTTGCCCCGCGCCACGGAAATAAAGCGCCTGTTCGTGCACGTGGCCGCAGAGCACATAACGCACGGCCGGGTTCGAGCAGGCGGCGTCCAGGCAGGTTTCGGCGCGGTGCTCGTTGTCGACATAGTGCCAACGCTCGGGCGCGTCGGCACTGGCATGCACCAGCAGCGCCGCATCGACGGCGGCCGTCAACGGCAGCGCCGCCAGGAAATCCAGCGCATCCTGGTCCAGCCGTTCGTGGGTCCAGGCAGCGCCGCTCTGGTCAAGAGAACGGGCCTGGCTGGGCGGCGCCACGGCGTACTCGTCGTGATTGCCCTTGAGCACGATGGCGCCCTCGCCTGCCAGGCCGCGAATGCGCCGCACCACCTCGGCCGGTTGCGCGCCGTAGCCCACCAGGTCGCCCAGCACCGCCAGCCGGCCGGCGCCCTGTGCGGCGGCATGGGCCAGGCAAGCCTCCAGCGCGCGCAGGTTGGCGTGTACGTCCGACAGCAGGGCGATTTTCATGGGCTGGGCGCTAGCTTTCAATCCACCGTGAAACACGGCCTTGCCCCAAGTTTGCACCAGCCGGCAGCAAAATTTCCGCAACAGGAACAAAATCAGGGCCGGCGTTTTGGCGCCGCCCCGAATTCACTCCATCCCAGGAAAATTTCCATGTCGCTGCCCCTCTACCAAGCCTCCATCCCCGTCTTTATCCGGGGCTTTCACAACCTGTCGGCGGTGCTTGAAAAAGCCAGGGCCCATGCCGAGGCCAACAAAGTCGACCTCTCCACTTACGTCAACGCCCGCCTGGCGCCCGACATGTACCCGCTATCCGGCCAGGTGCAAGGCGCAAGCGATGCCGCCAAGTTCGGCGCCGCGCGTCTGGCCGCCATTACCCCGCCCAGCTTCGCCGATACCGAAACCACGTTTGAAGAACTGCAAGCCCGCATCGCGAAGACGCTGGACTTCCTCAAGACCGTGGACGAGGCGCAGCTCAACGCGCGCGCGGGCGGCACCG
Source organism: Polaromonas sp. CT11-55 (assembly GCF_047303325.1). NCBI lineage: Bacteria > Pseudomonadati > Pseudomonadota > Betaproteobacteria > Burkholderiales > Comamonadaceae > Polaromonas > Polaromonas sp. CT11-55. The sequence continues at coordinate 280,119 of NZ_JBKBEX010000002.1, read as the reverse complement.
TGACGCTCAAGATACGCGGCAAGGAAATGAACTTTGTCTGCGAGCCCTACCTGCTGGATTTTGTGCTGCCCAATTTCTTCTTCCACCTGACCACGGCTTACGACATCCTGCGCCACCAGGGCGTGCCGCTGGGCAAGATGGATTACCTCGGGAAGTTCTGAGGGCACGCGCATCCGGCCCTACTGGGCTAGGGCGTCCCGGACTCAGGCGCGGGTTCGCGCCGTATGGTTTCGCGGTCGCGGTGATGGTCGCGCAGTTTGCCCAGGGTGTGGTCCAGCACGCGCTTGAGCTTGTCGCTCGCGCCGCGGAAAGCCAGGTCCTGGTTGGGCGCCTGGTGGTTGACGGCCAGCGGGTCGTGGTGCGCCAGGCGCGCCTCCATCACGCAGCGCTTCTGGTCGGGACTGGCCTTGTCGCCGTTTTCATCGCTCATATGCACCTCGATGCGCGTGATGTCGCCCTTGAAGCGACTCAACGACTCATGCAACTCGCCGCTGGCCCAGCGCTCGAAAGACTCGCCGGTGTGCATCGTGTGCTTGGAATTGACCTGGATTTGCATGGGATTTTTTTCCTTTCGGGAATTGCAGCGCGCGGGCCTGCGGGCCGGGCTGCCTTGTGATCCGCCAAGGTGGCGGCTGGAAAATTCATTGTGCGCGCGATGGGCCCGCGGGTCTGTAGTCCTGGACGCAACCCTGGAGTGAGGACGGGTTTGAACCATTCGCTTGCGTATGCACACACACAGTTGCAAACTAACTGGCGGCCAATTCCGCGCAGCGCTCCTCAATAAACTCCCGCAGCAAGCGCAGGCCCGGCGTCAATTGCCGCCGCCCCGGCAGCACCATGTACATCGGCGATGCCTCGGTTTGCCAATCGGTGCACAAAGCCACCAGCCGGCCCGCGGTCAGGTCGGCCGCCACGTCCAGCCGTGACTTGTAAATGATGCCGCGGCCGGCCAGCGCCCACAGGCGCACCACGTCGCCATCGTTGGCGATGTTGCCTCCGCCGGCGCGCACCACCACCTCTTCGCCATCGCGCCAGAACTTCCAGCGGTCATACACCTCTTCACCGAGCATGAAGCACAGGCAGCTGTGCGCGGCGAGCGCCTGCGGCGTCTCGGGCCTGCCCCGCGCCTGCAGGTAGGCCGGCGATGCGCACAGCACGCGGCGATTCGTCAGGTGCACCGGCAGCGCCAGCATGCTGGAGTCGGGCGGCTCGCCCTGGCGGAAGGCGGCATCGACCAGGTCGCTGTAGACATTGGTGACACGGTCCGACAAGTGCAGGCGGTACTGGATGCCGGGGTGTTGTTGCTGGAACGTTTCCAGCCAGGGCAGCAGCAGGTTGCGGCCGAAATCGGAAGGCGCGGCCAGCTGCAGCATGCCGCTGACCTGCTGCCGGCCGCTGGCCAGCTCCAGCTGCGCATCCCGCAAGGCGGCTAGCGCAGGCCGGCAATGCGCGAGAAAGACCTCACCCTCGCGCGTGAGGCGCAGGCTGCGCGTGGAACGCACAAACAGCGGCGCCTGCAGCTCTTCTTCCAGCCGCTTGAGCGCGGCGCTGGCGGCGGCGGGCGTCAGGTCCAGGCCGCGGGCAGTGGCCGACAGGCTGCCCGAATCCACGGTCCGGACAAAGATTTCCAGGTCTTGCAAGGCTTTCATTTACAAATTTTATTTGTAAATAGCTTCAACCAGTGGCTTGTTTATCTTCATTTTCAAAATCCATACAGTTCAAACCATCCAATCCATTCATTCCTCTCTGCAACTCAACTCAAAGGACTCCACCATGAAAGCCATTGGCTACCAGCAAGCCCACGCACTGGACCAGGCAGGCCAGCCCGGCCTCGTCGACATCACCCTGCCCGACCCCACCCCCACAGGCCAGGACCTGCTGGTCGAAGTAAAAGCGATTTCCGTCAACCCGGTGGACACCAAGGTGCGCGCCGGTGTTTCGCGCGCCGCGGGCCAGGACTACAAGGTGCTGGGCTATGACGCCAGCGGCATCGTGCGCGCCGTGGGCCCTGACGTGACGCTGTTCAAGGCCGGCGACAAGGTCTGGTACGCCGGCTCCATCCTGCGCGCCGGCACCAACAGCGAACTGCACCTGGTGGACGAACGCATCGTGGGCCGCATGCCCGCCTCGCTCGACTTCGCCCAGGCCGCCGCCCTGCCGCTAACCAGCATCACCGCCTGGGAAATGCTGTTCGACCGCCTCGGACTGCAGCCGGGCAAAAAGCCCACGCACAAAAAGCTGCTGATCATCGGCGCCTCGGGCGGCGTCGGTTCCATCATGACGCAGTTGGCCGCGCGCCTGACCTCGCTGACCGTCATAGGCACGGCCTCACGTACCGAAACCCAGGCCTGGGTGAAAGAGCTGGGCGCCCACCACGTCATAGACCACAGCCAGCCGATTGCCGCGGAGCTCAAGCGCATAGGCATTCCCGAGGTCGACTACGTGGTGAGCCTCACGCAGACCGATTCGCATCTGGACCAGATCGTCGAGGCGTTGGCGCCCCAAGGCCATTTCGGCCTGATCGACGACCCGAAGAACGTGGACATGACAAAGTTCAAACGCAAAAGCATTTCCATCCACTGGGAGTCCATGTTTACCCGTTCGATGTTCGGCACGGCCGACATGGTGGCGCAGCACAGGCTACTGACCGAGATCGCGCAACTGGTCGACGCAGGGCTGGTACGCAGCACGCTGACCGAACGTTTTGGCAGCATCAATGCCGCGAATTTGCGGCGCGCGCATGCCCTGATCGAATCGGGCAAGTCGCGCGGCAAAGTGGTGTTGGAAGGGTTTCTTTGACCTTGCCGGTCGGGCTTGGTTTGGCCGGCTCTTGCTCCGGCCTTTGCGCTTTTTGCTGAGAGCTGCTGGCCGGGGGTTGCCCGGCCAGCAGCCCTCAGCAGAGAAAGCAGAAAAAAGAAGAGAGGAGAAGGAGAGAAGGGAGAGCGCGCACCCGCCGGAGCAAGACCCGGCTCAATCCACCGAACGTTTAAGCCGAATCTCCTCAAGCTTGACACTCCCAAACGCCACAGTCTTGAGGGAAGGCATTTCCCTCTTGAACCCAGCGGCGTGCTCGTAAAACGCCAACGCAGGTTCATTGCGCAACAGCACCCACAGCGTGACCTGCGTGCAGCCTTCGTCCTTCAGGCCTTCGCGCGCGCCGTCCCAGAGGGCCAGGCCGGCGCCTTTGCGCCAGTGTTCGGGGTGGACGTACAGGGCCCAGATTTCGCCGACGGTGGATTTGGTGCCGGCGTCGCGTGAGCGGTCAAAGCCGACAAAACCTACGATCTGTTCGCCCTCGGTGGCCACCAGCAGTTGCGGTTCGCTGAATTCGATGGCTTCGCGCCAGTAGGCCTGGCGTTTTTCGACCGTGATCTTGGCGAGGTAATCCTCGGGCAGGAGGTCCTTGTAGGCGGCTTGCCAGGTGGCGACATGGATTTCGGCGATGGCTTTGGCGTCGCGGGACGTGGCAGGACGGATGGAGTAACTGGACATGAAAAATCGCTTGCTGGTGAATCGGTGCGGGAAATATTCGGGGGGAGCGGAATTGTCGCGCAAATCGCAGCCCGTGCCTCACCTCAGCGGGCCATAGGGCTCTTCTGGGGTAAATTCAGCCCTCCTTCCTCGCGTTTTTCCCGCGCTTTCCTCGATTCCACAGCTGAGGTCCCACATCCCATGCCTGCCAGCGGCCCGCCAGTGCCCGCCTCCTCACAGGCGTTTTCCAAAAAAGAGGAGGAAAACCAGGTGTTCAGCGCACGCATGGCGCCGGACGGCCCTGTGTTTGACGCGCCGGCCGTGCTGCCGCTGCTGGAAGCCGCCGAGCTGGCGGGGCTGGCGCCGGCAAGTTCCTGCCGCAACGGCACCTGCCGCACCTGCATACGCCGGTTGGCCGGCGGCAGCGTGCACTACCGCATCGAGTGGCCGGGCCTGAGCGCCGAGGAAAAGAAGGCGGGCTACATCCTGCCCTGCGTGGCGTATCCGCTGTCGGATGTGGTGATCGCGCCAGCCGATTGAAGCGCAGGCGGCGGCAGGCCACCTGGCGAGGCCGCGCCGTCACCCAGCGCGCGCTGCATCAGCACCGTGTCCACCCACTGGCCGAACTTGTAGCCCACGCAGCCCAGCGTGCCGACACGGACAAAACCCTGCGCCTCATGCACCCGCAGCGAGCCGGTGTTGGCGCTGTTGCCGACCACGGCCACCATCTGCCGGAAACCGCGCTGCTCGCACTCGCGGATCAGTTCGCGCAGCAAGGCGCTGCCGACGCCGGCCTGGCGCATGCCGGGCGCGACATAAATCGAGTCCTCCACCGTATGCCGATAGGCTGGCCGCGAACGGTAAGCGCTGCCGTAGGCATAACCCGCCACCTCGCCGTCGCATAGCGCCACCAGGTAGGGATAGCCGCCGCGCAGGATATCCGCGCGGCGCGCACGCATCTGCTCCACGCTGGGAGGCTCGAGTTCGAAGGTAGCCAGGTTGGTCGCCACATAGTGGGCGTAGATGGCCTGGATCGCCGCCATGTCGCTCTCGGCGCAGGGGCGGATGGACAACGCACCGGCCGCGGGACTGGCGGAGGACGCAAGAAGGGCTTGTGAAGAAAGATGCTGCATGCCACCATGGTTGCGCAAGGACCAGCATAAGTAAATATGTGAAAACTTATGGTTTTCATTAGAATTTCTTTGCATGCTCAACCTCGACCACCTGCGCACCTATGCGCTCATCATCGAAACCGGCAGCTTTTCGGGCGCGGCCGAAAGGCTGGGGCTGTCGCAGCCGGCCATCAGCCTGCAAGTGCGGCAGCTGGAGCAGCGGCTGGGCGTGCGCCTGGTCGAGCGGGTGGCGCGCCGGGCCGCACCCACGCCGGCGGGGCTGGACCTGCTGGCGCAGATCCGGCACGTGGATGCGGCGGTGGAAGGCGTGATGACGGCCATGGCCGCGCATTCGGCCGATGTCACCGGCCGCGTCACGCTGGGAACCGGCGCGACGGCCTGCCTCTATTTGCTGCCGCACATCCTGCGCTCCTTGAGGGTGCGTTTCCCCAATCTCAGCGTGCTGGTCAGCACCGGCAATACCGCCGACTTCGTCAAGGCGGTGGAAGGCAACACCATGGACATGGCGCTGGTGACCCTGCCCGTCAAGCGCCGCGCGCTGGTCACCACGCCGATGCTGAACGACGAGTTTGTGGCGGTCATTCCCCGGCATGAAACGGGCTTGCCCGCCAGGATCACGCCGGCCTTCCTGGCCAAACGCGAGCTGGTGCTGTTTGAACCGGCGGCCAACACCCGCGTGATCATCGACCAGTGGTTTCGCGATGCCGGCCATGCGCCCAGGCCCGTGATGGAGCTGGGCAGCGTGGAAGCCATCAAGGAGATGGTGGCCGCCGGCCTGGGCTGCAGCATCCTGCCGGCCATGGCCGTGACAGGCCCCGGCCAGCATCCCGAACTGGCCGTGCACCCGCTCTACCCGCGGCTGCAAAGAACACTGGCGCTGGTGATGCGCGGCGACAAGCCGGTCAACAAGGCCATGCGCCAGGTGATTTCCGCGATCGAGCAGCGAACGGGAAACTGAAGGGGCTTAGAGGCATTCGATACAAAAAACCCGGCCGGCATGTAGCGCGCTGTCAAACAACTGTGCCAGCATGTCAGGGATGGAAATCCCGCCGCCGACCGCCGCCGTGCAAAGCCCCCGCAGCCTGCACAGCCCCTACAGCCTGACGCCGGCGCGTGACGCGGCCGCGAGTTTTGCGGAGCTCGAGGAGCTCAAGGCGATCCTGCTGGCGGGCAGCGCCCACTTCGACGTGGCCGTGGTGGCCGAGGCGCACACGGCCGGGCCTTCGTTTCCGCTTTACACGGCCAGCATAGGCTCGGCCGACCCGCAGGCGCCGGCCGTCGGTTTTTTCGGCGGCATCCACGGGCTGGAGCGCATAGGCACGCAGCTCATCCTGCACTACCTGCGCGCCCTGCTGTTTCGCCTGGAGTGGGACGAGCTGCTGCACCGCCAGCTCGAAAAAATCCGGCTGGTCTTCATGCCCATCGTGAACCCGGGCGGCATGTGGGCGCACAAGCGCGCCAACCCGCAGGGCGTGGACCTGATGCGCAACGCGCCTCAGCGGGCCGAAAGCCATGTGCCTTTCCTCGCGGGCGGGCAGACCATCAGCCCCCTGCTGCCCTGGTACTGCGGCCGGCCCGGCGCGCCCATGGAAGCTGAAAGCGCGGCCCTGCTGCGTGTGGTGAGCGAGCAGCTCGCCAGCCGCCCCTTCAGCCTGGCACTGGACTGCCATTCGGGTTACGGCTTTGACGACAGCCTGTGGTTTCCCTATGCCAAGACGCGCCGGCTGATGGCGCACCTGCCCGAGATGTTCGCGTTGCGGACCATGCTGGAGCAGTCGCACCCGCACCACGCCTACAGCTTCGAGCCGCAGAGCAACCAGTACCTGCTGCACGGCGACCTCTGGGACCACGCCTACGACCACGCGCCGCCGCGCCATGTGTTCCTGCCGATGACGCTGGAGCTGGGCTCCTGGCTGTGGATACGCAAAAACCCGCGGCAGCTGTTTTCGCGGCACGGCATCTTCAACCCCATGAAGGCGCACCGCACCAAGCGCGTGCTGCGCCGCCATGCGGACTTGCTGGACTTCCTCACGCGTGCCGCCTTTGCCGCGCCAAACTGGCTGCCCTCGGACGAGCGGCGCGCGCAACTCGCGCGGCTGGCCACGGCGCACTGGCGGCCCAGGCGGGTGCTCGCATGAGCTGGGTGCTGCTCAGGGGCCTGACCCGCGAGGCGCGGCATTGGGGCGACTTCGCGGAGCGGCTGGCGCGCACATTGCCGGGCTCGGCCAGCGCCGCCACCCGCGTGTTGGCGCTGGATTTGCCGGGCAACGGCGTGTTCCACCGCGAAGCCTCGCCGGCCACGGTGGGCGCGATGGCCGACTTCGCGCGCGCGCACCTGCTGGCCCGAGGGCTTGCGCCGCCCTACAGCCTGGTGGCGATGTCGCTGGGTGCGATGGTGGCCGCCGACTGGGCACATCGTTATCCGCAGGAAATCGAGCGGCTGGTGCTGATCAACACCAGCATGCGGCCGCTGGGCCGTGCGAGCGAACGCCTGCGTCCCGGCAACTGGCTGCCGCTGGCGCTGGTGGCCGCCCGCTGGAGCGACGCGAAGTATGCCGAGCGCGTGATCCACCGCATCACCTGCAATCGCACGACCTCGATGGAGCAGGATATCGCCGCGTGGACCCGCATTCGCCAGGACGCGCCCGTGAGCCTCGCCAACGCCTGGCACCAGCTCAAGGCCGCGGCCGCCTTCAGCACGGCCGCGCCGCTCGCCCGCCCGACCCTGGTGCTGTCGTCGGCGGCCGACCACCTGGTGCACCCACGCTGCTCGGCCCGGCTGGCCCAGGCCTGGCAGGCCGCCCACCACGAACACCCCTGGGCCGGCCACGACCTGCCGCATGACGATGCGGACTGGGTCTGCAGGCGCATTGCCGGCTGGGTCGATGGCGGCTGAACCGGCGCGCTTTACATTCGGCTGTCAACGCTTTCCTTGGCGCAAAACCGGGTTTTGCCGACCCGGGCCGGCGCGGCCAACCGACTCGGGCAGAATATTGCCTTGTCTATACAAGACACGCCGTCCATGAAGAACCCCTCCCCTCCCGACACCCAGCCCGCCGGCCCACAGCCGGCCGAGGACGGCCAGGCCGCTGCAGCGCCAACGCGCAACAAGCGCATGTGGGCGCTGGCACTGGGCACGGCGGCGCTCTGGAACCTGGACCCGGCCTTTGGCGAAATGGCCGAAATGATTGGCATGATCGCCTGCGCCGGCAACAAGACCCTGGCCAAGGACGCCATCGCCCAGATGCGCAGCAAGGCCGACAGCCTGCGCGCGCAGATCCCACCCCTGCCCGCCAGCGCTCTGACCAAGGTGGTGCGGCGCGCCGAGGCCGCCTGCGGCGCGGTGCTCGACAAAGGCGTGCGCGTCAAGGAAGTGCAGGCCAGCTGGGACCATTTTGTGGCCTGCGTGCGTGCCCTGCCGGACAAGCACCGCTAGGCAAGCCGCCAACGCTCAGCTCGCAGCCTTGTCGTAAGGGCTTTGCCGCCTTGCCAGCATTCCCAGGCCCTGCATCGCCGCCTCAAACCGCTCGCTCCACGGATGGCCGTAATTGAGCCGCAGGCAGTGCCGGAAGTTGCGCCGCGCTGAAAACACCGGGCCCGGCGCCACGCCTATGCCCAGCTCCAGCGCCGCCTGGTGCAGGGCCAGCGCGTCAAAGCCCTCGGCGAATTCCACCCACACAAAATAGCCGCCCGCGGGGCGCGACACACGCACGTCCGGCGGGAAATGGCGGGCGATGGCGGCCAGCAGGCTTGAGAGCTGCGACTCCATCGCATGCCGCAGCTTGCGCAGGTGTTTGTCGTAGCCGCCGTGCTGCAGATAGTCGGCGATGGCCAGTTGCGCGGGCAGGCTGGCCGATAGCGTGGTCATCAGCCTGAGCCGCTCTATCTGCTGGCCGAAGCGCCCGGGCGACACCCAGCCCACGCGGTAGCCAGGCGCCAGCGTCTTGCTGAAAGAGCCGCAGTGCATCACCAGGCCCTTGCGGTCAAAAGCCTTGGCCGGCAGCAAGCCGCGGTGGCCGAAATACAGTTCGGCGTACACGTCGTCCTCGATCAGCGGAATATCGCGCGTGGCCAGCAGCGCGACCAGCGCTTTCTTTTTCTCCAGCGACAGGCTGGCGCCCGTGGGGTTCTGGAACGAAGTCATGAACCAGCAGGCCTTGACCGGGTGGCGCTGCAGCGCGTCGGCCAGCGCCGCCAGGTCCAGGCCGTCCTGCGGATGCACCGGGATTTCCAGCGCTTTCATCTTGAGCCGCTCCAGCGCCTGCAGGCTGGCGTAAAACCCCGGCGACTCGACCGCGACCAGGTCGCCGGGCTGGGCCACGGCCGTCAGGCACAGGTTCAGCGCCTCCAGCGCGCCATGCGTGACGATGAGCTCATCAGCCGACTGCGCCAGCCCCAGGCCCAGGTAGCGCAGCGCGATCTGCCGGCGCAGGCCCTCATCGCCGCGCGGCAGGCTGGCCACGGTGTCCGCCCCCTGGATAAACCGCGCGCTGCGGGCCAGCGACTTGCCCAGCCGCTGCAGCGGGAACAGCCCCGGCGCGGGAAAAGCCGAGCCCAGGGGAACGATGGCCGGGTCCTGCGCCGCGCCCAGCACCGAAAACACCAGCTCGCTGACGTCCGGCCGGGGCGCCACCCGGGCCGCCTTGCCCGCCCTGCTATCGGCCGCGCCGCGCGCCGGTGCAGCGAGCTGCTGCATGGACGAGGCCGTCACGTAATAACCCGAACGCGGCTGTGCGCGCACCAGGCCTTTTTCTTCCAGCCGGTAATAGGCCTTGAAAGCGGTAGAGGCGCTCAAGCCGTGCTGCGCGGTGATGGTGCGTATCGAGGGCAGTCGCGTGCCGGGGGCCAGGCGCCCGTTGCGGATATCGGTCGCCAGCAGTTCGACCAGTTGTTCGTAGCGTTTCATGGGGTGTACGCGGTGCGGCTCGCTTTGGCGCGGCCTGCCGCGATCTGATATTGCAATTTTCCGCTGTTTTTCATCTGATATGCTTTTTTCGTCGGCAACTGATGCTTACGCGGACTGGCCATGTGGGGCATGATCCCCTCATGCATGAGACCTGTTCTGGATATTCCTGGCTGCGCACGCTGGCCCTGCATACGCTGCCGGCCGCCCTGGCCTGGGCAGCGGCCGGCGCCGCCGTTGCGGCGCCACCTCCCTTTGAAGACAGCATCGCCCAGCGCGCCATGGCCTGCACCGCCTGCCATGGACCGCAGGGCCGCGCCGCGCCCGACGGCTATTACCCGCGCCTGGCCGGCAAGCCGGCCGGTTACCTTTACAACCAGCTGCTCAACTTCCGCGACGGGCGGCGCCACTACGGCCTCATGACGCAGCTGATTGAACCGCTGAGCGACGCCTACCTGATGGAGATCGCGACGTATTTTTCGCAGCTCGAAGTACCCTACCCCGCGCCGCTGCCTGCCGCCGCCGCGCCCGAGGTGCTGCGCCATGGCCGCCAGCTGGTGCTGGAAGGCGACGCTGCGCGCCAGCTGCCGGCCTGCGTGCAATGCCACGGCCAGGCCATGACCGGCGTGGCCCCCGGCATCCCAGGCCTGCTGGGCCTGCCGCGCGACTACCTCAATGCGCAGCTGGGCGCCTGGAAGGCCGGCCAGCGCCGCGCGCATGCGCCCGACTGCATGAAGGACGTGGTGAGCCGCCTGACCCTGGAAGACATCAATGCCGTGGCCAGCTGGGCGGCCGCACAGCCCCTGCCCGCCAGCACCAAACCGGCCGCCAGCCTGCCGCCACTCCCCCCGGGCGCGAGCGCCATCACCTGCGGCAGCGCGACCGCGCCCGCGGCGACCGCCGCGGCCCCCGTGAAGGCGCAAAAGTGAAAAAAGCCTTCAAATTCGCCATCGCCCTGGCAGTCATCGCCGCGGGCGGCAGCGCGCTGGTCTGGGCCCTCAATGTGCGCGACGAAGTCGACGTGAAAGCGCCGGTGGCCAGCGCCGCACCCAGCGACGGGCTGATCGCGCGCGGCGCCTACCTGGCGCGGGCCGGCAACTGCCAGGCCTGCCACACCGCGCAGGGCGGCCAGCCCTATGCGGGCGGGCGCGGCATCGCGACGCCCTTCGGAACCGTCTTCACCTCCAACCTCACGCCCGACGACAAGACGGGCATAGGCGGCTGGTCATCCACCCATTTCTGGCGCGCCATGCACAACGGCCGCTCCAAAGACGGCAGGCTGCTTTATCCGGCTTTTCCCTACACCAGCTACACCCAGGTCACGCGCGAGGACTCCGACGCGCTGTATGCCTACCTGCGCAGCCTTCCCCCGGTGGTCGCGCCCAACCTGCCGCATGCGCTGCGCTTTCCCTACCAGTCGCAGGCCGCGCTGGCGGTGTGGCGCGCGCTGTTCTTCAGCCCCGGTGTGTATGAGCCCGACACGGCGCGCGGCACCGAGTGGAACCGCGGTGCCTACCTGGTCAAGGGCCTGGGCCACTGCGCGGCCTGCCACACGGCGCGCAACGCGCTGGGCGGAAGCGACCAGGGCCTGGACCTGGCCGGCGGCCTGATCCCGATGCAGAACTGGTACGCACCCTCGCTGGCCTCGCCCTATGAGGCCGGTGTGGGCGACTGGGACAAACAGCACATCGTGAGCTTGTTGAAAAACGGCGTGTCGCCACGCGCCTCGGTCACCGGCCCCATGGCCGAAGTCGTGCAGCGCAGCACCCAGTATTTGAGCGACGCCGACCTGGGCGCGATGGCTCAGTTCCTCAAAGAATTGCCCCCCTCGCACACAGCGCCCCCCGAACCAGCCGCCATCAAGACACAGGGCGAGTCGGTGGAGCGCGCCGCCAAACTTTATGAGCAGCACTGCGCCCAGTGCCACGGCGCCAAGGGCGAAGGCATCGCCAATGCCTACCCGGCACTGGCCGGCAACCGCGCCGTCACCATGGGCCAGGCGGTCAATCTGGTGCAGATCGTGCTCAACGGCGGCTACGCGCCGGCGACTGAAGGCAACCCGCGGCCTTTCGGCATGCCGCCCTTTGTGCTGGTACTCAATGACGCCGACATGGGACTGGTGCTCACGCACATCCGCCAGTCCTGGGGCAACCGGGCGAGCGAGATCACGCCGCTGGAGGTGAACCGGATACGGGCGAGTACGGGGCGGTAGGCAACCTTGCCCGTTTATCTGCGAAATCAACCTTATCGCAGTGGGCCGGTCATCATGATGACAAAGACTCTGGGGCGGGCAACTGGCATGTGTTGTGCATCAAACCTGCGGTGCCTCCTCAGCTTCTCGCTATAGTGCCTGCTCACATTTACATCGAGCCTTTACCATGCATTCATTACCGCTTGCCAATGCAGTCCCTGAGAACGAAGACAGAGAAAAAATTGCATTGCAAGCGCGCCGAAAGTTTTCTGGGGCGCTTGCGAATGACACAAAATGGAATGAGCTGATCGTGTATGTACGTGGGCTCGGTTACAAACCTTCGTATCGCTCGAAATGGGTCAGCGGCCACATTTCGGGCTGGGATACCGAGTGGTGCTACCACCTCCCGTTCCCATTTGTGGGTGTGGAGTGGTTTGATCTCGGCTTACATGGAGAAGCCCGGACTGGTCGCCTCCTCGCACCGAAAGTCATTGATTACTCGCCAACGATGCTCGGCAAACTAAAAGAGATCGGCTTCGACTTTGAATACAGGGAAGGTTTTGCAAGGATCTGGGGCTATTACCCCAAATCGTATGAAGATTTTCCGCCGGGCAGACGAGCCTAATCCGTCTTCATCGTCCACGATGTATCCGATTTAGCTCCCACTCCAACCCATACACACATCGCGGCTACCACCACTCTGAAGGTCAAGGCGGTGCCACTATACGGTCGCGTCGCGACAGCGACGGAAACATCCGGAACCACGCCGCCGCCACCAGCAGCGTACCCACACCGCCGGCCACCACCGAGCCCACAGGCCCCAGCAGCGCGGCAGTAGCGCCGGACTCGAACTCGCCAAGCTGGTTGGAAGCACCTATGAATACCGAGTTGACGGCACTGACGCGGCCGCGCATCTCGTTGGGGGTTTCAATCTGCACCAAGGTCTGGCGCACCACCACGCTGACCATGTCGGCGCTGCCCGAAATAGCCAGCACCAGCAGCGACAGCACAAAGCTGGTCGACAGGCCGAACACCACCATGCACAGGCCGTAAACCGCTACTGCCGACAACATGGTCGGCCCGACGCGGCGCTCCAGCGGCCAGCGCGTGAGCAGCGCCGACATCAGCAAAGCGCCCGCGGCGGGTGCGCCGCGCAGCAGGCCCAGGCCCCAGGGGCCGACGTGCAGGATGTCCTTGGCGAACATGGGCAGCAGGGCTGTGGCGCCGCCCAGCAGCACGGCAAACAGGTCCAGTGAAACGGCACCCAGCAGGGCCTTGCGCTGCCAGACAAATTCCACGCCGGCCAGCAACGTGCTCAGAGTCACGGGCTCACGCGGCGGCGGGGCATGGTCGTAGCGCAGCACGGCGATCAGCCCGCAGCCGGTGGCGAACAAGAAGGTGCAGGTGGCATACACCGCCGTGGCGCCGGCCACAAAAATCACGCCGCCCAGCGCCGGCCCGCCTATGATCGCCGCCTGCATGCCGGCTGAGCTGAAGGCCATGGCGCGCGGCAGCATGGCGGGCGGCACCAGCATGGGGGTCAGCGCCTGCTGCGCCGGCATCTGGAAGGCGCGGGCCACACCCAGCAGGACCGACACCGCCAGCAGCAACTCGCGCGAAGCCCAGCTGTGGTGGGCGCCCCAGCCCTGCGTGGCGGCCACCAGGATCATCGCCACCGTGCCCTGAGTGACCAGGCAGCCGGCGATGATGCGGCCGCGGTGCACCCTGTCCGCCACATGGCCCGCCACCAGCGTGAGCAGCAGCGCCGGCATGAACTGGTACAGGCCCACCAGGCCCAGGTCCCAGGCGCTGCCGGTCAGCTCGTACATCTGCCAGCCCACGGCCACCATCAGCATCTGGTTGCCCGTGGTGCCGAAAATCCGCGCGAACCACATGCGCATATAGGCGCGCTGGTGGGTCAGTTCTTTAAACGTGTGTGTCGGCATGCGGGCGTGAAGCTTAACAGCGCCGTGTGAAAGCAGCACCCCAAGGGATATTGCGCCCTTCCAGGGGCGCCCCCGCCCGCCAGTTAACATGGAGGCATAACTACAGAGCAACACCCCTGGAGGTTTTATGCACCGCATCGTCATCGTCGGAGGGGGCGCCGGAGGGCTGGCGCTGGCCACACAACTGGGCAAGCGCCTGGGCAAAAAAGGCCTGGCCGAAATCACCCTGGTCGACGCCGCCCGCACCCATGTCTGGAAGCCGCTGCTGCACCAGCTGGCCGCCGGCAGTTTCGACACGCACGCCGAGGAAATCGAATACCTGGCGCAGGCGCGCTGGAACCACTTCAAGTTCCGCCTGGGCAGCCTCACCGGCGTGGACCGGCAAAACAAGACGGTGCAGCTGGCCGCCAGCCATGACGAAGCCGGCCGCGAAATCACGCCGGCCCAGCAGCTGGCCTACGACACCCTGGTGATCGCCGTGGGCAGCCAGACCAATGATTTCGGCACGCCCGGCGCGGCCGAGCACACCATCAAGCTGGACAGCCCGCAGGCGGCCAAGCGCTTTAACGACAGGCTGATCAACGCCTGCCTGCGCGCCCAGACCGTGCCGCGCGTGGCCGGCAGCGGGCGCCTGACCGTGGCCATCGTGGGCGGCGGCGCCACCGGCGTCGAGCTGGCCGCCGAGCTGCATGCCGCGGCGCGGGTACTGGCCAATTACGGCTTTGACCACATCCACCCCGAAAAAGACCTGCAGATCGTGCTGGTGGAAGCATCGCCGCGCCTCTTGGCCCAGCTGCCCGAGCGCCTCAGCGAATCGGCCATGCGCGAGCTGCGCAAGCTGGCCATCGAGGTGCACACCAATGAAAAAGTGGTCGAAGTCACCGCCGACAGCCTGAAGATGGCCAGCGGCAAGGTGGTGCCCGCCAGCATCACGGTGTGGGCCGCCGGTGTGAAGGCCGCGGACTTTTTGCGCAGCCTGGGCGGCACGCCCGAAGGCGGTGAGGCGCTGGAGACCAGCAAGCTCAACCAGTTGATGGTCAACGGCAACCTGCAGACCACGCGCGACACCAGCATTTACGCCTTCGGCGACTGCGCGGCCTGCCAGCAGCCCGACGGCACCTGGGTGCCGCCGCGCGCGCAAGCCGCCTACCAGCAGGCCATGTACCTGGCGCGCTCGCTGCAAGACCTGATCGCCGGCAAGCCGGTCGCGCCCTTTGTGTTCAAGGACCAGGGCTCCCTGGTGTCGCTGTCTGAATATTCATCGGTCGGCAGCCTGATGGGCAGCCTCACCAAGGGCAGCTTTTTTATCGAAGGCCAGCTGGCCAAGTTCATGTACTGGGGCCTGCACAAGCAGCACCAGCTGGCGCTGGGCGGCTTCAAGAAAACGGCCTTGATCACGCTGTCTGAAATGCTGGACCGCACCCACCGCCCGCGCATCAAGTTGCATTGATAATCACAGCATCCCCACTTATCAACCTGACGGAGAAAACCATGGCAAAAGGACAGCAAAACAACAACAAGATGGTCAAAAAGCCCAAGAAGGACAGCTCGCCGCCCAAGCCGGTCTCGCCCGACGCGGTGCGCCCGACCATCGTCACGCAGGTGATCCCGCGCGGCAAGATCAAGGACAAATAAGCCGTGGCAGCCGGCACCGGCGACCCGCCTGCAAAGGCCCTGGCGGCTACGCAGCAGCCAGGGAATCCGCTGCATGGCGTGACGCTGGAAGTCATGGTCACCGCGCTGTCGGGCCACTATGGCTGGGAAGAGCTGGGGCGGCGCATCAACATACGCTGCTTTACCAGCGATCCCAGCGTGGCCTCCAGCCTCAAGTTCCTGCGCAAGACGCCCTGGGCGCGCGAGAAGGTCGAAAGCCTTTACCTCTTCATGCTGCGGGAAGCCAAACGCAGCGGCCCCACGGTTCATAACTTCCCGCCGCCCAAGCCCAGGGGCTGACCCCGCTCCAAAGAGCTGCTCAAAGAGCTACTCAGAAAACCCAGCGAAGCGGTCCTGGCTAGGCGCGTCGCCGCAGACAGTGCACCGGCACGGCAAGGCGATGCAACAACGCCAGGAGGGCTTTATGAGTAGCTCAAAGCGGGTTGGCGAAGAGCAGCATCATGGCAATACCCACCCCGATCAGGAAGTTGGCATCTATCAGGCCGGCCAGCAAAAACATCTTGACCTGCAGCGGCTCCATCATTTCGGGCTGGCGCACGGCGCCCTCCAGGAAGCGCCCGCCCATCGCGCCTATGCCCAGGCAAGCGCCTATGGCACCCAGGCCTATGATCAATCCACATGCAATGGCAATGGCACCTGCGTCAGTCATGCTTTCTCTCCTTGGTTGAAAACTTTGTTGATGGCTCCATCATGAAGGCCGGCACGCCGCCAAACAATGACCTCGCAGGTAATGGCGCCAGCGCAGCCGGCCTGGTCCTGCTGCATGCCGACGACCACCTGCTGGTGCTGGACAAACCCGCGGGCCTGCTCGCCGTGCCGGGGCGCGGCGAAGGCAAGCAGGACTGCCTGAGCGCGCGCGTGCAGGCGGCTTATCCCGACGCGCTGGTCGTGCACAGGCTGGACCAGGCCACCTCGGGCCTGATGCTGATGGCGCGCGGCGCGGCCATGCAGCGCGCGCTGAGCCTGGCCTTTGAAAGCCGAGAGGTCGGCAAGCGCTACGTGGCCGTGGTGGAGGGCCGCCTGCCCTCATCGGGCAGTGACGACGGCTGGGGCCTGATAGACCTGCCCATCATCGTGGACTGGCCGAACCGCCCGCTACGCATCATCGACGCCGAACGCGGCAAGCCCAGCCAGACGCGATGGCGTGTGCTGGCCTTTGACACGGCGGCGAACACCACACGCGTGGAACTTGAGCCCGTCACCGGCCGATCCCACCAGTTGCGTGTGCACCTGAAAGCCCTGGGCCATCCCATCCTGGGTGATGCCTTGTACGCCCCTGCCGAAGTGCAGGCCAAGGCGCCGCGCCTCTTGTTGCATGCTGCGGCGCTGCGCTTCACGCACCCGGCCAGCGGCTTGCCGATGTCGTTTGAAAGCGCTCCCGGGTTTTAGCGGTGCCGGCAGCCCGGGCTTGCCGGCGCTAACATGGGGCCATGAAACATCTCACCCTCCTCACAGGCGCATCGCGCGGCATGGGCTTGTCCATGGCGCGGCAGCTGCTCTCCGCCGGCCACACCGTGCTTTGCATCTCCCGCACGTCGGTACCCGACCTCGACGCGCACGCCAGGCACGTGGGTGCCACGGCGCTGCAATGGGAGCATGACCTGGCCGACAGCGGTTCCCTGGCCGGCAAGCTCGAAAGCTGGCTCAAGGATTCGCAGGCGGACCAGGCCTGGGCCAGTGCCACGCTGATCAATAACGCGGGCGTGATCCCGCAGATCGCGCCGCTGAGCGCCATAGGCGCCGACGATCTGGCGCGCGCGCTGCGTGTCGGGCTGGAAGCGCCCATGCAAATTACGGCCACCTTCCTGCGCGCCACCGAAGACTGGAAAGCGCCACGCAAGGTATTGAATATTTCGTCGGGACTGGGGCGCAGGGCCATGGCCTCGCAGGCCGCCTATTGCGCCGCCAAGGCCGGCATGGACCACTTCACGCGCAGCCTCGCCCTGGACGAAGCCTTGAAGCCACTGGGCGCGAAAGTCTGCTCGCTCGCGCCGGGCGTGATAGACACCGGCATGCAGGAACAGTTGCGCGCAGCGCCGGCCGAAGCCTTTCCCGACCGGGCTTCGTTTGTGGGCCTGAAAACCGGCGGGTCTCTGACTTCGCCAGACGATGCGGCGGCGCGCATCATTGCCTATTTGGCGCGACCCGACTTCGGGACAAATCCAGTAGCGGACGTCAGGGACTAAGAACCATCAGCAGGGGCCGAGGGTCCGGCTTCGCCGGCCCCAGGCGCCGCCCCCTGCAAGGGGGGAACGGGCTACACGAAGTGAGCCCGGACGGGGGTGTTCAATAGACCTCGGGAACGACGATGTCTTGAGGGACAGGATTGCGCACGTAATCCTCGTGCCGCACCCGCTCCGGTAGAACGATGGCCGGGTGTTCGGTTTCCTGGTAAGGCATCTGCTGCAACAGATGGTGTATGCAGTTCAGGCGCGCCTTTTTCTTGTCGACGGCCTGCACCACCCACCACGGGGCTTCGGGAATGTGGGTGCGCTCCAGCATGATTTCCTTGGCCTTGGTGTATTCCTCCCAGCGCCGGCGCGATTCGAGGTCCATGGGGCTGAGCTTCCACTGCTTGAGCGGGTCGTGGATACGGCCCAGGAAGCGCAAGTGCTGCTCTTCGTCGGAGATGGAAAACCAGTACTTGATCAGCTGTATGCCGGACCGGCCCAGCATTTTTTCAAATTCGGGCACGGTGCGAAAAAATTCCTCGTACTGCTCGTCGGTGCAAAAGCCCATGACGCGCTCCACACCGGCGCGGTTGTACCAGCTGCGGTCGAACAGCACGATCTCGCCGGCCGCCGGCAAATGTGACACATAACGCTGGAAATACCACTGCGTGCGTTCGCGGTCATTGGGGGCCGGCAGCGCCGCCACGCGGCACACGCGCGGGTTGAGCCGCTGGGTAATGCGTTTGATGACGCCGCCCTTGCCGGCCGCATCGCGGCCTTCAAACAGGATGACCACCTTGTGGCCGGTGGCGACCACCCAGTCCTGCAGCTTCACCAACTCGGCCTGCAGGCGGAACAGCTCGCGGAAATACTGGCGGCGGTATTCCTTGTCCTTGGCCGTATCCTTGGTGCTGCGGCCGCGGTCCTCGCCTATCAGCTCGTCCACGGTGCGGTCTTCGATCTCCATCTCCAGCTCTTCGTCGAGGCTGTCGAGCAGGTCATTGCGGATACGCCGCATCAACTCTTCGTCGCTTGAATTCAAGGGTCTCTCCCGCAAAAACCGAAAACCGGCAACACGCCAGCGTAGCGGGCTTCCGTGGCAGTTTGATGAAAAGCCCTAAGGGCTTTGCGCGGAACCCGCGAAGGGCCAGTCTCAGGACTTCTTGAGGATCTGGTAGATCTCGTCCTTGACCTTGAGCCGCCTTTTCTTGAGGTCTTCCAGCGCCTCGTCGGTGATGGCGCCCACGCCTTGCTCATAGCGGGCGATGGCGTGGTTGTCGGTGTCGTATTGGGTAAAGAGGCTGGCAAAGTGCGGGTCGGACACCTTGAGGCTGCGCATTTTCTGCAGGTATTGCGGAAACTCGTGCGCCAGATCGTGATTCAGCAAGTCCATGGGAAGCTCCTTGTTTGGCCGGTGAATGCCGCGGGAATCTCGGGGAAGGGACAGCTTAGTCCCTAACCACCAGCACCGGCAAGTGGGCATGCGACAGCACCTGGGCCGTGACGCTGCCCAGCACCAGCTTTTCAAGCCCGCGCCGGCCGTGCGAGCCCATGACGATGAGGTCGGCATTGACCGACTCGGCGGTGTCCAGGATGCCGCGGTAGATCGCATGGCCTTCGACAACCGAGCCGGTGGCGGCGATGCCCACGCCCTCGAAAGCCTGCTTGGCGGTCTTGATGGCCTCGTTGGCCTCGGCCGTGGCCGCGCCCAGGTACTCGGCCTGGCCGTAGGCGAAGTCGGTGCCCACCCCGGTGAAGGCATAGGGGTCTATGACGTAGATGATGGTCACCTCGGCCTTGAAGGCCTGCGCGATTGTCAGCGCGTTGCCTATGGCTTTTTGCGAGGTGGCCGAGCCATCCACGGGGACCAGAATGTGCTTGTACATGATGCGCTCCTTGAAAACCCTGGACAGATTCTCAGGCACCCGCCCCTGGCGGGTCAATGCCGGCCTCGGCCGGCCCGCAAAAGGACCGGCCTTGCATCATTTATAGATCAGGGCGCCCGCGGGCGCCGTCAGACAAGGCGCCGAAACCCGGCGGCCCCGGCTTACTCAGCCTTGATGTTGGCCGACTTGGCCAGCTGCGCGTAACGCGCGAGGTCGGCCTTGATGAGCCTGGACAATGCCGCGCCATTGCCCGACAGCGGCTCGACACCGGCGCCCGAAAGGTTTTCTTTCACGGCGGGTTCGGCCAGCACCTTCTGCACGTCGGCGTATATCTTGGCGGCCACTTCGGGTTTCATCTTGGCCGGGCCCATGAGCGCGTACCAGATGGAAAAGTCCAGCGGCTTGAGGCCCTGCTCTTCGAACGTGGGAACCTGCGGCATCAGCTGGTAGCGCGCGGCGGTGGACACGCCGATGGCATTGAGCTTGCCGGTCTTGAGGTGCGGCGCGGCGAGGTTGGCGCTCAGGATGGCCAGTTGCACCTGGCCGCCCACCACGTCGGTCAGGGCCGGGGCGCAGCCCTTGTAGCCCACGTTGGTGGCGGCGACCCCGGACTTCTGCTTGACCAGCTCCATCACAAAATGCTGGGGCGTACCGACACCGCAGGAGCCGTAGCTCAGCCCGGTCGGGTTGGCCTTGGAATAGGCGACCAGCTCCTTGAGGTTGGTAATGTTGGTGCTCTGGTGCGAGACCAGCGCGATCGGCGTGAGGCCCAGCAGCATGATGGGCGTCAGGTCTTTTTCGGGATCGTAGTTGAGCTTGCCGTTGACGGCCGGGTTGACCACCATGGTGCTGTTCTGCAGCAGCAGCGTGTAGCCGTCCGGCGGCGCGTGCACCACAGCCTCGGTACCTATGTTGCCGGAGGCGCCCGCGCGGTTGTCCACCGCAACGCCCTGCCCCCACATGGCCTGCAGGCGCGCGCCTATCTGGCGCGCCAGGATGTCGGAGCCGCCGCCCGTGCCGTAGGGCACGATGATGCGCACGGCGCGCGACGGGTAGTCCTGCGCCAGTGCCTGACCGGCGCCCAGGCAGCTCAGGGACATCAGGGCGGCCAGCGCCAGCAGTCGGGGGAATTTCATGGTGTGCCTTTTCGTTGACGGGTGGTGTTGCGGTGATGAAGGGATTACTCGACGGCCCCGACGGCCCGGCTCCACAGCTCCCAGGGCCGCATGACCTGGCCCTCGTTGGTGTTCATGGCCTTGTCGGCCTCTTCGGGCGTCAGGAATTCAATCGGTCCCAGCGCGCTGGCGCTGAGTTGCAGCTTGGCGTTTTCCTCGGCATAGACGGCGCGGTAGACCGCGCGCTCCAGCGAGGGCGCCACCACGGTGGAGCCGTGGCCGCGCATCAGCACGCAGCTGTGCTGGCCCAGCGCCTTGGCCAGGTCCTTGCCCAGGCCCATATCGCGGATCAGCAGGTCGGTGTTGCCGTTGGACTCGCGGATCTCATACAGCGACGAGCCGCTGCCCAGGAAACCGCTCATGTGGAAGATGGGACGCAGGCGCTGGCCGGTCACGCCGAAAGGAATCACGCTGGGCGAGTGGCTGTGCACTACCGCCATGACGTCGGGCCGCGCGCGGTAGATCTCGCCGTGGATGAAACGCTCGAGATAGGAACGCAGCGTGGACGGGACCGCCAGATCGCCGTTGAGGTCGTACACCAGGACGTCGGATTTTTTGACCAGGCCGGGCGCGCGGTTGCATGACAGCAGGAAGTGCTCCGGTGACTTGTCGTGGCGCACGCTCACGTGGCCGAAGCCGTCGACCACGCCCCGGTCGTGGAGGATGCGGTTGGCAACCACGAGTTTTTCGACGAGTGCGGGATCGGGAGCGGAAAGCGTCATGGAGTCTCCTTATCAGCAACGGCCGGGGAGGCTGTTTTTAATAAGTATACATATTACATTCGAATTTTCCAGGCAAATGGCGGAAGACAAAGGGTAAACCCGCCCTCTTCCTTCAATCGCCCGCCCCTCGACTGTGGCAGCGCCGGAACCGGCGTCAAGGCTCGATCTTGACACCCTTCCAGAAAGCGATATGGCCCTTGATGTTTTCGGCCTCGGGCTTGGGATCGGGGTAATACCAGGCGGCGTCGGTATTCATCTCGCCGTTGACCAGCAGCGAGTAATAGCTGGCCTGTCCTTTCCAGGAGCACATGGTGTGGTGGTTGCTGAAGGTGACGTAGTCGCGGTTGAGCGAGCTCTCGGGGAAGTAGTGGTTGCCTTCCACCACCACGGTGTCGTCGCTTTGCGCAATCACTGCGCCGTTCCAGATGGCTTTCATGGGAATGTCTTTCTGCGGATGCGAATCGGGGTCAACAAGTCCCCAATGCTACGCTCCCCGCGGCAGGCTCGCGAACCCCGGGGTTTATTCCCGCCGCCGCACAAGGCGCAGCCGTGTGGCGCGCAGAAAAAAGCCGGTGGCAGGCACCGGCTTTTTGAGCAGAGTCGAGGAAAGCCCAGCCGTCAGTCGTGACCTTTGCCGTGCTTCCCGCCGCGGCCCTGCTCATCGTCGTCCCCACCCTTGTTTTTATGCTTCTTGTGCTTGCCGCGCTCATAGTCCTCATCGCCCTGGACTTTCACAAAATACACAGGCTGACCGCAGGCGTTGTACTTCGCGCAGTGCTTGGACCATTTCTTGGCATGGCCGGGGGGCACATGCAGGTACAGGGGCGGCTGCTGCACCACCACAGCGGGGCGCTGGATGATGACGGGCTGCGTGTAAATCACGGGCGGCGGCGGCGCGTTGCCGATTTCAATGCGGCCGTACACGCCGGGCGACAACGCGCCTTCAACCGTGGCGGTGGCGTAGGGGCCGGCGGCCATGGCCGCACCAGTCCACAGTGCGGACAGCGCAAAGACACCAGCCGCCAGCAAAGGGATTTTGTATTTTTTCATGGTGGGAGTTTTCGTTGTTAACAAACCTAAGAGACGCCTCCCTCCGAGCCAGCAGGGGCCGCGGAACCGGCTTTGCCGGGCCGCAGGCGCAGCGCCCCCTCGGGGGGCAGCGAACCACACGCAGTGGGGAGCGTGGGGGCTCTATTTCTAAGCAGCCATACGAAGGTTCTTGCCTTCAACAATCACCTTGGAACCCACGGCCACGGCGCTGGACAGCTCCATATTGCGCACAGAGCCGTCATCCATGCGCACGCGCACTTCATACACGGTGACCTTCTTCATGTTCTTCTCAATCTGGTTGCCGGCAAAGGCGCCGCCGGCCACGCCCAGCACGGTCATGGCCGTCTTGCCGTTGCCGCCGCCCACCTGGTTGCCCAGCAGGCCGCCGACCACGCCGCCGGCGACAGTGCCCAGGCCTATGGTGGTGTTGCCGACATCAACGCCGTTGACCTTGCCTTGGCGCTGCACCGGCGTCACGGCTTCCACCGTGCCGCAGCTTGCGCAGACGTTGGCTCGCGGCGAAGCCTGGGCAACCACGGTCGGGGTGGTGTGCGGCTTGGCGGCTTGCGGTTTAGGCGATTCCGCCGCCAGTTTGGCGACTTTCGCGGGCTCGTTCACAGGCGCGGCGGCCGAGCCGTTCGGATACGCATCGGAGCGGTTGACGACCAGTGCGGCGGCCAGGGCCATGACGGTCACGCCGAGCACGGCAACGATGGCGACAAGCGCCTTGCTGTGCTGCATGCGCTGGGAAAACCCCGGCTGGGCAACTGGGGCATTGGTGACTTGGTTATTGGTATCCATGATGGACTCCTTCTGTGTGAGTCCCAGTTGTAACCACGCCGCTTGATACATCCTGTAGGACGAAGTGACATTCGTAAGGAAAACTTTCCGCATCCCCTTGAAAGCGTGCGTTTATGCGCACATCTGGCCGCCTTTATGCGGCCCTCACTGAACCTTCACCGACGCTTTACACGGCTCCACCGGGGTGCGTCGGGTCCACCCAGAGCACGGTGTCGGGCTTTTCGACCGGCTCGATCTCCAGATTGACGGCCACCGCCTCGCCGTCGCTGCGGCACAGCACGCATTCCAGCACCTCGGTCGGGCTGGCGTTGATTTCCTGGTGCGGCACATAGGGCGGCACGTAAATAAAGTCGCCCGGCCCCGCCTCGGCGGTGAATTCCAGGCGCTCGCCCCAGCGCATGCGGGCCTTGCCGCGTATTACATAGATCACACTTTCCAGGTGGCCGTGGTGGTGGGCACCGGTTTTGGCGTCGGCATGGATGGTGACGGTGCCGGCCCACAGCTTTTGCGCACCCACGCGGGCGAAGTTGATGGCGGCACGCCTGTCCATGCCCGGCGTCTGCGCGGTGTTGCCGTCGAGCTGGTTGCCCGCGATCACGCGCACGCCGTCATGTTTCCACGGTGGGTCGGCCTGGCCCTGGGCGTGGGGATGTGTATGCCCGGGGCCGTGGGAATGGTCGTGGTCGTGCGGGTGGTGCGGCAGCGTGGGGTCTTGGCTCATGCCGCCAGCGTACACCAGCGCCGTGCATTCAGTCCAGCACCACCACATGTCCTTCCAGCGGGTCCATGCGCCCGCCGTGCATGTCGTCGATCAAGGTTTGCGCGGCCTCAAACCCGCGATGTTCACGCACCTGCATCCAGGGATCCTGCGCGTCACTGACGCGGCGGATAAAGGCCAGCTGTGCTTCGTTAAAGCGCTGGTTGACCACGGCATGGCCCCAATCGGCGTTGCGTTTGCGTATCTGCACCGGCGCGAAGTAAAACTTCGGCTCAGGACCCGGCATGTCCAGGGGCCGCAGAAATTGCGTGTTCTGCGCCGAGCCCGCATAGCAGTCATAGACCAGCGACTCGCCGAAATGCCGGTGCACCGCCATGCGCAAACCCTCGTCGCCCGAGAAATCCACATACAGCGTGGGTATGCCGCGGTCCAGCCTGGTCAACTCCTCGTAGCTCGCCACTTCGCCATAGCAGCCCAGTGCTTCGACAAAGCCCCTGTTGCGCGCCGAGGTCAGTGCGATCCGCTTGACCTGCGCAAAAGCCTCCAGGCAAAAGGCCGTGCCGTAGGCGGTCTTGCTCGATGCGCTGGAGAACACCAGCTGCTGCGCGCCGAAAAACGCGTTGTCCTGCAAAAAATCCGCCAGCATGAAAGACGTGATGAACAGCGGGCGCACCAGCATCTGGTAGTTTTCATCTTCCAGGCGGTAAGCGGCGTCGGCGCTGCAGCGCATGTACTGGTTGTAGGCCGAGGTCAGGCTTTTACGGTGGTCGGTTCCGTCGTAAAAGCCGCGCTCCGTCACGCGCTCGGGCCGCACGCGCAAATGGCTGGCGACCGGAAAGTAGCCGTAAAAGCGCTCACCCACTTCCACGCCCGGCACGCCGGAGCTTTCCACATCGGCGAATCCCCACACCGGCATGTGGCCCCAGTCCGCCTCGCCGGTCGGGAAAAAATCCCAGTACTGCATGGCGTCGCCAAAGGCCGCGTAGGTGATGTTGTTGGTGGTGACGGCCACGCGCCGGATTTTGAGGACGGCCTCGCCCGAGGTGTCGCCTGCGGGCTGTTGCCTGTCCACCCGGGTGTGATTCAATGCATTTTTGCGCGTGAGCAGCCGCGTCAGCTGGGCCGGATTGTTCATGGTGTCTTCTTTCCTCGTTGATAGGTCAGTGACAACCAATGTATAGCCGCCACCCTCCTCCCGGGTTCGGAAAACCGCCGGCCGCCAAGCCCCTGAAACGCCCCACGCAGGCGCGCGCGGTGTTCACCGTGCAGGCCATTTATGACGCCTTTGTTCGGATTTGGCAGCGCGACGGCTGGGACGGCGTGAGCACGCGCGCGGTGGCCCTGGAAACCGGCATCTCCGTCGGCACGCTGTACGACTATTTCCCCAACAAGGCTGCGCTGCTGTCAGGTTATGTGCGGCACTGCATGGAGCAGTTGCTGCTGGCGATAGAGCAGCAGGCGGTCAAGCCGCCCGGGCTCAGCGCGGAACAAAGGTTGCGCGCGCTGGTTCGCCTGGCCTGCGGTGCGGATACGCCCGAGCTGCCCTGGTTTGACGCCGGCATGCTGGCGCTGGAGGCCGGCATTGCCGAGGACAAACACCACAGGCGCGTGCACGAGGAACTGCTGGCCGCCTGGACGCGGGTGTTTACCGCCTGCACCGACCTGCCGCAGCGGCCATCGGCCGAAGCCATCCAGGCCATGCACATGGCGGTATGGGGTGGGCGCCGCTACGGCCTGCTGATCGGCCTCAGCGATACCGAGATCGTCGAATGGGCACGCCAGATGGAGCGGCTGTGCCTGGCGTTCGCCAAACCTGAATAAGGCTTATTTGTAGCGCTCACGCGCCAGCGCCGCACCCTGGGCCAGGGCCTGCAACTTTTTGAGCGCCACCTCCCGGTCCATGGGCGCCAAGCCGCAGTTGGTGCAAGGCAGCAGGCGGTTCTTGGGCACATACTGCAGCGCTTTGCCTATGGTGTCGGCCACCTGCTCAGGCGTTTCGATCTCGTCGCTGGCCACGTCGATGACGCCGACCATCACGTCCTTGCCTTCCAGCAGCGCCATCAGGTGCGGCGGAACATGCGAGTGGTAGCACTCCAGGCTCACTTGCTGGATGCTGCTTTTGGCCAGCGCCGGGAACACCGTCTCGTACTGCCGCCACTCCTCGCCCAGCGAGGCCTTCCAGTCGGTGTTGGCCTTGATGCCGTAGCCGTAGCAAATGTGTACGGCGGTCGTGCAAGTCAGGCCCCTGGCCGCGACTTCCAGCGCCTTCACGCCCCAGTCGGCGGCGTCCTTCATGTAGACGTTGAAGGCCGGCTCGTCGAATTGGATGATGTCCACGCCGTCGGCCTGCAGGGCCAGCGCTTCCTGGTTCAGCAGCTCGGCAAAAGCCATGGCCATCTTGACCTTGTCACCGTAAAACCGGTCGGCCACGGTGTCAACAATCGTCATGGGCCCGGGCAGGGTGAACTTGATCTTCTTGCGGGTGTGAGCGCGCAGCAGCCGGGCCTCGGCAGCATGCACGCGCCCTTTTAGCCTGAGCGCCGCCACCACCTGCGGCACCATGGCGTCGTAGCGGTTGTCGCGTATGCCCATCTTGACCTTGTGCTCGAAGTCAATCCCCTCGACCTGCTCGAGAAAGCCGTGCACAAAATGCTGGCGCGACTGTTCGCCGTCGCCTATCACGTCCAGGCCCGCGTCTTCCTGCGCCTTGATCCACAGCAGCGTGGCGTCGGCCTTGGCCTGCTTGAGCTCCTCGCCCTCGGCCTTCCATTGCGGCCAGAGTTTTTGGGTTTCGGAGAGCCAGGCGGGTTTGGGCAGGCTGCCGGCGATGGTGGCGCTGAAAAGCGGGCTTGCGGAGGGCGTCGTCATGGGGGCTTGTTTCCTTGTCTCAATCATTCATCGTTCACGGCCTGCGTTCTAGAAAAACTCGCGGGCCAGCAGTTCGTAAGAGTGGCGGCGGGCGGCCGGGTCGTGGGCCCAGGTAATTACCACCAACTCCTCAACCTCCAGTGTATTAGCCAGGGCCCGCAGTTTGGCGGCGACCTGCGGGCCGCTGCCGACAAACGCATGGGCCCTGAGCTTGTCGGCCTCCAGCTGTTCGGCCGGTGTGTAGGGGCGCAGCGCCACCTCTTCGGGCGACGGCAGGGCCGCGAGCGCGCCGCGGTTGCGGTCTATCTTCCAGCGCTCCCGGCCCGAGAAGTGGTGCCAGGCCTCGGCTTCGGTATCGGCCGCCAGCGCCCAGACGCACAGCACGGCCTGCTGCGTGGGATGGCGCGGGCTGGGCCGATAGTTGGCGCGGTAGAGCTCCAGCGCCTGCTCCGCGCCCTGGCCGTCGGTGATGAAGTAAGCAAACGCATACGGCAGGCCGTAGTGCGCGGCCAGCTGCGCTCCGTAGTCCGAGCTGCCCAGCATCCACATCTCTGGCGTGGTCGGGCCCATGGGGTTGGCCGTCACGCCGCGGCCCGGGTGGCCTTCGGGCAGGTCGATGCCGGCCAGCCAGGCCTGCAGCTCGCGCACCTGGATGGGAAAGTTTTCGGCCGACTGCCGGGGGTCGCTGCTGAGCAGCCGCGCCGTGCGCATGTCCGAGCCCGGCGCGCGGCCCACGCCCAGGTCTATGCGGCCCGGCGCGATGGCCTCGAGCACGCGGAACTGCTCGGCCACCTTGAGCGCCGCATAGTGCGGCAGCATGACACCGGCGCTGCCCACGCGTATGCGGCTGGTGGTCGCGGCGATTGCGGACATCAGCACTTCGGGCGCGGAGCCGACGATGGTCGGGTGGCTGTGGTGCTCGCTGACCCAGAAGCGGCGGTAGCCCAGGGCCTCGCAATGGCGGGCCAGGGTCAGGGTTTCACGGATGGAGGCATCTTCCGTGCGGCCGGTGACGGCGACGGACTGGTCGAGGACGGACAGTTGCATGGTCGGGCCACTATAGCCAGCAGAGATAAACCGCGCTTGCCGGGGGTTTCGCCGGCAAGCTCCCGCGCTCTGTTCCAATAGAGGGTTAGTTCCCGTCCAGACACGAGATAAAGAAGCAAACCCTATGGCACTCAAAGCCACCATTTACAAAGCCCAATTGGCCCTGTCCGACATGGACCGCGGCATCTACGCCGACCACAGCGTGACCATCGCGCGCCACCCCTCGGAAGCCGACGAACGCATGATGATTCGCCTGCTGGCCTTCGCGCTCAATGTGCCGGCCGACGACAAAAAGGGCAACCTGGAGTTCGCCAAGGACCTCTGGGACGTGGACGAGGCTGCGCTCTGGCACAAGGACTACACCGAGCAGATCCTGCACTGGATAGACGTGGGCCAGCCCGACGACAAGCGCCTGATGAAGGCCGCGGGTCGGGCTGAACGCGTCAGTGTCTACAGCTTTGCCAGCAGCACGCCGGTCTGGTGGAAGAACATTGAAACCAAACTCACGCGTGCCGCCAACCTGGTGGTCTGGCAAATCGACGCGGCCGAGAGCCAGGCGCTGGCCAAACTCGCCGAGCGCAGCATGCAGCTGCAGGTGACGGTGCAGGACGGCACGGTGTGGATGAGCACGGCGCTGGGCTCGGTGGAAATCACGCCGCGGCGGCTGACGGCCGGCGAATAAAAACCCGGTCGCCTAGGAGGCCTCGGCCTTTGCCTCCTGGTGCTGGTAAGGCGGCAGCCTGGCGCCGCAGTGAAAGCAGAAGTCCGCCTCGGGCAGGTGGCCTTCGGTCAGGCATTCGTGGCAGCTGCGTGTAGTCGGCAGAGGCAGGTGCTGCAGGCGCCGCTCGGCCGCCATCTCGGCCGTGACGATGCCGGTGGGCACGGCCAGGATGCCCCAGCCCAGCAGCATCATGAAAGACGAGATCAGCCGGCCCAGGTCGGTCTTGGGTGTGATGTCGCCGAAGCCCACGGTGGTGACGGTGCTGATGGCCCAGTAGACCGAGGTCGGGATGCTGGTAAAGCCATTGGACGGCCCTTCGACCACATACATCACCGTGCCCATGACCAGCACCATCATCACCACGGCTGACAGGAAAACGAGTATCTTGCGCCCGCTGGCGGTCAGCGCCCGGCCCAGCGACTGGTATTCGGCCACATAGGCCGCGAGCTTAAAGATGCGGAACACGCGCAGCAGCCGCAGCACCCGCACGTCGATGAGCGCGTGCAGCTCGGGGAAAAAGAGCGCCAGATAAGTCGGCAGCACCGCGACCAGGTCGATGATGCCGAAAAAGCTGGTCGCGTACTGCAGCGGTTTGCGCACACAGGCCAGGCGTGCGAAGTACTCGGCAGTGAACAGCAGCGTGAAGATCCATTCGACCACGGAGAACGCCCGCCCGTGCGAGGCATGGATGGACTGCACGCTGTCAGCCATCACCACCGCGATGCTGACCAGGATCAGGGCGATCAGCGCCTTGTCAAACAAGCGGCCGGCACGGGTGTCGGCCTCGAAGATGATGGTGTAAAGCCGCAGCCGCCAGCCGGCCAGCGGCTTGCCGCCAAAGTCTTCGAGCGTGGGCGGGGTGGGTTTGGCCATGGGCGGGTGACAGTAGCGGCGCCGGCGCTCAGGCCGTGGCCTGGCGGAACTTTTCCCAGGCGGCCGGCGTCGGCGTGGTGCTGGCGCCCGGCTGCTGCGGCAGGCTGAAGTGGCCGTCCACCACCTGGGCGGGCTCGAGGAAGCAGTCCTTGATCCAGGGAATGTATTCCAGCACCGTACAGGCCGGGTGCGCGTGGTTGAGGTGCACATGCACCTGGCTCATGTCGCCCGCATGCGGCGCCACCGGCAGCCGATAGGAGTGCGCGGTGTCGCAGACACGCAGCACCTCGGTGATGCCGCCCATGCGCGTCACGTCGGGCTGCACCCAGTGGATCGCTTCCTGGTGGAAAAATTCGGCAAAGGCATCGTGGGTATAGAGCTGCTCGCCCAGCGCTACAGGAATACTGGTGCTGCGCGCGAGCTGGGCATGGCCTTTCACATCGTCATACCAGAGCGGCTCTTCAATCCAGTACAGGTCAAAGGCCTCGGCCGCCCGGCAAAAACGCTGGCAGGTGGGCAGGTCCCATTTGCCGTTGCCGTCGGTGGCCATGGTGATGGACGGACCTATGGCACGGCGCACGGCTTCCAGGCGCTTCAAGTCACGGTCCACGCTGGAGCCTATCTTGACCTTGATGCCGGTAAAGCCTTCGTCCACCGCGCGCTTCGCGCCGGCCACCAGTTGCTCGTCGGGGATGCTGAGCCAGCCGATGTCAGTGTTGTAGGCGCGAACCTTGTCGCGCACCTGGCCACCCAGCAGCTTCCACAGGGGCACGCCAGCCGCTTTGGCCTTCAGGTCCCACAGCGCGATATCGATGGCGGCCTGCGACAGCGTGATGATGCCGGCGCGCCCCACCCACTGCAAGGCAGGGTTGCGCGCGAGCTTGAGCCACAGGCGGTGGATGTCCATCGCGTCCTCGCCGATCAGCAGCGGCGCATGGCAGGTCTCTATGCAACGCGTGATCAGTTGGTCGCTGGGCAGATGGGCATGGGTGCCGGTAAAACCGTAACCGCTCAAGCCGGTGTCGGTATCTATCTGCGCGCCGACCACACCCCAGTGCGAGATGGTGTGTGTGCTGTCGGCGATCTGGGAGCCCGTCACGGGCACATGCAGGATGAAGGGCTTGACCGAAGTGATTTTCAAACGGGCTCTCCAGAAAACAGGGCCTCGGCCGGAACAATCACTGCTGGCGTTGCTCGGCTTCCTGCAACGCGCGCCACATGACCTTGCCCGAGCCGCTCTTGGGCAGCGCGTCGACAAACTGCACCACGCGCGGGTATTTGTAAGCCGCCATGTTATCCCGGCACCAGCTGATGATGTCTTCCTCGCTGGTATTGCCTTTGGCGGCGGGACGCAGCACGACCACGGCCTTGACGGTTTCACCGCGGTAGGCGTCGCGGGTCGAGATGATGCAGGCCTCCTGGATGGCCGGGTGCTTGAACATCAAGGCCTCCACCTCGGCCGGCCAGACCTTGAAGCCCGAGGCGTTGATCATGCGCTTGAGCCGGTCGGTGATGAAGAAGTAGCCCTGCTCGTCCATGCGGCCCAGGTCGCCGGAGCGGAAAAAGCGCTTGCCGTCGAGTTCGATAAAAGCCTGCTCCGTCGCGTCGGGGCGCTTCCAGTAGCCCTGGAACACCTGCGGCCCGCTCATGATGATTTCGCCCTGCTCACCCTGCGGCACTTCCTTGAGCGTAATCGGGTCTATGACGCGCGCGTCACAGCTCATGAAGGGCACGCCCAGGCATTGCTGTTTGGTGGCGTCGTAGGGGTTGCTGTGCGAGGGCGCGGCGGTTTCCGTGAGGCCGTAGCCTTCGGCAAAGCGCAGGCCGTATTGCTCCCACAGGCGCTGGGCCACGGCCTGCGGCATGGCCGCGCCGCCACCGCCGATATAGACCAGGCTGCTCAGATCGAACTCCGCAAAGTTGGGGCTGGCCAGCAGGTCTATCACCATGGTGGGGATGTTGGTCCAGTGCGTCACACGCCAGCGCGAGATCAGGCGCCCGGCCAGCTCGCGGTCCCAGCGCGGCATGATGACCATGGTGGCGCTGCCGTAAATGGACGCATGCATCACCGACACCATGCCCGTGATATGGAACATGGGTACCACGGACAAAGTCACGTTTTCAAAAGTGCTGCCGCCCCACAGACAGCTGGCCACCGCGTTGTGCATGATGCTGGCGTGGGTGTGCATGCAGCCCTTGGGCAGGCCGGTGGTGCCGCTGGTGTAGGGCAACACGGCCAGGTCTTGCGGCGTGGCGGTATGCGGCGGCAATTCGCCGGCCTCCAGTGCCTTGCCCGACGTAGCCTCGGCCCAGTCCATCACGCCGGCGCCTGCTAGTGTCGGCAGCGCATGGCGCGTGCCCAGCCATTCGCGCCAGGCCGGCGGCATGGCTGCGTCGCCCTCGCCTTCCCCGTCCAGGTCGAAGGCGTCGCTGTAATGGGTGACCACTATATGCGCCAGCTGCTCGCCGGGTGCCAGTTGCGCATCGGCCCTGGCGAGTTCGGCCGCCAGATCGGCAGTCGTGATGGCGACTTTCACGTCGGGGTCGGTGATGTAGTGCTTGAGCTCCTCGGCCCGGTTCATGGGATTGACCGGCACCACCACCGCGTTGGCGCGCAGGATGGCAAAGTGCGCGATCACCCACTGCGGGCAGTTCTGCATGTTGAGCAGCACGCGGTCGCCGCGGCGCACGCCCAGGCTGTGCAGCGTGGCGGCCAGGCGCTCGGCCTGGCACATGACTTCGGCGTATGTGAGCACGCGCTTGAAAAACACCAGCGCGGGCTTGTCGGGAAAACGCAGCGCGCTGACCGCGAGGTTGTGCCACAAGGAGGTGGCCGGCGGCGTGATGCTGTGCGGCAGGCGCTTGGGCCAGACCTGGTGGTGCAAGGTATGCGAGGGCATGGCGGGGACGGCCTGGCCGGTATCGGATTCAAGGGACAAGAAGGGCTCCAGGCAAGTGCTGACTTGAGGGCTTCAGCCTACCCCGAGTCCGCGGCGCACACATCCGGGAAGCTCCCGATAAAACACTGTCACTTGAGCGACCGGTGCTCACTATGATCAAACGGCACCGCGTGGGCTTTCGCCCGAAGCGGCGGGCATTCCCGCCGCGCTTGCCGCCTCATCAAAAACCCGGCATTGCTTACACGCGGAAACAAACCCAACAGGAGACTTCATGACTCGCTTCCTCGCCCTGGCCCGCAAAATCCTTACGGTGCTGGCCATCGCCTCCCTGACCTGCTCCACGGCCATGGCGGCATTTCCCGACAAGCCCATCCGCGTCGTCATCGGCTTTCCGGCTGGCGGCCCGCTGGACCAGCATGCCCGTTTGCTGACCGAACGCCTGCAAGTCGTGCTGGGGCAACCCATCGTAATCGACTACAAGTCGGGCGCGGGCGGCACCGTGGGCGCACAGGACGTGATGAAGGCCCCGCCCGACGGCTATACGCTGATGCTGGCCAATACCGGTGTGATGGTGATCAACCCCGCGCTGTACAGCAAGCTGCCTTACAACACGCTCAAGGACTTCACGCCGATCGCGCGTACCGCCATGCAGCCGCTGGCCCTGCTGGTCAACCCCAAGCTGCCGGTGAACAACCTGCAGGAATTCATCGCCTACACCAAGGCCAGGCCGGGCCAGGTCAACTACGGCTCGGCTGGTAACGGCGGCATCAGCCACTTGGTGCCCGAGATGTTCAAGAACGCCACCGGGCTTTTTATGGTCCACATTCCCTATCGCGGCAGCGCGCCGGCCTTTACCGACCTGATGGCCGGCCAGGTGCAGTTCATGGGCGAGTCCATCCCGCAGGCCGCCAACTACCACAAGCAGGGCAAGGTCCGCGCCCTGGCCGTGACCAGCAGGGAGCGCAACCCGGCCCTGCCGGACATCCCGACCGTCATTGAATCGGGCATCAAAGGTTTTGAAGTGGTCGGGTTTTACGGCTTTCTGGCGCCGGCCGGCCTGCCCAAGGACGTGACCGCCAAACTGAGCGACGCCTTCAAGCAGGTCATGAACAACCCGGACATCCGCACTCGCATGGTGACCCAGGGCGCCGACCCGGCCTTTATGGGCAGCGAGGAGTTCGCGCAGTTCCTGGCCGCTGAAATGCCGCGCTGGGCCCAGGCCGTCAAAGCTTCCGGCGCCAAGATGGACTGAGTGGCGACCGGAAGGCAATCCCCTTTTTGGTGCGACCGGCCGCCCAAAAAGCCGCAAGCCGGTGCGCAGGCACGCCAGTCAGGTGCACATATCTTGCATACCAAATAGTGACAAATTCAACAAAACCATCCCGAAAAGGGGTAAATGCCAGACACAAAAAATAAGAAGAAGGTATAGGCTGACAAGGTCAACGGTTCAGGCCGGATACGCCCGTCAGGAAACCGTGCAGGCCTCGCCAGCCCCTTTTTTGCGCCGGAAACGGGACTCCCATTTTTTCGGCCGAAGATTGGCACAAGACTTGCACTCAAGATTCCGGATTCAGGTCGCATCGGCGCAAATCGGTATGACTTTTTCAACCTACGGAGCGTGCCATGACCTCAAGTAAATTCCTGCTTTCGCTGAGCCTGACGGTTCTTTCACTCCTGTCGAGCTTTGGTGTCCACGCGCAAAGCGCCCTGGACACCATCCTCAAAAACAAAAAAATCACCATCGCGGTTCCACCCGACTTTCCGCCTTATGGTTCCATGGGGGCGGACTTCAAGATCCAGGGCCTGGACGTCGACATGGCCAACTACATTGGCGCCAAACTGGGCGTGGCTGTCGATGTGATTCCCGTCAGCAGCGCCAACCGCATTCCCTACCTGCAGACGAAAAAAGCATCGCTGGTGATCGCGACCCTGGGCAAAAACCCGGACCGCGAAAAGCAGATTGACTTTGCCGGCGCGTATTCGCCTTTTTTCCAGGCAGTCTTTGGCCCAAGAACGCTCAACATCAAGAGCTTCACGGACCTGGCGGGAAAAACCATTGGCGTGACGCGCGGCTCGGTCGAGGACGAGGAGCTCAACAAGCTGGCCCCCTCGGGCACCGATATCCGCCGCTTTGACGACAACTTCAAGACGGTGAACGCCTTCACCGCCGGCCAGGTGCAGCTCATCGCCACGGGCGCTTCCGTTGCGGGCAACATCATGAGCAAGAGCCCGCAGCTGCGCACCGAGTACAAGCTGCTGCTCAAGGAGAGCCCCAACTTTATCGGTGTACCCAAAGGAGAAGACACGCTTCGCCTGACCGTCAATGGCATCCTTGCCGAGGCCAAAAAGAACGGCGACCTGGACAAGATTTCACTCAAATGGCTGGGACGCCCCGCGGGCGATTTGCCGCAATAACTTCGTACGACCGGGAGGACGCCATCCTCCGAGAAAACCCTGACGTGATACACCAATCTTGTATACAAATATTGAGTTAACTCATCTACATTTGCACCATGGCCACCGCCCCCGACATCAGCAACCGCATCATCGAAGCCGTGATGGCGCAAAAGCTCGCCCCCGGCTCGCGCCTGGGCGAGCAGCAGTTGGCCCTGCTGTTTGACTGTAGCCGCACCATCGTCCGCGAGGCCCTGACCCGACTGGCAGTGCGCGGCATCGTCACCGTCAGCAGCCGGCGCGGCTGGTATGTCATAGAACCCTCCCAGGAAGAAGCGCGCGAGGCCTTTGAAGCGCGCCGCGTGATCGAGATGGGCCTGATCCGCTGCACCACCGACGTCAGCAAGGCCGCCATCAAGCAGCTCAAGAGCCACCTGACCCGCGAAAAGGCTGCCATCAAGGGCGACGACGTGGGCCTGCGCAGCTTTTTGCTGGGCGACTTCCATGTCTGCCTGGCCGAATGCCTGGGCAACAGCCTGCTGGCCGACACCCTGCGCGACTTCACCGCGCGCACCACACTCATTGCCATGCTGTACCAGTCCTCGCACGACGCGGCGCAGTCCTGCGAAGAGCATGTGCTCATCGTGCAGGCGCTGGAAAAGGGCGACCTGGCGAAAGCCGAAAAACTCATGCAGGCGCACATCGGCAGCGTGCAGGCCGCGCTCAAGCTGCAGGCCGGCGCGGGCGATCCGCTGGCGCAACTGCGCAGCGCGCTGAGCCCGCTGGCCGCGCAAGACAACAAACCGGCGTCTTCCGTGCCTTCCCGTGTTCGCAAAGCCGGCCGCACCGCGGCCAAACCCACAGACGATTCCTCAACCTACCTTGGAGCCCTGCTATGAAGTCCAGCAAACGCGTTTTTTCTTTCGCCCTCGCCGCAGCCGCGGTGCTGGCCGCCACCGGCGCCCATGCGCAAACCGCGCTGGACGACATCATGAAGGCCAAGGAAATCAAGATCGCCATCCCGACCGACTTCCCGCCCTACGGCATGGTCGGCACTGACCTGAAGCCCCAGGGCCTGGATGTCGAGATGGCCGGCTACATCGCGCAAAAACTCGGCGTCAAGGTAGAACTGGTTCCCGTCACCAGTGCCAACCGCATCGCCTACCTGCAAACCAAAAAGGCCGACCTGGTGATCTCCACACTGGGCAAAACCGCGGAGCGCGAAAAAGTCATCGACTTCACCGCCGCCTACACCCCCTTCTTCCAGGCCGTGTTCGGCCCCAAGAGCATCAGCGTGAAGTCTTTTGCCGACCTCAATGGCAAGACCATCAGCGTCACCCGCGCCGCCCTGGAAGACCAGGAACTGAGCAAGGTCGCGCCGGTCGGCGCGGACATCAAGCGCTTTGAGGACAACAACACCACGGTATCGGCCTACACCGCCGGCCAGGTGCAGCTGATCGCCACTGGCGCCTCGGTGGCCGGCAACATGATCGCCAAGAACCCGCAACTCAACACCGAGTACAAGCTGCTGCTGAAGGACTCCCCCAACTTCATAGGCGTTGCCAAGGGTGAAGACAAGCTGCGCCTGAAGGTCAATGAAGTGATTGCCGAAGCCAAGAAAAACGGCGACCTCGACAAGCTGGCCCTCAAGTGGCTGGGCCGACCTGCCGGCGATTTGCCGCAGTAGTTGCACACCCCCGTTGCGGTTCGCTTCGCGTAACCGCCTCCCCCCTTGCAGGGGGTGCCGCTGGTGGCCCGGCGAAGCCGGTTCCACTGCGGCTGCTGGTATGACGGGGAACAGCAACCTCTTTCAATAGGAAGTGAATCAGATGCGTGTCGAGCTTGATTTCATGGCAGTGCTGTCGCAGTGGCCGCTGCTGGCCACCGGCGTCGTCTGGACGCTGGGCCTGACGGCGATCTCGTCGGTGGCCGGCGTGTTTGTGGGCATGGGCTTTGCCTGGGCGCGCGCCAGCGGCCCCAGCTGGCTGCGCTGGGTGGTGGGCACTTACGTCGAGCTGATACGCAACACGCCTTTTATCGTGCAGCTGTTTTTCATTTTTTTCGGCCTGCCGGCCCTGGGCTTCAAGCTCTCGCCCGAGATCGCCTCGGTGCTGGCCATGGTGATCAACCTGGCGGCCTATGCCACCGAGATCATCCGCGCCGGCGTTGAAGCCACGCCGCGCGGGCAGATCGAAGCGGCCGAAAGCCTGGCGCTCAACCGGGTGCAGATCTACACCCGCGTGGTGCTGCCGCCCGCGCTCAAAAAGGTCTGGCCCGCCATGGTGAGCCAGATCATCATCGTGATGCTGGGCTCCGCCGTCTGCGGGCAGATCTCTACGCAGGAACTGTCTTACGCCGCCAACCTGATCCAGGGCCGCAACTTCCGCGCCTTTGAGGCCTTCATCATCGCCACGCTGATTTACCTGGCGCTGTCGGTGGCGGTGCGAAAGCTGCTGAACTGGGCGGGACCGAAATTTCTCTTCGGCCGCTGACAGGAAAGGCAGGACAACACCATGATCGAATTTTCCATCTGGGACATCTTCCGCAACCTGCTGCTCGCGGCGCGCTGGACCGTCGTGCTCTCGCTGGTCGCCTTCATAGGCGGCGGCCTGGTCGGCGCGCTGCTGCTGGTGGGCCGGCTGTCGGCCGCGCGCTCGGCGCCGGGCGCGCAAAAAGCCGCCCGCATCGTACGCCGCGCGCTGGACGGCTATGTGCTGCTGTTCCAGGGCACGCCGCTGCTGATGCAGCTTTTCCTGGCCTATTTCGGTTTGGCGCTTTTCGGCATCAACGTGCCGGCCTGGGTGGCAGCCGGGGTGGCGCTCACGCTTTACACCAGCGCCTACCTGGCCGAGATCTGGCGCGGCTGCGTCGACGCGATCCCCAAAGGCCAGTGGGAGGCCGCGCAAAGCCTGGCGCTCAATTTCGGCGAACAGCTGCGCTACATCGTGCTGCCGCAGGCCGTGCGCATCGCCGTGCCGCCCACCGTGGGTTTCCTGGTGCAGGTCATCAAGGGCACGGCGCTGGCCTCGGTGATCGGTTTTATCGAGCTGACCAAGGCCGGCACCATGATCACCAACGCCACCTTCAAACCCTTTGTGGTCTACAGCTGTGTGGCGCTGATGTACTTCGCGCTGTGTTTCCCCGTGTCCCTGTATGCCCGCAAGCTTGAGAGGAAAGCCCGCAATGGACGTTAACGTCACCCCATCCGCCGCAACGGCCGCAACGGCCGACAAGACATTGGTTGAAATCAATCAATTAAGAAAAAGCTTCGGGACTAACGAGGTGCTCAAGGGCATAGACCTGGAGGTCAAGGCCGGCGAAGTGATCGCGATCATCGGCAAAAGCGGTTCGGGCAAAAGCACGCTGCTGCGCTGCATCAACGGGCTGGAAGTGTTCCAGAGCGGTACCCTGCGCGTCGACGGCAAACACCTGCTGCACGACAACCCGCAGGTCATGCGCGAGCTGCGCCAGCGCGTGGGCATGATCTTCCAGAGCTTCAACCTGTTCCCGCACCTGACCGTCGGCAAGAACATCATGCTGGCGCCCACCCTGGTCAAGAAGACAGCCGGCGCGCCCGCGGCCGAGCATGCGCGCGCGCTGCTGCAGCGCGTGGGCCTGGCCGAGAAATTCGATGCCTGGCCCGACCAGCTCTCGGGCGGGCAGCAGCAGCGCGTGGCGATCGCGCGCGCGCTGGCCATGCAGCCTTCGGTGCTGCTCTGCGATGAAATCACCTCGGCGCTGGACCCTGAACTGGTGGGCGAGGTGCTGCAGGTGGTGGAAAGCCTGGCCGCCGAGGGCATGACGCTGTTGATGGTGACGCACGAGATGAACTTCGCCCGCAAGGTCTGCGACCGCGTGGTCTTTATGCACCAAGGCCGGGTGCACGAAATCGGCCCGCCCGAGGAAGTGTTCTCGAATCCGCAGACGGCCGAACTCAAGCAGTTCCTCGGCATGATCCAGTAAGCGCGGGCGGCAAGCGCGTCCCGGCCGGCTTCGGGATTGCGCAAAACGCACCAAAGCTGCGCGTCCATAGGTCGTGGCCGGCCCGAGCCTGGCTTTTTTTGGCGCCGGCTTGCCCCCGGCCCTGCGCAATCGCACGGCTTCCCGCACAATGGCGAGGTTAAACCTGCCCCGCTCCTGACGGGACAGCTGCCGCCGCCCGCTCCCCCGGATGGCTTGCGCCGTCCCCGCTACCCGCCGTCGCCTTCATGAACACCATGCCTCCCATCCTGTATTTTTTTGCGCTGTGCAACCTGGTCATAGGCAGCGGCGCCTTTGTGCTGGGCGGCATCCTGCAGCCCATGAGCGCGTCGCTTGGCATCAGCGTGGCGGCCGCCGGCCAGGCCATGACGGCCTACGCGGTGGCCACCGCCTTGCTGGCGCCGCTGCTCATCATCCTCACGGCCCGCTGGCCGCGCAAGCGCGCGGTGCAGCTGGCGCTGGCGCTGTTCACCGTGGGTTGCCTGGTGTGCGCCCTCGCGCCTAACCTGCCCCTGCTGCTGCTGGGCCGCGTGCTGATGGGCGCGGGCGCGATGTTCACCGCGGCGGCCTCGGCGCTGGCCGTCAGCATGGTGGTGCCCGCGCTGCGTGGCCGGGCGCTGTCCATCACCTTCCTGGGCATGAGCATCAGCTATGCCGTGGGCCTGCCCATAGGCGCCTGGCTGGGTTTTGAGTTCGGCTGGCGCGTGCCGGTGTGGCTGTCGGCGGCCGCCAGCGGCGCGGCATTGGCCGCGGCCAGCTGGCTGATTCCCGCCAACATGGCCAGCGCCGGTACCAGCTTCGCGGGCTTTCAGGCGGCCGCGCGCCAGGGCGCGGTGCTGCGCGTGTGGGGCCGCACCTTGCTGTATTTCATCGCCATCTTCAGCGTCTTCGCCTATGTCGGGCCGGTGCTGCACGCACTCAACCCCATGAACTCGGCGCAGCTCTCGGCCACACTGGCCGTCTTCGGCCTGGCCGGCGTGGGCGGCACGCTGATGGGCGGCTGGGCCACCGACCGTTTCGGCGCATTGCGCACCATGCGCGTGCAGCTTGCCGTGCTGGTCGCGATGATGTGCCTGCTGCCGCTCACGCGCGGCAGTGTGCCGGCCACCATGGCCGTGCTGGTGCTGTGGGGCATCGCCGGCTTCGGCCTGATGGCGCCGCAGCAAAGCCGGCTGGCCAGCCTTTCCCCGGCGCAGGCGCCCTTGCTGCTGAGCCTCAATGGCTCCATGCTGTATGTGGGTACGGCGCTGGGCGCGGTGATCAGCGGCGCGCTGCTGGACCAAGTGGGCTTTGCGCAGCTGGGCTGGGTGGGCGTGCCTTTCGGCTTGCTGGCCATGCTGACCCTGGTGTTTGACCGCAGGACCATGCGCATACCAGCTTCGGCCGCCGCATAAGATTTGGCATCACACCATGACAGCACAGGACCAGCTCGACAGCCTGCAAACCGCCTTGCAGCAATTGCGCAGCGGCGCGCTCGGCGTGGCGGCCTTTTCGCAAGCCGCGATGCAACAACAAAGCCTGGCGGCGGCCCTGCCCGAGCGATTTAACGAGGTGCTCTCGCAGTTGCTGAACCGGCTCGAATCCAGCGCGCTGTTCACCGAGGAAAGCTGCTCCTTCAGCCAGCAGGATTTGCTGGACAGCCTGCAGCTGTGGCTGGACAAGGCGCGGCTGCAGTTGCAAAAAACCGAGGCAAAAAGCTGAACTCGCGGGAACTTATCCGGGTCCTGCCCTATCATTCACCCATGCGCCATTTTCTGTTCGCCATCCTGATCGCCCTGCTGCCCCTGCGCGGCTGGATGGGCGACGCGATGGCCACGCAGATGGCGGCCGGCCAGATTCAGCATCATCAACAAACGCATGCCGCAGCCCAGGCGAATCATGTGCATGAAGCCATGGATGCGGCCCATGCCGACCACCCCACAGAAACCCAGGCGCTGCACGATTGCATGGACCAGGCGGCGAATGACGCCAGCCATTCAAATGACGACGGCCACTGCGAAACCTGCGCCGCCTGCCAGGCCTGCCACACGGTGGCCTTGTCGCCCGTGGCGCCCGGCCTGATGCCGCATTTCAGCGCACCCGCCCTGCCCCGTTCAGCGGCAGACCCCTTCGCCAGTGCTGACGCCGCACTGCGCCAAAAACCACCCATTTCCTGATCTCCAGGCCCGTAGTGGGTCTGTACTTGCCAGCCAGCGCAGCCCTTTGCGGCTAAACGCGCTGGGTTCTGCGATGCCCGCCATCGCACCCGCTTGTCTCAGGAGATTTTTGTGAACGTCCACGTCTGTTTTTTAAACCCGCGCGCATGGCTGCTGGCCGTGCTGCTGCCCGCGGGGGCCGCCGCCCATGCGCAGGCCCCCACACCCTATCCGCGGCTCGACCCCCGGCCTACCGAGCAGGCGGCCGACCCGGCCGCGCCGGTGCCGCCTGCCTTGTACACATCGGCCTTTGCCGGCCTGCCCAGCGGCGTGGAACCGGCCCTTGATGACTGGAAAAAAGCCAACGCCGCCGTGGGCCAGTTCCCGCGAGGCCATGCCGACCTGCTGAAGTGGGAGCAGGCCCAAGGCGCCCAGCCCGCGGCGCCCGCCGCCAAAAAACCATGAGGCCGGGCATGAACCCTCCCTTTATTCGCGACCGGGCCGGCCCGCGGCAACTGGGCACGCTGGCCTTGCTGTGTCTGGCACTGACGGCGCGCGCGGCCGTGCCTTTCGACGGCGGCGTGAGCAGCCTGGAGGCGCTGGCCCAGGGCCAGGCGTCCGGCCCCGTCGCCATCGCGCGGCCGGGCACGGACTCCGGCGCGGCCATCGCGCCCTTGCTGGCGGCCGGCCCGCTCAGCGCCGACACAGCGGTGCGCATCGCCCTGCTCAACAACCCCGGCCTGCAGGTTTCGCTGGCGGCGGACGGCGTCAACATCTCGGATGCCGCCATGGCCGCCAGCCCGACCAGGCGCAAGGCCGGCCAGGACATTGTTCTGCTGGCGGCCCAGGCGCGCAAAGCCTGGACACGTGCCGTGGCGGCCGCGCAGATAGCCCGCCTGGCGGCCGAGGCCAAAGACAGCGCCGAGGCCGGTGGCGAACTGGCCCGCCGCATGGCGCGCGCCGGCAACTGGAGCAAGCTGCAGCAGGCACGTGAACAACTGCTGCTGGCCGATGCGGCGGCGCAGCTCGCGCGTGCCCGGCAGGCGGCATCCAGCGAGCGCGAAAAGCTCATCGTGGTGCTGGGCCTGTGGGGCGCGCAAACCGGCTTTGCGCTGCCGGACCGCCTGCCCGAACTGCCGAAACAGCCCCAGGAATTGCCCGATGTGGAAAGCCGCGTGCTGCAGCAGCGGCTGGACCTTCAACTGGCAAGCGCAGAGTGGGCGCAGCAACGCAGGGCCCGGCGCGAACCCGGTGCCGAGGCGCTGTGGGATGCGATGGGCAATGCGGCCCGCGTGCGTGAACTGGCGGTGAAAGCCCGCAGCGAAGCCCGCGAGGCCTACCACGGCTACCGCACGGCCTGGGACCTGGCACAGTACTACGAAAAGCAGGTGCTCCCCTTGTCGCGCTTCATCAAGGACGAGACCCTGCTGCGCTACAACGGCATGCTGGCCAGCGTCTTTGAACTGCTGGCCGAATCACGCGCGCAGGCGCAGGCCGCGGGCGAAGCAGTCCAGGCCAGCCGCGACTTCTGGCTCGCCGACGCCGACCTTCGCACCGTGCTGGCCGGCGCGCCTTACGACGCGGCATCCGGCGCCTCCACGGAACGCCCTTCCACCGGCGCGGCCGCGGCCGCGCACTGAGGCAAAGCCCTCATCACTGGATCTTCAAGGACATTTCATGAATCGACGACATTTTTTCAACCGCGCGGCGACGGCAGGCATGAGCGCCGTGGCCGCCGCCTCGGTCAGCAAGGTGGCCATGGCCGCGCTGCCCGAGCCGGCGACCATGGCGCATGCCAACACCGCCGCGCCGCTCATGCCGCCCAATGGCAGGCCCTACAACCCCGTCCTCACCCTCAACGGCTGGACCCTGCCCTGGCGCATGAACAACGGCGTCAAGGAATTCCACCTGGTGGCCGAGCCCGTGGTGCGCGAAATGGCACCCGGCTTCAAGGCCCATATGTGGGGCTACAACGGCCAAAGCCCCGGCCCGACCATCGAAGTGGTGGAAGGCGACCGCGTGCGCATCTTCGTGAGCAACAAGCTGCCCGAGCACACCTCCGTCCACTGGCACGGCCAGCGCCTGCCCAACGGCATGGACGGCGTGGCCGGGCTGAACCAGCCGGCCATCCCGGTGGGCAAAACCTTTGTCTACGAGTTCATCGCGCGGCGGCCCGGCACCTTTATGTACCACCCGCATGCCGACGAAATGACGCAGATGGCCATGGGCATGATGGGCTTCTGGGTGACGCACCCCAAGGAGAAACACCCGCTGATCGCCGAGGTGGACCGCGACTTCGTGTTCCTGCTCAACGCCTATGACATAGAACCCGGCAGCATGACACCCAAAATCATGACCATGCTGGACTTCAACCTCTGGAGCTGGAACAGCCGCATCTTCCCGGGCATAGACCCGCTGGTGGTGCGAAGGAACGACAGGGTGCGCATACGCGTGGGCAACCTCACCATGACCAACCACCCGATACACCTGCACGGCCATGAGTTCACGGTGACCGGCACCGACGGCGGTCCCACGCCGCCGGCATCGCGCTGGCCGGAGGTGACGGCTGATGTCGCGGTGGGCCAGATGCGGCAGCTGGAGTTCCTGGCCGACGAGGAAGGCGACTGGGCTTTTCACTGCCACAAAAGCCACCACACCATGAACGCCATGGGCCACAACGTGCCCACCATGCTGGGTGTGGACCACCGCGGCCTGGTCGGCAAAATCCAGAAAGCGGCGCCCGACTACATGGTGATGGGCGAGCGCGGCATGGCCGACATGGGAAGCATGGAAATGCCGATTCCCGACAACACCGCGCCCATGATGACGGGCACGGGCCCCTACGGCGGCGTCGAAATGGGCGGCATGTTCAGCATGCTCAAGGTGCGCGGCGGCCAGAAACCCGGCGACTACAAGGACCCGGGCTGGTATCGGCAGCCGCCCGGCACCCGGGCCTTTGAATGGACAGGCTCCCTGCCCGAGGCCGTACGCCCCGGGGCCGGCAGCGCAGCCGCCACACCTTCGGCCGAAGTCCAGATCCGCAAGCCTTCGGGCCACGGCAGCCATTGACACCCTCTCTTCATATCCACACCATTTAATTTAAGGACTCTCATGAAATTCTCATCCGCACTCACCCTCGTTGCCGCTTGCGCCATCGGCTTGGCGGCGCCCGCCGCCTTTGCCCACGGCAGTGAAGACCATGCCGGCAAGCCCGCCGCCGTCAGGAAGGAACAAAAGGACTGGGGCATTGCCGGCGATGCCAAATCGGCCACGCGCACCGTGACGCTGGCCATGGACGACAACATGCGCTTTACGCCCGACAAGCTGGCCTTCAAGCAGGGCGAGACCGTGCGCTTCGTGATCCGCAACCAGGGAAAACTTTTGCACGAACTCGTGATCGGCACGAAACCGGAGCTCGATGCGCACGCCGCCATGATGATGAAATTTCCCGGCATGGAGCATGACGAGCCTTACATGGCGCACATACCCGCCGGCAAGTCGAGCGATCTGGTCTGGACCTTTAACCGCGCCGGCGAGTTCGACTTCGCCTGCCTGATCGCCGGCCACTACCAGGCCGGCATGGTGGGCAAGATCAGCGTGGCGCGCTGAATGGAGCCGGTATTCCCCCCACACACAAGGAGCACACCATGAAAAGGCGACAACTGATGCAAGCCATGGCAGCCATCGCCAGCCCGGCGCTGGCCACCGGCTTGCTGGCGCAGACCCGGCCTCAGGTCGAGGTCTGGAAAGACCCCGAATGCGGCTGCTGCAAGGACTGGGTAGCCCACCTGGAGGCCAACGGTTTTCAAGTTCGCGTCAATGACAGCGGCAACACGGCC
Organism: Polaromonas sp. CT11-55; assembly: GCF_047303325.1. NCBI lineage: Bacteria > Pseudomonadati > Pseudomonadota > Betaproteobacteria > Burkholderiales > Comamonadaceae > Polaromonas > Polaromonas sp. CT11-55. The sequence continues at coordinate 235,520 of NZ_JBKBEX010000002.1, read as the reverse complement.
GCGCGCAAACGCCTGGGCATTCCCGACAAGCTGGGCTCCTGCCATACGGCGGAGGTCGGCGCGCAGGGCAAACGCTACGCGCTCGAAGGCCACGTGCCTGCCCGTGAGGTGAAGCGCCTGCTCAAGGAGGCGCCGCAAGCCGTCGGCCTGGCCGTACCCGGCATGCCGGTGGGCTCGCCGGGCATGGATGCGCCGCTCTACGGCGGGCGCAAAGACCCGTATGACGTGCTGCTGGTCCTCCAGGACGGCAGCAACCGTGTTTACCAAAGCTATCACCGCAGTTGAAAAGGAATCCCCATGAAACATTTGAAACAGGCACTTATTACCCTCCTCACCGCGCTGGCCGCCTCGGCGGCCCTGGCGCAAGCCGCGGCGCCGCTGACCGAAGGCGAAATCCGCAAGGTCGACAAGGAAGCCGGCAAGCTCACGATCAAGCACGGCGAGATCAAAAACCTGGAGATGCCGCCCATGACCATGGTGTTCCGTGTCAGCGACCCCAAGCTGCTGGAGTCGCTCAGCGCGGGGGACAAGATCGGCTTCCAGGCCGAGAAGGTGGACGGCCAGTTCACGGTGACGGCGATCGACAAAAAAGCGCCGTAGCGAAACGCCCGCGGCGCATGCTAAGGTTGGCGTATGCCCAAAGCCATACGCTACACCCTGCTGTCGCTGCGCGACCTGGCCGCCTCGGCCGGGCCTTTCATCGTGCTGGCCTTTGCCTTGCTGGCGCTGGCCTACTGGTGGTTGGACCCAAACCCGCCCAAGCGCGTGACGCTGGCCACCGGCCCGGCGCAAAGCGCCTACGAGGAATTCGGCAAGCGCTATGCCAAGGCGCTGGCGGCCGAAGGCATAACGGTGGTGCTGCAGCCCTCCGAAGGCTCGGCCGCCAACCTGCAGCTGCTGCGTGAGGGCAAGGTCGACGTGGGTTTTGTCCAGGGCGGCACCAGCGACTACACCGAGCAGGATGAAGAGGACCTGGCATCGCTCGGCAGCCTTTTTGTGGAGCCGCTCTGGCTGTTTTACCGCGAGGACGCCGCGCGCAAGGTGGCCGCGGCGGCGCGGGCTGGCAAAACCAAGGCCAGCCAGGCTGCTGGCAAGGCCGATCCGGCCGAAGACGCCAGCCTGAGTTCGCTCACACAGCTGCAGGGCCTGCGCGTCAACACCGGCACGCCCGGCAGCGGCGTTCCCAGCCTGATGGCCAAGCTGCTGGAGAGCAACCATATTGACCCGGCGTCGCTGAAGATATCCCGGCTGGAGCAGACGCCCGCCACCGTGGCCTTCCTGGGCGGCGAGCTGGACGCCATCGTGTTCGCGTCCGCGCCCGAATCGTTGATGGTGCAGATGCTGCTGCAGACGCCCGGCGTGAAGCTGATGAACTTCGCCCAGAGCGAGGCCTACTCCAGGCGTTTCGCCTTCCTGACACCGACCCGCCTGCCGCGCGGCGTGGTGGACCTGGCCGCCAACATCCCGCCCGACGACGTGCGCCTGGTGGCATCCACCACCTCGCTGATCACGCGCACCACCACCCATCCCGCCCTGCAGCAGCTGCTGGCCCAGGCCGGCAACGAGATCCACGGCGGGGCCGGCTGGTTCAAGAGCGCGCGCGAATACCCCAACCGCGACAACAGCGAGCTGCCCATTTCCAAGGAGGCCGAACGCGCCATCAAGAACGGCACGCCGGTGCTGCAACGCTACCTGCGCTTCTGGGTGGCCAACCTGGTCGAGCGCATGTGGCTGGTGATGGGCATCATCATCGCCATCATGCTGCCGCTGTCGCGCATCATCCCGCCGCTCTACGCCTTTCGCGTGCGTTCGCGCATCTTTCGCTGGTACGGCCGGCTGCGCGACATCGAGAACCGCGTGGACGGCAGCGGCGACAGCGACCGCAACAGCAGCAAAAACGAGGCCCTGCTGGAAGAACTCAACGACCTGGAACGCCGGGCCGAAAAAATCACGGTGCCGTTGTCCTACACCGACGAGCTGTACGCGCTGCGCGGCAATATTCACCTGGTGCGCAAGAAGCTGCAGCGGCTTTAGCGGGCCGACCCGCCGTTTTGGGACGGGCGGGCGGCACCTGAAAGGGGCGCGCCGGGCCCTGTTTGGGGCGCCAACAGGGCCGCGCAAAGCGTTTCCGGGGCACGCGTTGTTTCTTTAACCCTAAAGTAAACCCCTGTGTCGGCATATCATTTGCTCTGCTAGTATCGCCCGATACTTTTTTCTTTGGCCGATGCTTGCTTTTATTCTGCGCCGCCTGATCCAGGCCGTGATCGTGATGGTCGTGGTCGCCCTGATCGCCTTCATGCTGTTCCAGTATGTCGGCGACCCGGTGGTGTTCCTGCTGGGGCAGGACGCCTCACCCGCGCAGATCACCCAGCTGCGCGCCGACCTGGGCCTGGACAAGCCCTTCATCGTGCAATTCTGGCACTTCCTCATGAACGCCACGCAGGGTGAGTTCGGCCTGAGCCTGCGCCAGGGCGCCAAGGTCTCACGGCTGATCGCCGAACGTTTTCCGGCCACGCTGGAACTGGCCCTCGTGGCGGCTTTCATGGCGCTGCTGATCGGCATTCCCATGGGCGTGTATTCGGCGCTGCGCCGCGGCAGCTTCCTGAGCCAGGTATTCATGACGATCTCGCTGCTGGGCGTGTCACTGCCCACCTTTTTGATCGGCATCCTGCTGATCCTGGTGTTCGCCGTGGGCCTTGGCTGGTTCCCGAGCTTCGGCCGCGGCGAAACCGTGCAGATAGGCTGGTGGAGCACCGGCCTCTTCAAGGCCGACGGCTGGCACCATATCGTGCTGCCGGCCGTGACGCTGGCGGTGTTCCAGCTCACATTGATCATGCGGCTGGTGCGCGCGGAAATGCTGGAGGTGCTGCGCACCGACTACATCAAGTTCGCGCGCGCCCGCGGCCTGCCCGACCGCGCCATCCACTTCGGCCACGCACTCAAAAACACGCTGGTGCCGGTGATGACCATCACCGGCCTGCAGCTGGGCGGGCTGATCGCATTTGCCATCATCACCGAGACCGTGTTCCAGTGGCCAGGCATGGGCCTGCTGTTCATCCAGGCCGTGACCTTCGCCGACATCCCGGTCATGGCAGCCTACCTGTGCCTGATCGCGCTGATTTTTGTGGTGATCAACCTGGTCGTCGACCTGCTGTACTTCGCGGTGGATCCCAGGCTGCGCATAGGCAACCCCGCCGGCCACTGAGGCCGCGGGCCCGCGCAACCCCCAACGCCCCCTTCATTTTTCTTCCGTTTTTTCCCGCAAGCCCTCATCCCTTCCACAAGGAGTCCCCGATGAATTTCAAGTCAACCCTGCTCTCGGCCAGCGTCCTGTGCGCCTTCGCGGCCACCTCTTTTGTCGCATCCGCGCAGACCCTGAGGGTCGCCAACCAGGGCGACTCGCTGTCCATGGACCCGCACTCGCTCAACGAATCGCTGCAGCTCAGCGTGACCGGCAACGCCTATGAGGGCCTGGTCATCCGCAACAAGGACCTGAGCCTAGCGCCCGGCCTGGCCACCTCGTGGAAACAGACTTCGCCGACCGTGTGGCGTTTCGAGCTGCGCAAGGGCGTGCAGTTCCATGACGGCACGCCGTTCACGGCCGACGATGTGGTCTTCAGCTTCAACCGCACGCAGGCCGAAGGCTCGGACATGAAGAGCTACACCAACGATTTCAAGGAAGTGCGCAAGATCAACGACCACGTGGTCGAGATCGAAACCAAGACGCCCTTCCCCATCCTGCCCGACGTGATCTCGCTGGTCTACATGATGAGCAAGAAGTGGTGCGAAACCAACCAGGCGACCCGGCCGGTGGACCGCCGCAAGGGCATAGAGAACGCGGCCTCCTTCCGCGCGAACGGCACCGGCCCCTACCGCGTGCGCGAGCGCCAGCCCAATGTGCGCACCACCTTCGTCCGCAACGGCAACTACTGGGGCAAGATCGAGGGCAACGTCCAGGAAGTGATTTACACGCCCATCGGCAACGACGCTACCCGCGTCGCGGCCTTGCTGTCGGGCGAGGTCGACGTGATGGAACCCGTGCCGGTGCAGGACATAGACCGCGTCAACGGCAACGCCGGCACCAAGGTGCTGGTCGGCGCCGAACTGCGCACCATCTTCCTGGGCATGGACCAGAAACGCGACGAGTTGCTGTACTCGAACGTCAAGGGCAAGAACCCCTTCAAGGACAAGCGCGTGCGCCAGGCCTTCTACCAGGCCATCGACATCGACGGCATCAAGAAAACCGTGATGCGCGGCGCTTCCAGCCCGACGGCGCTGCTGATAGGCCCCGGCATCAACGGTTTCCAGCAAGAGCAGAACAAGCGCCTGCCCTACGACCCGGAAGCCGCCAAAAAACTGATGATCGAAGCCGGCTACCCGAACGGCTTTGAAGTGTCCATGAACTGCCCGAACGACCGCTACGTGAACGACAGCCGCATCTGCCAGGCCGTGGCCGCCAACCTGTCGCGCATCAACGTCAAGATCAACCTGCAGGCCGAAACCAAGGGAACCTACTTCCCCAAGGTGCTGCGCCGCGACACCAGCTTTTACATGCTGGGCTGGACGCCGGCCACCTATGACGCCCACAACGCGCTCAATGCGCTGGTCGCCTGCGTGGACGACAAGGGCGCCGGCCAGTTCAATCTGGGCGCCTATTGCAACCCCAAAGTCGACGAGCTGACCAAAAAGATCCAGTCGGAAACCGACAAGACCAAGCGCAACGCGCTGATCAAGGAAGCCTTCGACATCCACGGCGCCGACATCGGCCACCTGCCGCTGCACCAGCAGTCGCTGGCCTGGGGCACGAGCAAGAAGGTCGAGCTGGTCCAGCTGGCCGACAACTTCATGTTCTTCAAGTGGATGACTATAAAGAAATAAGCACCCCCCTGTTGCCGTTCGCTTCGCGTAACGGCCTCTCCCCTACAGGGGACAACAGCCGCGGCCCGGCAAAGCCGGTTCCGCGCTGAGGAGTAACCTCCCCCCTGTTGCCTTTTCGCTTCGCGTAACGGCCTCTCCCCTACAGGGGACAACAGCTGCGGCCCGGCAAAGCCGGTTCCGCGCTGTTGCTGGCACAGGACTCGCTTTACTCGCCTCTAGTTAATACGGATTGCGCCTTCTTTTGATGAAAAAAACCCTTGCGCGCTGGCTGGACAGTGATGTGGGCCACAGCTTTCGCACCTCGCCGGTGGCGATGGTGGCGGCCGCCATTGCGCTGGTCTGCATTTTTTGCTCGGTGTTCGCCGGTTGGGTGGCGCCGCACGACCCCTTCAACCTGAGCACGCTGGAGCTCGGCGACGCGCGGCTGCCGCCGGCCTGGTATGCGCAGGGCAGTTCCAAATACCTGCTGGGCACCGACGACCAGGGGCGCGACATCCTGTCGGCGCTGATGTACGGCGCGCGCATTTCGCTGGTCGTGGGCGTGGCCTCGGTCATCCTGTCCATGCTGGCCGGCGTGTCGCTGGGCCTGATTGCGGGGTTCAGGGGCGGCTGGATCGATTCGGCCCTGATGCGGGTTTGCGACGTGATGTCCTCGTTTCCGCCCATCCTGGTCGCGCTGCTGATCGCGGGCGTGGGCCGCGCGGTGTTTCCCAATGCCAGCCAGCTGCTCGCCATGGGCGTGCTGATCCTGTCGATCTCCATGGGGCAGTCGGGCTGGGTCCAGTACGCGCGCACGGTGCGCGGCTCCACCATGGTGGAGCGCGGCAAGGAATATGTGCAGGCCGCCCGCGTCACCGGCGTGGCGCCGCTGCGCATCATGCGCCGCCACGTGCTGCCCAATGTGATGGGGCCGGTACTGGTGCTGGCGACCATCCAGGTGGCCACCGCCATCATCACCGAGGCCACGCTGTCCTTTCTGGGCGTGGGCGCGCCGCCGACCTCGCCCTCGCTGGGCACGCTGATCCGCGTGGGCAACGACTACCTGTTTTCGGGCGAGTGGTGGATCACCGTGTTCCCGGGCCTGATGCTGGTGCTGATCGCGCTGAGCGTGAACCTGCTGGGCGACTGGCTGCGCGATGCGCTGAACCCGCGCCTCAGGTAAGGACGAGTCAGAAAATGAGTCTTTTGCAAATCAAGAACCTGGTGGTCGAATTCCCCGGCCGACGCGGCACGCTGCGCGCGCTGGACGACATTTCCTTTGACATCGCGCCCGGCGAAATCCTCGGCGTTGTGGGTGAATCGGGTGCGGGCAAGTCGCTGACCGGCGCCGCCATCATCGGCCTGCTGGAGCCGCCCGGGCGCGTGGCCGGCGGCCAGATCCTGCTCGAAGGCGAGCGCATCGACAACCTGCCCCATGAGCGCATGCGCCACATCCGGGGGCGCAAGATAGGCGCGATCTTCCAGGACCCGCTGACCTCGCTGAACCCGCTTTACACCATAGGGCGGCAACTGGTGGAAACCATACAGGCCCACCTGCCGGTGACGGCGCGCGAGGCCAGGGCGCGCGCCATTGAGCTGCTCAACGACACCGGCATACCGGCGGCCGCGCAGCGCATAGACCACTACCCGCACCAGTTCTCGGGCGGCATGCGACAGCGCGTTGTGATTGCCTTGGCGCTGGCGGCCGAGCCCAAGCTGATCGTGGCCGACGAGCCGACGACCGCACTCGACGTGTCCATCCAGGCGCAAATCATCACGCTGCTCAAAAACATCTGCAAACAGCGCGGCGCCGCCGTGATGCTGATCACCCACGACATGGGCGTGATCGCCGAGACCTGCGACCGCGTGGCCGTGATGTATGCGGGGCGCATTGCCGAGATAGGCCCGGTGCATCAGGTGATCAACCACCCCTCGCATCCCTATACCGCGGGTCTGATGGCGGCGATTCCCGACATCACGGTGGAGCGCGAGCGCCTCTACCAGATCGACGGCGCCATGCCGCGCCTGAACGCCATCCCGCAGGGCTGCGCCTTCAACCCGCGCTGCCCCAAGGCTTTTGACCGCTGCCGCCAGGACAGGCCGGACCTGATGCCGGCCGGCGCCACACGCGCCGCTTGCTGGCTGCATGACGCGCATGCGGGGGTGGCGGTATGAGCGACACGGCAAAAAACGTGGAGGCTCCGCTGGTCCGGGCCCATGACCTGGCCAAGACCTTCGACGTGTCGCCGCCCTGGCTGAACCGTGTGCTGGAGCGCAAGCCCCGGCTGCTGCTCAAAGCCGTCGACGGTGTGAGTTTCGAGATTGAAAAAGGCAAGACACTGGCGCTGGTCGGTGAATCGGGTTGCGGCAAAAGCACCGTGGCACGCCTGCTGGTGGGCCTGTATGAGCCCACGCGCGGCGGCCTGAACTTCGACGGCCAGGACGCGCATGCGGTGTTCAAGACGCCGGCCGGCCGGCAGTTGCGCAGCCGGATCCAGATGATCTTCCAGGATCCCTACGCCAGCCTGAACCCGCGCTGGACGATTGAGGACATCATCGCCGAGCCGCTGCGTGAGCACGGCCTCCTGGAGGGCGGCCCCGCGCTCAAGGAACGCGTGGGCGAACTGCTCAGGTCGGTGGGCCTGTCGCCGCTGGACATGACCAAATACCCGCACCAGTTCTCGGGCGGGCAGCGCCAGCGCATCTCCATCGCGCGCGCCCTGGCCACCGAGCCCGAATTCCTGGTCTGCGACGAGCCCACCTCGGCGCTCGACGTGAGCGTGCAGGCGCAGGTGCTCAACATCATGAAGGACCTGCAGCGCACGCGGGGCCTGACCTACCTCTTCATCTCGCACAACCTGGCGGTGGTGCGCCATGTCAGCGACCAGGTCGGCGTGATGTACCTGGGGCGCCTAGTAGAACTGGCCGACAAGCACAGCCTGTTCGACAGGCCGCGCCATCCCTACACGCGCATGCTGCTGGACGCCATCCCCAAGATGCACGACACCGGCCGCGCCCGCACGCCGGTCTCGGGCGAGGTGCCGAATCCGCTGAATCCGCCGGGCGGCTGTACCTTCCACCCGCGTTGCCCGCACGCCGACGCGCGCTGCCGCAGCGAACGGCCGGAGTTCCTGCAGTTCGAAGGCGTTCGCGTGGCCTGCCATGCGGTTGAAGAGGGCAGGATTTAGGGAACAAATACCGGGAACTCGGCACCGTCATGCAAAGCGCAACCGGCTTGGTTACCATGTACTTTTAGGGGCATCGCCATGAAAATCATTGACTCCATCCTGGCCGGAGCGGCCGACATCGCAGCCGTGCGCCGCGACATCCACGCCCACCCCGAGCTGTGTTTCCAGGAAGTGCGCACCGCCGACGTGGTCGCGAAAAAACTCGAATCCTGGGGCATCCCCATCCACCGCGGCATGGGCACCACCGGCGTGGTGGGCATCGTGCATGGGCGTGACGGCGGCGCCTGCGGCCGCGCCGTGGGCCTGCGCGCCGACATGGACGCCCTGCCCATGCAGGAATTCAACACCTTTGCCCACGCCAGCACGCAGCCTGGCAAGATGCACGCCTGCGGCCATGACGGCCACACCGCCATGCTGCTGGCCGCGGCGCGCCACTTCTCGCAGAACCGGGACTTTGACGGCACGGTCTACCTGATCTTCCAGCCGGCCGAAGAAGGCGGCGGCGGCGCGCGCGAGATGATCAGGGACGGCCTGTTCGAGAAGTTCCCCATGGAGGCTGTCTTCGGCATGCACAACTGGCCCGGCGCCCCGGTGGGCACCTTCGCGGTCAGCGCGGGGCCGGTGATGGCATCGAGCAATGAGTTCAAGATCACCATACGCGGCAAGGGCAGCCATGCCGCCATGCCTCACAACGGCATAGACCCGGTACCGGTGGCCTGCCAGATGGTGCAGGGCTTCCAGAACATCATCAGCCGCAACAAAAAACCCGTGGACGCGGGCGTCATCTCGGTGACCATGATCCACGCCGGCGAGGCCACCAACGTGGTGCCCGACTCCTGCGAACTGCAGGGCACGGTGCGCACCTTCAGCATCGAGGTGCTGGACCTGATTGAAAGGCGCATGAAGGAAGTCGCCGAACACACCTGCGCCGCCTTCGAGGCGCGCTGCGAGTTCAAATTCCATCGCAACTACCCGCCCACCGTGAACAGCGCCGCCGAGGCAGAGTTCGCGCGCCAAGTCATGAGCGACATCGTGGGCCCGGCCAATGTGCTGGCGCAGGAGCCCACCATGGGCGCGGAAGACTTTGCCTACATGCTGCAGGCCAAACCCGGCGCCTACTGCTTTATCTCCAACGGCGACGGTGCTCACCGCGACATGGGCCACGGCGAGGGGCCCTGCACGCTGCACAATCCGAGCTACGACTTCAACGACGACCTCATTCCCCTGGGCGGCACCTACTGGGTCCAGCTGGCCACACGCTGGCTGGGCACGGCCGCCAGGGCCTGAATCCTGACCACGCCAACATCACCATGAACCCACACGCGGCTTTTTCGGCCAGCTACGCGGCTGCGCGCGCCAAATTCCTTGAGGCGGCCGGCGCCGCCGGCATGGCACTTCGCGCCTACGAACACCCGCTTAAAGGCCGCGACGGCGAAACCCTGGCCATGGACGTGGCCCTGGACGGTTCGCCCGACGCCGAGCACCTCTTCATCGTCAGCAGCGCCTGCCACGGCGTCGAAGGCTATTGCGGCTCGGGCGTGCAGGTGTATGCCGCGTGCGATGCCGAGTGGCGCGCCAAGGCCCGCGCCGGCGGCGTCGCGGTGCTCTACATCCATGCACTCAATCCCCACGGCTTCTCGTACGCACGGCGCACCACGCATGAGAATGTGGACCTGAACCGCAACTTCCACGACTTCGGCCAGTCGCTGCCCGTCAACGAGGCCTACCGCGAGGTCCATGACCTGCTGCTGCCCGCGCAATGGCCGCCCACGGACGGGAACGAGGCATCCATCGCGGCCTACATCGACACACACGGCGTAGCGCGCTACCAGGCGGCGGTGTCGCAAGGGCAGCATGAATATGCCGACGGCATGTTCTTCGGCGGCACCGCGCCGACCTGGAGCAACCAGACCCTGCGCGAAGTGCTACGCACCTTCGGGCGGCAGGCCAGGCGCATCGCCTGGATGGACCTGCACACGGGCCTGGGACCCAGCGGGCTGGGCGAGCGCATTTTTGCCTGTGAGAACGACGCCAAGGTCCTGGCACGTGCACGCGCCTGGTGGGACGGCGGCGGCGAGACGCCCGTGACCTCTTTCTACGACGGTTCCTCCACCTCGGCAAAACTCACCGGACTGATGTGGACCGCCGTGTACGACGAATGCCCGCAGGCCGAATACACCGGCATGGCCATGGAGTACGGCACACTGCCCATCCTCGACATCATCGCCGCCCTGCGCGCCGATCACTGGCTGCACAAGCACCCCGGGACGCCACCCGAGGTGCAAGCGGCGATCAAACGCCAGATGATGAACGCCTTTTATATCGATACCGACGAATGGCGTACCCAGATCATCGCGCAGGCGCGCCAGGCCATGTTCCAGACAGTGGACGGGCTGGGCTCGGCCTGAAAGCCACATAATGAGGCGTGGCGGCCCCGACCCGGGCGGCCGTCTTTCCACCCGAGCACGAAAGCCGCGCCATGCCGTCTGACGCCGACCTGCAACGCCAGCTCCAGCAGCTGCAACAGCAATACCAGGCGCTGCAGGCCGACTACCGGGACCTGCAGCTTGAAAAGCAGAAGCAGGAAACCTCGGCCACCTTGTGGCTGGAGCAGCGCACCCGCGAACTGCAGGCCGAGGCACGGGAGCAGAAAAAGGCCGAAACCCTGCAGCGGGTGTTTTACCGCATCGCCGAACGAGCGGCGGCGGACCTTTCCTTCTACGATTTCCTGCAGTCGGTGCACGGCCTGCTGGGCGAGCTGCTGTACGCGAAGAACTGCTATGTGTGCCTCTACGACGCGCAAAAGCAGCGCAAGGATTTCCCCTACTACGTGGACGAGCGCGACGGCGACACGCTGCAGCGCAGCAATGTGCCCTACCGGCGCGGGCTGACCGAGTTCGTGCTGAGCACCGGCCGGCCGCAGATCATCGACGCCGCGCGGCTCAAGCTGCTGGAAGCCGGCGGCCAGGTGACCGAAGGCAGCGGCGACATGACCTTCAGTTCCTGGCTGGGCGTGCCCATGCACATACGCGGCGCCATAGGCGGCGTGCTGGCGGTACAGGGCTATGAACCGGGCGTGGCATACAGCGACACGGACGCCGACATCCTTTCGTTTGTCGCCAACCACGTGAGCAGCGCGATCGAGCGCTACCAGGCGCTGGACGAGCTGCGCAAATCGGAAGAGCGCTACCGCACGGTGATTGAAAACGTCGGTGTCGGCGTGGTGGTGGTACAGGACGACCGCATGGTGTTCGTGAACCCCAGCCTGGAGCGCATCGTGGGCCATCCGCGCGAATATCTGCTGTCCCAGCCCTACACGGCGACGGTCCACCCCGAGGACTTGCCGGTGATGCGCGAGCGCCATGAGCGGCGCCTGCGCGGCGACGAGGTGGACTCGATGTACAGCTTTCGCGTCATCACCCAGTCCGGCGAGGTGCGCTCGCTGGAGCTTTCCGCCGTGAAGATCGAATGGGGCAAGCGCGAGGCGACGCTGATCTTCGTGGTGGACGCCACGGCCCGCCTGCAGGCTGAACTCACGCAGCGCCAGACCCTGCAGCGGCAGACCGAGCTCAATGACATGAAGTCTCGCTTCATCTCGGTGGCCTCGCATGAATTCCGCACGCCGCTGGCCTTCATCCTGTCGTCGGCAGAGCTGCTCAAGCACTACGGCGACCGGCTGCCTGGGCCCGAAAAAGCCGACGTCATCGCCACCATAGAAACCGGCGTGCGGCGCATGACCCAGATGCTGGACCGCGTGTTGCTGCTGGGCAAGGTGGAGGCGCAGATGCTGGAGTTCCAGCCTGCGCAGGTCGACCTCCAGGTACTTTGCCAGGACCTGATCGAGGACGCCCGCATCCAGCACTCGGAAGCGGGCTGCGAGCTGGCCCTGGAATTCGAGGCCAGTCCGGCGGTCGGGTTTTTTGATGAAAAGCTGCTGCGCCATATTTTCGGCAACCTGCTGTCCAACGCCATCAAATACTCGCCACAGGGCGGGAAAATCCTGTTTCGGGTCTCTTCGTCGGAGGGACGGGTGATTTTTGAGGTGTCGGACCAGGGCATAGGCATTCCGGCCGAAGAACTTCCCCACCTGTTCGAGTGGTTCCACCGCGCCAGCAATGTCGGGGAGATCCAGGGCACGGGCCTGGGGCTGGCCATCGTGAAAAATTCCGTCGACCTGCATGGCGGCCGTATAGAGGTCGCCAGCATGGTAGGCCAGGGTACGCGATTCACCGTCACGATTTAAGGCGGTGAAAACCGGCCCAAAACCGGAGCAAGGCTATAAGATGGGCATCAGGCCAGGCCAGCGGTGCAGCCCGCGGCCTGGCGGCTCAGGGAAATCCGCCCCCTAACAATGACAGCCGGGGCCTTCGCTACGAAAGAACAATGGCGCGCATTCTGGTGATTGAAGATGAGTCCCATATCCGGGACAACCTGCTGCGCTTCGTCCGGCTCGAGGGCCACGAAGGCCTGGGAGCGGCGGACGGTGGCGCCGGCCTGCAGCTGGCCCGTGAGCAGCGGCCGGACCTGATTTTCTGCGACGTGATGATGCCGCAGATGAGCGGCATTGAGGTGCTGGCCGCGCTGCAAGCGGACCGCGCGCTCAGCCAGGTGCCTCTGGTGTTCCTGTCGGCCAGCGCCGAGTCAGAGCGGCTCGAGGAAGCCCTGCGCCTGGGCGCCAGCGCCTATGTGACCAAGCCCTTTAATTTCGCCCAGCTGCAGGCGGTGCTCAAGCAGTATCTGCCCAAATAGCGAGCTGCGACCGGAAGGCTACAGGCCCAGCGCCTTCCATCCCTGGTGGCCCAGTTTTTCGAGCACCTGGATGTTCTGCTCAAAAATCGCTTCGGCCTCGGGAAAGGCCTCCACGGCCCGTTCCACGCTGTCCTCGCGCAGCAAATGCAGGATGGCAAAAGGCGCGCGGTTGGTGTAGTTGCCGATGTCCTCGGGCTCGGTGCCCTCAAACTGGAAACGCGGGTGAAAACTGGCCAACTGAATCACGCCCTCCAGCCCATGCTCGTCCACCACGCCTTCGGCAATTTCCAGGAAATCGTTGAAGTCCAGGAAGTCCTCGAACAGCGTGGGATGGATCAGCAGCGTGGTGTCGACCTCTTCGGCCGGCGTGGCGACCAACAGGTCCAGCTCGCGGTCCAGCTCCTCCAGCAGGTCATCCGCATGCCGGGCATGGCTGACCACCAGGCGCACCTGGTTCTTGACATAAACCGCCTTGGCAAACGGGCACAGGTTGAGCCCGATCACGGCTTTTTCCAGCCACAAGCGGGTTTTGTCCAGAACCTCCTGGTCTGTCATGGCCACGCTCCCCAAGCCTAGTGCAAAGCCTTGAAGCGCACGCGCTTGGGTTTTGCACCCTCTTCACCCAAACGTTTCTTCTTGTCGGCTTCGTACTCCTGGTAATTGCCGTTGAAGAAGGTCCACTGGCTGTCGCCTTCGGCGGCCAGGATGTGGGTCGCGATGCGGTCCAGGAACCAGCGGTCGTGGCTGATCACCAGCACCGAGCCGGCGAATTCGAGCAAGGCGTCTTCGAGCGCGCGCAGGGTTTCCACGTCCAGGTCGTTCGAGGGTTCGTCAAGCATCAGCACGTTGCCGCCCGCGATCAAGGTCTTGGCCAGGTGCAGACGCCCGCGCTCGCCGCCCGACAGCATGCCGACGCGCTTTTGCTGGTCGGCGCCGTTGAAGTTGAAACGGCCGGCGTAGGCACGGCTGGGCATCGTGAACTTGCCGACGGTCAGCATATCCAGGCCGCCTGAGATGTCTTCCCAGACGGTTTTGTCATTGGCCAGGTCGTCGCGGTGCTGGTCAACGAAGGCCATGCGCGCGGTCTTGCCGATGGCGACTTCGCCGCTGTCGGGCTGCTCCTTGCCGGCGATCAGCTTGAACAGCGTTGACTTGCCCGCGCCGTTGGGGCCGATGATGCCGACGATGGCGCCCGCGGGCACCTGGAAGCTCAGGTTGTCGATCAGCAGGCGGTCGCCGAAGGACTTGCTGACGTTCTTGAACTCGATGACCTCATTGCCCAGGCGCTCGGCCACGGGAATGAAGATTTCCTGGGTTTCGTTGCGCTGCTGGTATTCGTAGTCGGACAGTTCCTCGAAACGGGCCAGGCGCGACTTGCTCTTGGCCTGGCGCGCTTTCGGGTTCTGGCGCGACCATTCGAGTTCCTTCTTCAGGGCCTTGGCGCGGGCTTCCTCGCCCTTTTGCTCCTGCGCCAGGCGCTCGCCCTTCTGGTCCAGCCAGCTGCTGTAGTTGCCCTTCCAGGGAATGCCGTGGCCGCGGTCCAGTTCCAGGATCCACTCGGCGGCGTTGTCCAGGAAGTAGCGGTCGTGGGTGATGGCCACCACGGTGCCCGAAAAGCGCTGCAGGAACTGCTCCAGCCAGTCCACCGATTCGGCGTCCAGGTGGTTGGTAGGTTCGTCGAGCAGCAGCATGTCAGGCTTGGACAGCAGCAGGCTGCACAGGGCGACGCGGCGTTTTTCACCGCCCGAGAGCACGCCGATCTTGGCGTCCCAGGGCGGCAGGCGCAGCGCGTCCGCGGCGATCTCGAGCTGGTGCTCGGAATCGGTGCCGGCGGTGGCGATGATGGCTTCCAGGCGGGCCTGCTCGGCGGCCAGCGCATCGAAATCGGCATCGGGCTCGCCGTAGGCCGTGTACACGGCCTCCAGCTGGGCCTTGGCGGCAAACACCGCGCCCATGCCGGCTTCCACGCTCTCGCGCACCGTGTGCTCGGGATCCAGCTTGGGCTCCTGCGGCAGGTAGCCGATGTTCAGGCCCGGCATGGGGGTAGCTTCGCCCTCGATTTCCTTGTCCAGGCCGGCCATGATCTTGAGCAGCGTGGACTTGCCGGAACCGTTGGTGCCCAGCACGCCGATCTTGGCGCCCGGGAAGAAGCTGAGCGACACCTCCTTGAGGATATGGCGCTTGGGCGGCACGATCTTGCCGACCTTGTTCATGGTGAAAACGTACTGAGCCATCAGGATTTACTTTGGTAAAAATGAAAAAACAATGCAGGAAAACGGACTGCTTGCCACCTGTAAATGCTATTTTTACAGGCTATCGGCAGGCTTTCTTGCGGGCTGGAACGACACGCCGCGCCGGGGCGCCAACGCCTTTTGAAGGGGCGTGTTTTTCTGCGTGAATGCCCCATTATCGTTGCTGTGCGACAATACAGGGGTTGCTGGCTCCAGTTGCCTTCAACATTTGGGCACATCCGGGTACCGCTTCAAGTGGCTGCTTATGATGTTTTCGGCCCACTTTCTGACCCCATCTGCCTTTGACTGGCGGGTTGCCCTCCAGCAGGGCGCCCAACAGGCCGATCCAAAGCGCCCTACGGCGCCACATCATGACATTTGAAGAATTGAATTTGGCCCCGGCCATTCTGAAGGCCGTGCTTGAGCAGGGCTACGACACCCCCACCCCCATCCAGGCACAAGCGATCCCCGCCGTGCTCAAAGGTATCGACCTGCTGGGCGGCGCCCAGACCGGCACCGGCAAAACCGCGGCTTTCACGCTGCCCCTGCTGCAGCGCCTATCTACCGAGCCGCGCCTGACCAATCGCCGGGGCGTCAACGCCGTGCGAGCCCTGATCATGACCCCCACCCGCGAACTCGCGGCCCAGGTCGAGGAAAGCGTGCGCACCTACGGCAAATACACCGACCTCACCTCCATGGTGATGTTCGGCGGCGTGGGCATGGGCGCCCAGATTGAAAAACTGCGCCGCGGCGTGGACATCCTGGTCGCCACCCCCGGCCGCCTGCTGGACCATGCAAGCCAAGGCACGCTGGACCTGAGCCAGGTGCAGATCCTAGTGCTGGACGAAGCCGACCGCATGCTGGACATGGGCTTCATCCATGACATCAAGAAGGTGCTGGCCCTGGTGCCCAAGCAAAAGCAGTCGCTGCTGTTCAGCGCGACCTTCAGCGATGAAATCCGCGAGCTGGCCAACGGCCTGCTCAAGAACCCCGAATCCATCCAGGTCACGCCGCGCAACACCACGGTGCAGCGCATCACGCAGACCATACACCCCGTGGGCCGCAGCAAGAAGAAAGCGCTGCTGACCCACATCATCAACGAACACAACTGGAGCCAGGTGCTGGTGTTCACCCGCACCAAGTTCGGCGCCAACAACGTGGCCGAGCACCTGACAAAGCACGGCATCCCCGCGATGGCGCTGCACGGCAACAAGAGCCAGACGGCCCGCACACAGGCGCTGGCCGACTTCAAGAGCGGCACGATACGCGCGCTGGTGGCCACCGACATCGCCGCCCGCGGCATCGACATTGACGAGTTGCCGCACGTGGTCAACTACGAAATCCCCAACGTCAGCGAAGACTATGTGCACCGTATTGGCCGCACCGGCCGCGCGGGCAACAGCGGCGAAGCCGTCAGCCTGGTCTGCCTCGATGAGGAAGGCTTCATGCAGGACATCGAGCGCTTCACCAAGCAGAACATCGAAAAAATCATCGTCCCCGGTTTTGAAGCCGAGCCCGGCGAACGCGCCGAGCCGCTGGCCATGGGCCGCCAGACCATCTGGGGCGGCCTGGGCAAGCCGCCTAGCCGCGAAGTGATGCAGGCCGCCGCCAAGGCCGCCCGCACCGAGATGATGCAACGCATCCGCGACAGCAAGGGCGCCCAGCCCGCGCGTGGCGCAGGCGGCGGCAACGGTGGCGGCAATGGCGGCGCGCGCGGACGCGGCCCCGCCAGCGGTGGCAATGGTGGTGGTGGCAATGGCGGCGGCAGCGGCCGCGGCCCGCGCACCCCCAATCCCGGCCAGCCGCGCCAGGCTTCGGGTTATTCCCAGAACGGCCAGCCGCCACGGCAGGCCCAGGCGCCACGCCAGCGCGACGAGCTGCAGCCGCGCGCACCCCGCAACGAGTCCAGGGAGCCACGCAATGACTTCGACGACCGCCAACCCGCCAGCCACGCCTCCTCAGGCTTCCCCTCCTCCGGCCAGCCCACGGGCGGCAACCGGGGCAACTACCGCGGCAACCGCTCCGGCGGCGGCGCGGGTGGCTCTGGTGGCCGGGGCAACGGGCCTCGTCGGCCGGGCGGTCCTGGACCTTTTACTGGCCGATAAACGCTATTCGGCGCTCCACTGCGTGGGCCGCCGCGCACCGGCCCGGCACGACAGCCGGCTGGTTGTGCATTTAGTCGACTCTTTTGCCGGTTTCAAGGCCCCGCCGGTAAACGACGTCTTCATCGCGCTGGGAACCACCATCAAAACCGCCGGCAGCCGCGCGGCCTTCAGGGCGGTGGATTTCGACGCCGTGCTGGCCGTGGCCCGTGCCGGCCGTAATGCCGGCGCCACGCGCCTGGGCCTGGTCAGCGCCATGGGCGCCGATCCGCATTCCATGCTCTTCTACACCCGCGTCAAGGGCGAGGCCGAGCAAGCGCTCTCGCAGCTCGGTTTTGCCACGCTGGTGGTGGTGCGGCCGTCATTTCTGGCGGGCGACCGGGAATCGCTGGGCCAGCCCTTGCGCGGCGGTGAAAAGCTGGCGATCAATCTTTCAAAACGCCTCAGCCGCGTGATACCGCTGAACTACCAGTCCATTTCAGCGGACAGCGTTGCGCGCACGCTGGTCGAAGAAGTGGCGGTTCGCCAGGGACACCACGTGGTCCTGTCCGGCGACATGCAGCGCCGCTAAGACGCCAAGAAAAAGACGCTCAGGCCGCCGCTTTAAGCTGCTTGGCCGGATTACTCAATTTAGGCAAACGCCGCCGCGAGCCGAGCACCAGCTCGATATCCTCGCGTGCGCCGTCGATCAATACCAGGATCGCCTTTTCGGCCTTGGCCGGGTTGCGGGCGATCACCGCGTCCAGCACCGCCCGGTGCAGCGGCAATGAACGCTTGGGGCCGTCCTTGCGGATGGTGGAAATTTCAAAGCTGGTGCGCAGCAAGGCACTCAACGCCTTGCTCATCTGGATCAGCATGCGGTTGTGCGCGGAGCGCAGCAGGCCCTGGTGAAAACGCAGGTCGTAGGTGACGTAGTCGCCGCCGCCTTCCACGGCGCGCTTCATGCCGGCATAGGCGTCCTCGATCTCGGCGATCTCTTGCGCGGTGGCGCGCTCCGCAGCCATGCGCACGGCGGCGGGCTCCACGAGGCGCCGCAGCTCCAGCAGGTCGCGCAAAAATTCGGGCGTGATGCCGGCCTTGGCCTTCCAGGCGATGACGTCGGGGTCGAACCAGTTCCAGTGCTCCTCGGTCAGCACGCGGGTGCCGACCTTGGGGCCGGTGGTGACCAGCCCCTTGGCAATCAGCGACTTGACCGCTTCGCGCACCACCGTGCGGCTCACGCCCAGTTCCTCGCAGAGCACCGGCTCCGGCGGCATGGACATGCCGGCGGCATAACGGCCCGCGACGATGGCTTCCCCGATATGGTCTACCGTGTTGCCGTGGACGTTTTTCATGGTGGCCATGGCGCGCCTTCAGCCCCGCACAAACAGCGTGACCAGCGGGTCCGGCCCCACCTGGCGGCTCCAGTGGCCGTGCAGGGCCGGGTCGAAGGTGGCGCCGGCCGGCAGCACGTCGGCCGAGTAGAAATGCTGGCCCGGCTTGAAGATGCGCGAGACCCCGCCCTGCAGGCCGATTTCCATCTCGCCGCCCAGGATGAACACCCATTGCGGATTCGGCGTGCAATGGAACTGGCTGCGAAAGCCCAAAGGGCTGTGGCGCAGCTGGTAACCGCCCGAAGCGAACACTTCCGACAGCATGGCCTGCGGCGAGCCTTCGCCCAGCGGGACGGCCTCTTCGCGGAATCTGGCCCGGCCGTCGGTATCGGTGTAAAGAATGACTTTGGAAAAAACCGTCACAAGGGACTCCGGTGAATGGCGATAAAAAGCAGGCGCTTCATGAAGCTTCGCCGCCAAAGGCGATCTGCACTTTCATGGATTGGCGCTTGTCGCCGGCGAGTGTAAAGGCATGCGTGGCCTGCTCGAAGGCGACGATGTCGGTGATGACGGGCCGGCCGTCTATCAGGCGCTGGTTCAGGAAGGCCACCGCCACGGCGAATTCGGGGTGAAAGCGGAAGGTGCCGCGCAGCTCCAGCTCCTTGGCGACCAGGGTGTTGAGCGGCAGCGACACATTGCCGCCCAGGCCCACCGTCACAATGACGCCGCGCGGCGCCACCACATC
The DNA here is from genome assembly GCF_047303325.1 of Polaromonas sp. CT11-55. Taxonomy (NCBI): domain Bacteria; kingdom Pseudomonadati; phylum Pseudomonadota; class Betaproteobacteria; order Burkholderiales; family Comamonadaceae; genus Polaromonas; species Polaromonas sp. CT11-55. The sequence continues at coordinate 216,335 of NZ_JBKBEX010000002.1, read as the reverse complement.
CAGACCTGCGACCAGGGCTTTCTCATTGCCCGAGGCCTCGAACATCACATCGAACTGCCCCTTGCCGGCGGCGAAGGCCGCCAGGCCGTCCGGCTCCTGGGCCAGGTTGATGGTCTGGTCGGCGCCCATCTTTTTGGCACAGGCCAGGGGAAGCTCGGCGATATCGGCCGCCACGATGCGGGCCGCGCCCGCGCGGCGCAGGCCGGCGATCAGCAAGGCGCCTATGGGGCCGCAACCGGTGACCAGCACCTGTTTGCCGAATACCGAGCCGGCGCGCGAAATCGCGTGCAGACCAACCGACAGGGGCTCGGCCAGCGCGGCCTCGGACAGCGGCAGGTCGTCGGCCACGGGATGCGCCTGGGCGACCTCGATGACCAGGGTTTCGCGGAAAGCGCCCTGGATGTGCGGAAAGCGCATCGCGCTGCCGTAAAAACGCATGTCCATGCAGTGGTTGTGCAAGCCCTGCTGGCAAAAGCGGCAAACGCCGCAAGGCCGCGAAGGGGAAATCGCGATACGCTGGCCGGCGCGCAGGCCGCTGACCTCGCTGCCCACGGCCTCGACCACGCCCGACACTTCATGGCCCAGCACCATGGGCTCCTTGATGCGGACCGTGCCGAAGCCGCCGTGCTGGAAGTAATGCAGGTCCGAGCCGCAAATGCCGCCATAGGCCACCCGCACACGCAGCTGCTGCGGACCCAGGGTTTCGGTGTCCAGCGCGTCAAGGCGCAGGTCTAGGGGCGCATGACAGACAAGTCCACGCATGATATTTCTCCCTGGTTGCGCGGGACGGCGGCGTCACAAAGTCGCCGTCACCCCACCGTCGACATATAAAACATGGCCGTTGACAAAGCTGGAGGCATCGCTGGCCAGGAACACAGCCGCGCCGGCCAGTTCGGCCACGTCGCCCCAGCGCCTGCTGGGCGTGCGCCCCGTGAGCCAGGCACTGAACTGTTCGTCGGCCACGAGCTTTTCCGTGAGTTCGGTCTTGAAGTAGCCGGGCCCGAGGCCGTTGACCTGAATGCCGTGAGGGCCCCAGTCGATCGCCATGCCCTTGGTCAGCATCTTGACCGCGCCCTTGCTGGCCATATAGGGCGCGATGTTGGGCCGCCCAAGCTCGCTCTGCACCGAGCAGATGTTGATGATCTTGCCCCTGCCGCGCGTGATCATTTTCCGGGCAACCGCCTGCCCGACAAAAAAGACGCTGTCGACATTGGTGCGCATCAACTCATGCCAGTCCTGCGCGGGGAAGTCTTGCAGGGCCATGCGCCTTTGCATGCCGGCGTTGTTGACGAGAATGTCTATGCCGCCCAGCGTGCCCTCGATGTCCTCCACCGCCGCCTGCACTGCGGCGGCATCGGTGACGTCAAAACCGCGTGTATGGACGACGAGGCCCTCTTCGCGCAGCACGCCGGCCGCCTGCTCCAGCTTCGCGCCGTCGCGGCCGTTGAGCACCAGGGTGGCTCCCGCCTGCCCCAGGCCGCGCGCCAATGCAAAGCCAATGCCGCCCGAAGAGCCGGTCACCAGCGCAAGGCGCCCGTCAAGCCTGAAGGAGTTCAGAACCATGGACGCCCTCAATCCAGGCGGACGCCGCTGGCATCGTCAAACACATGGGTCTTGCCGGCCGCGATGTCCAGGTGCACGATGTCGTCGGGGCGCACCGCCGTGCGGCCGTGCATCACCACGATGATCTTCGCGCCGCCCACCTCGAGCAGCAACTCGGTCTCGGCGCCGGTGGGCTCCACCACAATGACCCTGGCCGGAATGCCCTGCCCCGTGGCGGACAGCGACAGGTCGCCGGGCCGCACGCCGTAGTGCACGGGCTGGCCGTCCTGCGCCTGGGCAATCTGGCCTATGGGCCACTGGTGGCCCTCGGCCTCAACCCAGGCCCGGCCGCCCTCCTTGCGCAAAACGCCTTTGAGGACATTCATGGCCGGCGAGCCTATGAATTGCGCGACAAACAGGTTGCCGGGGCGGTCGAACAGCTCCAGCGGCGTGCCTATCTGCTCGATGATGCCGTCGTGCATGACCACGATGCGGTCGGCCATGGTCATGGCCTCGATCTGGTCGTGCGTGACGTAGACCGTGGTGGTTTTCAGGCGCTGGTGCAGGGCCTTGATTTCGGCGCGCATGGCCACGCGCAGCTTGGCATCCAGGTTGGACAGCGGCTCGTCGAACAGGAAGACCTTGGGGTCGCGCACGATGGCCCGCCCCATGGCCACGCGCTGGCGCTGCCCGCCCGAGAGCTCGCGCGGAAAGCGATCCAGCAGCGGGTCCAGGTTCAGGATGCGAGCGGCGTCGCCCACGCGCTTGTTGGTGAGTTCGGCATCGGCCTTGCGCAGCTTCAGGCTGAAAGCCATGTTGTCGCGCACCGTCATGTGCGGGTAAAGCGCATAGCTCTGGAACACCATCGCGATGTCGCGGTCCTTGGAGTCGAGTTCGTTGATGACCTTGCCGTCGATCGACATCTCGCCACCGCTGATTTCCTCCAGCCCGGCCAGCATGCGCAGCAGCGTGGACTTGCCGCAACCCGATGGGCCCACCAGCACGACAAATTCGCCGTCGGAGATGTCGAAGCTGATGCCGTGAATGATCTTGACCTTGCCGAAGGCCTTTTCAATATTGCGAAACGATACAGATGCCATGGTATTTTTCTCGAGGTCAGCTCTTCACGGCACCGGCCGTCAGGCCCGACACCATATAGCGTTTGAAAGCGTAATAAATCGCCGCCGGTGGCAGCGCGTAGATCAGGCCGGTGGCCATCAGCAGTTCCCACGGTGAGTCGTCGGCGGCGAGGAAATTGCCCAGGGCCACCGCCAGCGTCACGCTGGTGTCCTTGGACAGCAGCAGGAAGGCGTAGAGGTATTCGTTCCAGGCCAGCAGCAGCGCATAGGTGCCGACCGCCACCAGCGAGGGCACCATGAGCGGCAGGTAGACCAGCCGGAACAGTTGCATGGCCGTGGCGCCGTCCATGCGGGCTGCCTCGTCGAGTTCGTAGGGCAGCTTGTCGGAGGCCTGCTTGAGCACCCAGATGCAATAGGGCGAAGCGATGGTCACCATGGCCAGGATCAGCGACCACTGGTGGTTCAGCATGCCGTAGTTGCCCATGGTCTTATACATGGGAACGGCCAGGAAAGCGGCGGGAATGAAGTAGGTGAAAAGCGCCATGTTCATCACCGTGCGGCCTCCGCGCACCTTGAGCCGGCTGATGGCAAAGGCCGCCGTGGTGGAAACCACCAGCGTCAGCGCCCCCACTGACAGCGCGATCACCAGCGAGTTGCCCAGTTGCTCCCAGAAGTGGTCAAGGTAGAAATGCTTTTGCCAGAACACCGTCTCGAAATTGTCGAGCGTGGGTTTTTTGGGCCAGAGGCGCCCTGTCGTGGCTTCATTGCGCGGCGAGATCGCGAACAGCACCATGTGGTAAATCGGGATCAGCGTCCACAGCAGGACCGGAATACCGACCAGCAGCAGTCGGGCTTCCCGGGTAACCGTACGCAACGTGATGCGGCTCATTTGGACAACCTTTTCATCATGAAATACACCAACGGCAGCACCAGCGGCAAGGCCACGACGATGGAGGCCAGGGACAGGTCGACCTGGTCCAGCCGCAGGTAGCGGATGCCCAGCGTGGCCAGCACATGCGTGAGGTCGGCCGGTCCGCCGCCCGTGAGCAGGTAGACGCTGTTGAAGTCGCCCAGTGTCCAGATCATGGAAAGGATGGTTGAGGTCAGGTACAGCGAGCGCATGGACGGCCAGGTGATGAAGCGGAACTTCTGCCAGACCGTGGCGCCGTCCACCGAGGCCGCTTCATACTGCTCGGCGGGAATCGCCATGCGCCCGGCCAGCAGGATCAGCGTCCAGAAGGGCAAGGACTTCCAGATGTGCGCCAGCATGGAAAACGACAGGGCCAGCGTCGGGTCGTTGAGCCAGTTGGGGCCGTCTATGCCCGTGGCCTTGAAAATCAGGGTATTGATGACGCCCCACTCGGGGTTGAGCATGAAGCGCATCGACAGAATGGTCGGAATCGAGGGCACGGCCCAGGGCAGGATAAAAATCACCGACAGCGCCTTGATCCACCAGCGCGTGTTCAGGAAAAATCCCGACAGGAACAGCGCCACCACCATCTTGAGATTCACCGCCACGACGATGAACACCACCGTGTTGATCAGTGAGCGGAAAAAGATCGGGTCGGCGAACAGCCTGACATAGCTGTCCGGATGGCGTGCCAGCCACAGGCCGTAGCCCACGGGGTAGATCACGAAAACCAGAAAAATCAGCAGGTAGGGAACGACCAGCGCGAGTCCCCACTTCTCCCACGAAGTCATGGCGGCGCGCTCGGCGCGCACAGAAGGGGCGGCCTGTTGAATGGTTGCAGTGCTCATGCTTTGCTTTGTTGACGCGCGCCGCCGGTCCGGGAGTCCAGACAGGCGGCGCGGCTTTCTTCAGTCGGTCAGCGCTTAGTTCGCCACTGTCTTGATGCGGGCGATCATTTCGTCAACGGCCTTGTCCACCGGCATCTTTTCATTGATCACGCGGTTGGCGGCCTTGGCCCAGACGTTCTCGTTGTTCAGGATGGTGAACTTGTAGTTCTTGGTGAACTCGAAGTTGACGGTTCCGGCGGTGAACTGGTTGTAGACCGACAGCCTGTGCGCATCGGCTTTCCAGAACGGACGCTGCTGCGCGGTCTTGGTCACCGGGAACCAGCGGCCCAGCGAGCCTTCCACATAAGGCGTGAGGTTCTCTTCCTGCATCAGGAAGGACACGAACTCCTTGGCGCGGGCCTTGTTCTTGGCCTGGTTGAACACCACACCCACCTTGACGGCGGCGCGGTAAACCATCTTGCTGCCGTCGGGCTTGTTCGGGAAGCCCGCCGTGCGGATGCGCTCGGTGTAGTTCTTTTTCGCGGTCTCGCGCTCTTCCGGCTTGAGCGACGCGTTGTTCATGTCGTCCAGCCATTTCGCCGCGATGGAAATCGTGGCGTTATGGGTCAGGATGGTGGTCTTGTTGTGGAAAGCGACGTTGTTGTCCGGGTCCTTCCAGCTGGTGGACGAGGGCGGCGTGCAACCCTTGGCGTAGGGCTGGGTGTAGTCCGTCAGCGCGCTGATCAGGCCCGTACGCACCTGTGGATCATCGACCAGCAGCTTGCCGCTGTCGTTCACCAGCTTGACGTTGTAGGCGTCCATAAAGGTCAGGAAGGAATAGAACGAGTCGCTGGAATCCACGCCCAGGGGCTGGCCTATGCCGAAAGTGCGGTTGCCGGTTTTCTGGCGATGCGCGGGCTGCACCTTGTCGCACCAGAAGGACCAATAGTCCTTCCAGCCGGTGGGAATGTCCGATTCCTTGAAGCCGGCCTCGTTGAGCATGTCCACCCAGTACTCGATGTGCATGGTCTGCTGCTTCATCGGGAAGGCGTAGTAAGCCCGCGTCTTGGTGGCGTCGTTATAGAGAAAGGCCGTCTCCACCGTGTTGGGCGCGAAACGCGCGCGCATGGGGTTGATCACGCTGCTGATGTCTTCAAGCTTGCCGTCGAAGGCCCACTTGCCGGCGACCTGGAAGTCATAGACGTCGGCATAGGCCACGTCGGGCGGGCTGCCGGAGTCGAGTGCTGCGACGGTTTTTGGGATCATGTCCTGCACGGGGTACTGCGAGAGCTCGACCTTCACGCCCTTGTGTTTTTCCTCGTACTTCTTGATCGCGGCGAAGAGCGCATCGTCTTCGGCTTTGTAAAAGCCCTTGACCCACCAGACGGTGAGTTTTTCCTGGGCGGAGGCCTGCCCCGCCGATATGAGGCCTGCCGCGACCATCGCGGCGGCCAGGATTGTCTTGAGTCTCATGTGTCTTGTCTCCTCTGCGGGTGGGTTGTTGAACTGCAAAAACTCGGCGCCTTGCGCTCTTGGACGCATTGTTATCATATGATGATTAACCCCCTGATCTTTTATGGAAAACCCGGAGCATCCCGACCTCGGAACCAAGTCCAAGGTGGATTCAATGCCATTCCGGCACCGGGGTAAAGAGGGCTTGCCCGGCAAAATGCGCGCGCAGGTTGTCGACCGCCAGTTTGGCCATGGCGTGGCGCGTCTGCACCGTGCCGCTGGCCATGTGCGGCGTCAGCACCACGTTGTCCATGGACCAGAGCGCCTCGCTGGGATTCGGTTCTTTTTCGAACACATCGAGCGCCGCGCCGGCGATCACGCCCTGCTGCAGCGCGTCAACCAATGCCGCCTCATCGACCACCGAACCGCGCGCCACATTGATCAGGTAGCCCTCAGGCCCCAGAGCCTTGAGCACCTCGGCATTGATCAGGTGGCGCGTGCCGGCGCCGCCCGGCGTGATCACGATGAGGAAATCCACCTGCGCGGCCAGCGCCTGTGCCGTGGGGTAAAAGGTGTAAGCGAGTTCCGCCTTGGCGCTGCGGCCGGTGTACGCAATCGACATGCCGAAGGCTTCGGCCCGGCTCGCGATGGCCTGGCCTATGCGGCCCAGGCCGACGATGCCCAGGCGCGCACCCGAGACCTTGCGCGCCAGCGGCATGGGCCCTTCCTTGGCCCAGCGCCCGGCGCGCACATAACGGTCCGCCAACGGGATGCGGCGCGCCACCGACAGCATCAGGCCTATGGCCAGGTCCGCCACCTCGTCGTTGAGCACGCCGGGCGTGTGGGTGACCGGAATGCGCCGCTGCAGCGCGGCGGGAACGTCCACGCCGTCATAGCCCACCCCCATGATGGAAACGATTTCCAGCGCGGGCAACTGGTCCATCAGCGAACTCGGCACCTTGGACTCCCCGCCCCCGGCAATGCCGCGCACCAGCGGCGCGACCCTGGCGAAGGCCGCGGGGTCGCCCTCATGCAGCCTGTCATGGACCTCATAAGCCGCCCGCAGCGGCTCCATCAGAAAGGGCGGGAGCTTGGCGACGGTAAGGATGTGGGGACGGCTGGACGGAACGGACACTGGGCGGGGCTCCTGCGATCATGGTTTTCACTAAGATAGTCAGGTCAATGGTATGACGATAATATGTTTGACGAATTAAGGACTTTCCCGCATGAGCACACCACCCAAGAAAAAACCCGCCCATGAACTACGCAGCCAGCAGTGGTTCGGCCGCCAGGACCGCGACGGCTTTGCCTACCGCAGCTGGGTCAAGGGCAAGGGCGTTCCGCACGACCAGTTCGACGGCCGGCCGGTTATCGGTATCTGCAATACCTTCAGCGAACTGACGCCCTGCAACTCGCATTTCCGCACGATTGCCGAGCAGGTCAAGATAGGCGTCTACGAGGCCGGCGGCTTCCCACTCGAGTTCCCGGTGATGTCGCTGGGCGAAACCCTGCTGCGCCCCACCGCCATGCTGTACCGCAATCTGGCCAGCATGGACGTGGAGGAAAGCATACGCGGCAACCCCATTGACGGCGTGGTGCTGCTGATGGGCTGCGACAAGACCACCCCCGCGCTGGTCATGGGCGCCTCCAGCGTCGACTTGCCCACGGTTGGCGTCAGCGGCGGCCCCATGCTGAGCGGCAAATGGCGCGGCCAGGAGCTGGGCTCGGGCACCGGCGTCTGGAGCATGAGCGAGCAGGTGCGCGCCGGCACCCTGAAACTCCAGGAATTTTTCGAAGCCGAGAGCTGCATGCACCGCAGCCACGGCCACTGCATGACCATGGGCACGGCCTCGACCATGGCCAGCATGGTCGAAGCGCTGGGCATAGGCCTGCCGGGCAACGCCGCCTATCCGGCGGTGGACGGCCGGCGCAATGTGCTGGCCCGCATGGCCGGCCGCCGCGCCGTCGAGATGGTGCACGAAGACCTCACGCTGTCGAAAATCCTCACGCGCCAGGCGTTTGAAAACGCCATCAAGACCTTGGCTGCGATAGGCGGCTCGACCAACGCGGTGATCCACCTGATCGCGATCGCCAGGCGCATAGGCGTGGAGCTCACGGTGGACGACTTCGACCGTCTCGCCAGCGAGCTGCCCTGCCTGGTCAACCTGCAGCCCTCGGGAAAATACCTGATGGAAGACTTCTGCTACGCCGGCGGCCTGCCGGTGGTCATGAAGGAAATCGCACAGCATCTGCACACTGGCGCCATCACCGCCAACGGCAAGACCATTGGTGAAAACATCGCCGACGCGGAAAACTTCAACACCGAGGTGATCAAGCCGCTGTCCGCGCCCTTCAAGGACAAGGCCGGCATCGCTGTGCTGCGCGGCAACCTTTCGCCGCGCGGCGCCGTCATCAAGCCCAGCGCGGCCACGCCGGCGCTCATGGTGCACAAAGGCCGGGCCGTGGTGTTTGAAACCATTGAAGACTTCCACGCGCGCATTGACGACGAAAACCTGGACATCGACGAAAACTGCGTGATGGTGCTGAAAAACTGCGGCCCCAAGGGCTACCCCGGCATGGCCGAGGTCGGCAACATGCCGCTGCCGCCCAAGGTGCTGCGCAAGGGCATCACCGACATGGTGCGCATCAGCGATGCGCGCATGAGCGGCACGGCCTACGGCACCGTGGTGCTGCACACCGCGCCCGAAGCCGCGGCCGGCGGCCCGCTGGCCCTGGTGCAGAACGGCGACATCATCGAGCTCGACGTACCGAATCGCCGCCTGCACCTGCATGTGAGCGACGAAGAACTCGCCAAACGCATGGCCGGCTGGAAGCCGCCGCAGCCCCCGCTGAATTCGGGCTACTGGAAGCTCTACATCGACCACGTGCTGCAGGCCGATGAAGGCGTGGACCTGGATTTCCTGGTCGGCAAACGCGGGGCGTTTGTGCCGCGCGACAACCACTGAGCCGGGTACAAGGCGGGTACCGGGCCGCGCGCAGGCGGCGGGTACCATAGTGGTTTGAGGCGCGGCGTATTTTTCCCGGTTTTTCTTCCCTGAAAAAGCCCGCGCCGGGATGCCGGAAGACGGCGGAAGAAGCCAGGAAACCCAATGCAAGCCAGAAAATTCGATGTCGTCGCGCTCGGCGAAGCCATGGTGGAGTTCAACCAGACCACCGCCGGCCAGCCCAACTACCTGCAGGGCTTTGGCGGCGACACCAGCAATGCCGTGATCGCCGCCGCGCGCGCCGGCGCCAGCACCGCCTATCTGACCCGCCTGGGCAGCGACACCTTCGGCCAGTCGCTGATGGCCTTGTGGGCCGCCGAAAACGTCTCCACACAAGCCGTCCAGCAGGACAGCGAGGCCAGCACCGGCCTTTACTTCGTCACCCACGGCCCCAAGGGGCACGAGTTCAGCTACCTGCGCGCGGGCTCAGCGGCCAGCCGCATGACGCCGGCCTGGCTGCGGGAGGCCGGCGCGGCAGAAGCCGTGCGCCAGGCCAGGGTGCTGCACGTCTCGGGCATTTCGCTGGCAATTTCCGCGACCGCCTGCGACACGGCTTTTGCCGCGATGAAGCTGGCCAAAGAGGCCGGCACGCTTGTCTCGTTTGATTCCAACCTGCGGCTCAAGCTCTGGCCGCTGGACCGTGCCCTGGCCTGCACCCGCCACGCCGTGTCGCTGTGCGACATCTTTCTGCCCAGCCTGGAAGACATCACCACCCTCAACGGCATGACGGACCCCGACCAGGTGGTGGACTGGGGCCACGCCCTGGGCGCCAAAACCGTGGTGCTCAAGCTGGGCGGCGACGGCGCGCTGGTTAGCGATGGCGCGCGGCGTGAACGCGTGCCGGTGCACCGCGTGAAGCTGGTGGATGCCACCGGCGCGGGCGACTGCTTCTGCGGCAACCTGCTGGCGCGCATCGCCCAGGGCGACACGGTGTTCGACGCCACACGCTACGCCAATGCGGCGGCCGCCCTCACAGTGCAAGGCTATGGCGCCGTGGCGCCGCTGCCGCGCCCCGAACAAGTCAGGGCCTTGCTGTGAGCCGCCTGCTAGCCGTCGACTGGGGCAGCTCGTCGCTGCGCGGCGCGCTGCTCAGCGCCGAGGGCATCGCACTTGAAGAACGCGCCTTTCCGCGCGGCATCCTCACGGTAGAGGCCGGCGGCTTTCCCGAAGTTTTTCAAAGCTGCTTTGGAGACTGGATGACGCCCGGTACGCTGTGCCTGATCTCCGGCATGGCCGGCAGCAAACAAGGCTGGCGTGAAGCGCCCTACTGCGCATGCCCCGCGGGTTTTGACGCGATTGCCGCCGCGCTTGAGTGGGTGGAGCCGGGCCGCATCGCCATCGTGCCGGGCCTGAGCATTGACAAGGCCGGCGTGCCCGACGTCATGCGCGGCGAGGAAACACAGATCTTCGGCGCCCTGCAGTTGCTGGGCCTCAACCATGCCCGGCTGGTGCTGCCTGGCACGCACAGCAAATGGGTAAGCGTCACGGACCGCAAGGTAATGGATTTCTCGACCTGGATGACCGGCGAGCTGTATGCGCTACTGCGCCGGCATTCCATCCTCGCGCGCATGCTGCCCGAGGACGAACCCGCGCTGGACAGCGCCGCTTTCGAGCGGGGCGTGGCCCATGCGCTGGCCGGCCCCGGCCTGCTGAACACGGCCTTCAGCACACGCACGCTGTCTCTATTCAACCGCATGGGCACTGAAGCCCTGCCCAGCTACCTGTCGGGCCTGGTCATAGGCGAAGAGCTCAAGGCGCAGACGTTGCCGCACGGCGAGCCGGTGGTGGTCATGGGCGCCGAGGCGCTCACGGCCCGCTATGAACAGGCCTTGGCCCAGCTCGGCGTGCCCGTCCAGCGCGTGGGCGCGGGCGCCACCTGGCGCGGCTTGCGCGCGATTGCAAACACGCTTGGCTGACCCGCGAATCCACTCTCAGAACACCATGAACACCGCATACACCAAATTTTCCCAGGCACTCGGCGCCCTCCCCCTGGTCGCCATCCTGCGCGGGCTCACGCCGGCCGAGGCCCTGCCCGTCGGCCAGGCACTGGTCTCCACGGGCTGGACGCTGATCGAGATTCCGCTCAATTCACCTCAGCCGCTGGAGAGCATCGCCGCGATGGCAGGCGCCTACCCCGAGGCCTTGATAGGCGCGGGCACGGTGCTGACCCCCGAGGATGTGCGCAATGTGCAGGCCGCTGGCGGCCAGCTCATCGTCTCGCCCAACTTCAACCCGGCCGTGGTGCGGGAAGCCGCGCGCCTGGGCATGGTCTGCCTGCCCGGCGTGATCACCCCCAGCGAGGCCTTTGGCGCGCTTGAAGCGGGTGCCACCGGCCTTAAGCTGTTCCCGGCCGAGATGATCACACCGGCCGTGGTGAAAGCCTTGCGCGCCGTGCTGCCGGCGACGGTCCCCGTCATGCCGGTGGGCGGCGTCACGCCGGCCAATATGGGCGCCTACCTCGCGGCCGGCGCCAGCGGCTTCGGCATAGGTTCGGCGCTGTACAAGCCCGGCATGACGGCCGCCCAGGTGGCCGACAGCGCGAAAAACTTCATCGCGGCCTACACGGGTAGCATGCGGGCATGAACACCCTCACGTCCGCGACTGCATCTACCATTTCTTTCGGCCTGGCCGGCCGTGTCTGCATCGTCACCGGCGGGGCACAAGGCATAGGCGAGGCCTGCGCGCGCCGCTTTGCGCGCGAGGCGGCCCATGTGGTGATTGCCGACATAGACGACGCGCGCGGCACGGCATTGGCCCAGGAGCTGGGCGGCCTGTATGTGCATTGCGACGTCGGCGACAGGGCCCAGGTCGATGTGCTGGTCGCGCAAGCCGTGGCCGCGCATGGCCGTATCGACGTGCTGGTCAACAACGCCGGCATCTTCAAGGCCGCCGAATTCCTCGAGGTGACGGAAGCCGACTTTGACGCCGTGCTGCGCATCAACCTCAAAGGATCCTTCCTGGTGGGCCAAGCGGTGGCGCGCGTGATGGCCGCCGCCGGCAAGGGCAGCATCGTCAACATGAGTTCGGTCAACGGTGTGCTCGCCATCCCCACGATCGCCAGCTACAACGTCAGCAAGGGCGGCATCAACCAGCTCACGCGCGTGATGGCGCTGTCGCTGGCTGACAAGGGCGTGCGCGTCAATGCCGTCGCGCCCGGCACCATCTCGACTGAGCTGGCTGCCAAAGCCGTGCTGACCAGCGACGAGGCCAAGGCCAAGATCATGAGCCGCACACCCATGAAGCGCCTGGGCGAGCCCTCGGAGATCGCCGACACCGTAGCCTACCTGGCCAGCGACGCGGCCAGCTACGTCACCGGCGAAATCGTGGTGGTGGACGGCGGGCGCATGACACTGAACTACACCGTGCCCGTGTAGCCCGGCAGGCGCGCGCGGGCGTGCTGGTTTTGCGCCTTCAGTTGACATGGATCAGGCCCTCCACCACGGCAGGCCCTGATGATCCCTTTCGCCATCCATGGCAAATACCCCTCCAATCCAGGAGGCTTGACCTTCCCACAGGGGGAAGGTCTACGCTTGTCCGTGGGCCTGATCCAGGTCTGCAGAATGGAAAAGGAAGCCCTCCATGAATCACACGCACCACGCCGCACCGGGAGGCGTACACGGCACAGGCCACATACCGCCCGCAGCACCAGCCTGCCTGAAAGACCCCGTCTGCGGCATGAACGTCAGCACGGCGTCCCCACACCACCTTGAGCACGAAGGAAGGCTTTACTACTTCTGCAGCGCCGGCTGCATGGCCAAATTCTCCGCCGACCCGGCGGCCTATGCCGGTGCGCCCAAGGCGGCGCCCACGCCCGCTGCGGCGCGCGAGCCTGATATGGGCCAGGGCGGCGAAACCCTTTACACCTGCCCCATGCACCCGGAAATCCGGCAGGACCATCCGGGCAACTGCCCGATCTGCGGCATGACGCTGGAGCCCGTCATGCCCAGCCTCGACGAAGACGACAACCCGGAACTCAAATCCTTCACGCGCCGTTTCTGGTGGACCTTGCCGCTCAGCGTGGTGGTCACGGTGCTGGCCATGTTCGGCCACCAGCTCGGCTGGTTCAACATGGCCGTGCAAAGCTGGATAGAGCTGGTGCTGAGCCTGCCGGTCGTGCTGTGGGCAGGCTGGCCCTTCTTCGTGCGCGGCGCGCAATCGGTGGCCCACCGCAGCCCCAATATGTGGACCCTCATCAGCCTGGGCACGGGCGCGGCCTTTGCCTACAGCGTGGTCGCCGCTCTCGCACCCGGGGTGTTCCCGGATTCGTTTGTTTCCATGGGCCGTGTGGCGGTCTACTTTGAAGCCGCGGACGTGATCATCTCGCTGACGCTGCTCGGCCAGATGCTGGAGCTGAAGGCGCGTTCGCAGACCTCCGCCGCGATCAAATCGCTTTTAGGCCTGGCGCCCAAAACCGCGCGGCGCATCAAAGCCGACGGCACCGAGGAAGACGTGCCGCTGACCCATGTGCACGTCGGCGACAGCTTGCGCGTGCGCCCCGGCGAAAAAGTGCCGGTCGACGGCATCGTCACCGAAGGCGGCAGCGCCGTCGATGAATCCATGCTGACCGGGGAGCCCCTGCCCGTGAGCAAACGTCCCGGCGACAAGCTGATTGGCGCCACGCTCAACACCAGCGGCGCCCTGGTGATGCGCTCCGAGCGCGTCGGCGCGCAAACCATGCTGTCGCAAATCGTGCAGATGGTGGCGCAGGCCCAGCGCTCCAAAGCCCCGCTGCAGCGCATGGCCGACCAAGTGGCCGGCTGGTTTGTGCTGGCCGTGGTCGCCGTGGCCGTGCTGACTTTTCTGGGCTGGGGGTTTTTCGGCCCGCAGCCGAGCTGGGTCTACGGCCTGATCAACGCGGTGGCGGTGCTGATCATCGCCTGCCCCTGCGCGCTGGGCCTGGCCACGCCGATGTCCATCATGGTCGCCACCGGCAAGGCGGCCGGCCAGGGCATTCTTTTCCGAGACGCGGCGGCGATTGAGCATTTGCGCACCGTCGACGTGCTGATCGTCGATAAGACCGGCACGCTGACGGCCGGCAAGCCGGCGTTCGACCGCGCGGTCCCCGCAGCCGGATTCAGCGCCGACGAGGTGTTGCGGCTGGCCGCCAGCCTGGACCAGGGCAGCGAACACCCGCTGGCCGATGCCATCGTGGCGGCGGCGCGCGAACGCGGCCTTGCACTGGAGCCTACCGAGAACTTCGAGTCCGCCAGCGGCATAGGCGTCAGCGGGCGTGTGGCCGGCCGGCAGCTGGCGCTCGGCAATACCGCATTGATGGCGCAAGCCGGTGTGGCGGTGGATGCGCTGCTGGCCCAGGCCGAAGCCCTGCGTGCCGAGGGCGCCAGCGTGATGCATCTCGCGGTCGACGGCCGGCTTGCCGGCCTGCTTGCCGTGGCGGACCCGGTCAAAGCCAGCACACCCGAGGCGCTGGCGGCGCTCAAAGCCGCCGGCCTGCGCGTGATCATGGCCACCGGCGACGGCCTGACCACCGCCAAGGCCATAGCCGCCCGCCTGGGCATTGACGAGGTGCACGGCGGCGTGCAGCCGGCCGACAAGCTGACGCTGGTCAAGCGCCTGCAGGATGAAGGCCATACCGTCGCCATGGCCGGCGACGGCATCAACGACGCCCCGGCCCTGGCGCAGGCCAACGTGGGCATCGCCATGGGCACAGGCACAGACGTGGCCATGAACAGCGCCCAGATCACGCTGGTCAAGGGTGATTTGCGCGGCATTGCGCAGGCCCGGAAAATCTCGGAAGCGACGATTGCCAACATGAAGCAGAACCTCGGCTTTGCCTTTGTCTACAACGCGCTCGGTGTGCCCTTGGCCGCAGGCCTGCTCTTTCCCTTCACCGGCTGGCTGCTATCGCCCATGATCGCAGCCCTGGCGATGAGCCTGAGTTCGGTGTCGGTAATCAGCAATGCGTTGAGGCTGCGCGGAAAGCGTTTGTAAGCGGCGCTTAATCAGGGCTGTCTCCGTCCGGTTTGATTGCTATGCTGTGATGACAAGGCGCCCGCCCGGCGCCAGCCAGACTGGAGACACCATGGCCACGATCTACAAGGAATTCATCGTCGACGCCGGCATAGACAGCGTCTGGGACGCACTGCGCGACTTCAACGCGGTGCACCAGCGCCTGGCGCCGGGCTTTGTGGTCGACTGCCAGCCCGGCGAAGGCAGCCGCACCGTGACCTTTGCCAACGGCGCGGTGGCGCATGAAGCGCTGGTCGGCATCCATGAGGCGGTGCATCGCCTCAGCTATACCGTAGTCGGGGGCAAGGCCAGCCACCACATGGCTTCGGCCCAGCTGTTTGCCGAGGGTGACAGCCGCACCCGTTTTGTCTGGATCACCGATGTGCTACCCGATGCGCTGGAGGGCTACATCGACGCAATGATGACCCAGGGCGGAGCGGTGATGCAGCGCACGCTCAGCGCGCCAGCCGCCTGAAACCGAGCGGAATCAAACAGGCCGTTTGGCCAGCAAGGCCCACACACCTGCCATAGACAGCAGTGATCCACCCGCAAAATTAAATCGCCGTTGCGCGCGCGGCGAGGCCAGCAGCGTGCGGGCCGAAGCCGAAAACACCGCGTACAGCGTGGCATTGAGGCCGGCCATCACAACAAAGGTTGTCGCCAGCATCCAGAGCTGACGCGTCACGTCCCCGGCCGGGTTGATGAACTGCGGCAAAAAGGCCACAAAAAACACAATGCCCTTCGGGTTAAGCGCGGTGACCAGATAGGTGTTGCCGAACAGCTTCCACAAGGAGCCGGGCGCCTCGGGCGCGGCCGCCTGCAGGGGTGAAATGCCGGCGCGCAACAGTTTGATGCCCAGGTAGAGCAGGTAGAGGCCGCCTGCCAGTTTGACGACCGTGAACCAGAAAGCCGAGGCCGCGAGCAAAGCGCCCAGGCCGAACAGCGAGACCACCAGCGCCGTCGAGTCACCGAGCGCCACGGCGGCAACCAACGGAATATTGGCCCGCTTGCCGTGCGCCATCGAGTAGCTGATGACGGTGAGGATGGTGGGACCGGGAATGATGAGCAGGACGGCGGTTGCGGCGACGAATGCGAGCCAAAGCTGGAGGGACATGATGGGTGTTTCCGAAGTGGCGGGTCAATGAGGGGAATCGGGTTTCATGATAGCGCCGGCCGGCCGCATCTGCCTAAAATCGCCCATGCCTTTAGCCGCCCCACCCAAGCCCTCCCCGGTTGCCGCATCGCCCGCTGCGGGCCTTTTTACCGACGACAGCCGCACCACGCGTTGCGCCTGGTGCCAGGCAACGCCCCTCTACCGCAACTACCACGACAGCGAATGGGGTTTCCCAGTGGACGACGAACGCCGCCTGTTTGAAAAAATCTGCCTCGAAGGCTTCCAGGCCGGTCTGAGCTGGTTGACAATTTTGAACAAGCGCGAAGCCTTTCGCAGCGCCTTCGCCAATTTTGATGCCGAGCAGGTGGCGCGCTTCGGCGCGCGCGATGTCAAGCGCCTGGTCAACGATGTCGGCATAGTCCGCCATGCAGGCAAGATCGCCTCGACCATCAACAATGCGCAGCGTGTGATCGAGCTGCGAAAAGAGTTCGGATCGCTGGGCGCTTTTGTCTGGCGGCTGGAGCCCGAGGCCAAAAGCCGGCCTGCTCGCATCACGCATGAGGCCGTCAAAGCCATGCCAACCTCGCCGGCCTCCACCGCGCTGTCCAAGGACCTCAAAAAACGCGGCTGGACTTTTGTGGGGCCGACCACCATGTATGCCTTTATGCAGGCCATGGGTCTGGTCAACGACCACCTTGAGGGTTGCGCCAGCCGCAAGGCCGCGCTGTCGGCGCGCAAGGTTTTTACCCCGCCGCGCGTGTTGTAACTTAGAGCCGCTCACAAATCCAGCGAAGCGGTCCTGGCAAGGCGACGCAACAACGCCAGGAGGATTTTTGGGTGGCTCTACAGCCAGCGTGCGCGCTTGAAGCGCCAGTAGAGTAACGAGCAAGCCACCACAATCATGCTGATGGCCATGGGGTAGCCGTAGCGCCATTTGAGTTCGGGCATGGCTTCGAAATTCATGCCCCATATGCCGGCAAAGGCCGTGCAAACCGCAAAAATACTGGCCCAAGCCGCGAGCTTCTTGGTCACCTCGCTTTCCTCGATGGTGACCATCGCCAGGTTGACCTGGATGGCGGTGCCTATCGTGTCGCGCATGTTTTCGATCAGCGCATTGATGCGCGACAAATGGTCGACCACGTCGCGGAAATAATCCTGCACGCCGCTGCAGATCTGCGGTACCCGGCCGCCGTAGAGTTTGCTGGCGCCTTCGAGCAGCGGCGCGACCGCGTGCTTGAGGATCATCACGCGGCCTTTGAGTTCGTAGAGCCGCTCGATATTCTTGCGCGCGGCGCCGGGCGTGAAGATTTCCTTTTCGATCAGTTCCAGTTCGGTCTCGAGGTCGTCGAGGATAGGGAAGTAGCGGTCCACCACCGCATCCATCAGGGCATACAGCACAAAACCAGAACCGTGGCGCAGCAGCTCGGGCTCGCGCTCGCAGCGTTCGCGCACACCCAGGAAACCCTTGTTGCTGCGGTTACGCACCGAGAGCACGTAATTTTTTCCGGTGAACACGTCGACCTCGCCGACGTGAAGCTCACCCGGCTTGTCGGTGGAGGGCTCCACCAGGTGCAGCACCGAAAACAGCGAGGCGCCGTACTCTTCTATCTTGGGACGCTGGTGGCCGTGCCTGGCGTCTTCGACCGCCAGTTCATGCAGGCCGAACTCGTGCTGCATTTCCTCGAGTTCTTCCGGCGTAGCATCCTGCAGCGCCACCCAGACAAAGGCATCGGGCCGGCAGATGTAGTCGCTGATCTCGCTGACTGGGATGTCGGCAAGCTTGGTGCCGTTCTGGTAGACCACACAATTGATAAGCATCTGATGTTTCCCGCAAGTTGGCTGCCTGCGTGGATTCTGGCACAGCGGCCCTCAAGCGCACAGTCCCCTCACGCCGCCCCTTGCCCCGTCAAGCGGGGCGGCGCGGAACCACCAGGTTGTAGACGGACTGCTGCACCACCTCCCCGTGCTGGTTGATCGTCTGGCTGCGCACCACAACCCGGCCACGGTCGGGCCGTGAGGCAGAAGGCGTCACGCTCACCACTTCGGTCTCGACATGCAGCACGTTGCCGGGACGCGTGGGCTTGGGCCAGCTGATTTCTCCACCCGCGCCTATGATGCCGCCGGCCAGAGGTAAACCACCGCCGACCAGGAGGCGCATCGTGACGGCCGCCGTGTGCCAGCCGCTGGCCGCAAGGCCGCCAAACAGCGTGGACCTGGCGGCTTCATCGCTCAGATGAAATGGCTGGGGATCAAACTGCGCGGCGAATGAGGTGATCTGCGCCTCATCGAGAGCATGTTCGCCACTGACGAAACGGTCACCAGCCTTCAAGTCATCGAGGTAACGGAGTTCCGGAACGCCTGTTTCAGAAATATTGCTCATGCATTTCTCTCGTTTTTTGAGGCGGTACTCAGGCCGCGGCCTTGGCCGCCATCTGCCGCGGCAGCAAGGCCTCGCGTATCGGCAGGTTCACCAGCGCGGCGCCCGCGGCCAGCACGATGTCCATGTACCAGACCCAATCGTAGCTGCCCGTGGCCTGGAACACATAGCCGCCCAGATAAGCCCCCAGGAAGCCGCCCACCTGGTGCGACAGCATGACCACACCGAACAGCATGGCCATATTGGCCGTGCCGAACATCTTGGCGACCAGCCCCACTGTGGGCGGCACCGTCGACAGAAAAGTCACGCCCATCACGGCGGCGAAGACCAGCATCACGGCCGGCGTCTTGGGCGCCAGCAAGAAGGCCAGCACCGCAAGGCCGCGCGTCGCATACAGCAGGGCCAGCAGCGACTTCATGCGCCAGCGGCCCACGGCCCAGCCCATGCCCAGGCTGCCGACGATGTTGAAGAGTCCGATCATCGCGAGCGACCAGCCGCCGACTTCCGGCGGCAGGCCGCAGGCCGCCACCACGCCGGGCAGATGGGTGGCGAGGAACGCGACGTGGAAACCGCAGACCAGGAAACCCGCGGCCAGGTAGCGGTAGCTGGGCGTGGCCAGCGCCTGGGCAATGGCCTGGCGCGCGCTCAGCGCTTTGGCGCCCGAGGCCGCCGCGGCCTGCGCGGCCAGCGCTTTGGAGTTGCCCTTGAGCACCAGCGCCGCCGGCAGCGCCAACAGGACCAGCGCGCCCAACCACTGCATAGCGCTGGCCCAGCCGACGGCGGCGGTCAGGCCTATGGCGATGGGCGCCATCGCGAACTGCCCGAAGGAGCCGCCCGCGTTGACGATGCCCGTGGCCAGGCCGCGCTTTTCCGGCGGCACCAGGCGCGTGCTCGCGGCCATCAGCACCGACGGGCCGGCCATGCCGGCGCCGCCCGCGGCCAGCATGCCGATCGCAAAAATCAGCCCGGCCGTGCTGGTCATGAGCGGTGTGATGATTGTGCCCACGGCGACCAGCAGCACACCGAGGAAGATCACGCGGCCTGTGCCTATGCGATCGGCCACTGCACCGGCAAAGGGCTGCGTCAGCCCCCACCAGAGCTGGCCGAAGGCGAAGGCCAGGCTGATGCTGCCTACACCCAGCGCGGTCGACGTGTTGAGCGCCGAGAGGAACAGGCCCATGGTCTGGCGCACACCCATGGTGAGGGCAAAGGTGCCACCGGCGGCCAGCAGCACCAGCCACATGGCAATGCGACGGGCGTTGGAAGGCGAAGGTGACGCAGCGGGGTTGGAGGGCACGGGTTTATTCATCATCGGCTCCGGATTCGATGGGGGACAAAAGTTCCAGGGATTCATTGACCAGTGTGTGCAAGGCCAGCACGCGTTCGACGCCCAGCAGCGCATTGAGCTGCACCTGCGCGGCTTTCCAGTGCACGCGTGCCTCATCGCGCTTGGCGCGGCCCGCGGCGGTCAGCACCACGGTGCGGCTACGAGCATCGGTGCCCGCGGTGAGCTCAATCCATCCGGCGTCTATCAGCGGTTTGAGGTTGCGCGTCAGCGTGGAAGCACTCATCTTCATGTCGCGCGCCAGTTCACCGGGCCGCATGGGCCCCTTGAGCGCATAGCTCAGCAGTGAATACTGCGTGGTCTTGAGTCCCGCCTTGGCCATTTCAAGGTCATAGTGGTGCGCAACACGGCGCATCAGCTGGCGCAGCTTGAGGTTGGTGCAGCCTTGCACCTTGAGTTCAGCCTGGGTTGACAGGCGGGTTTTCTCGTTCATAATTTGATTGTAGCTACAACTATTGCATATGCAACAATTATGAACGACAAAACCCCACAAGACACATTGACTCAGTGGATGGAGCAAAGCGCCGCGGTGCGCGCCCGCATGGAAAGCGGCGGCGGCAGGCCAGGCCTGGCACGGCCCGAAGACGTGGCCGGCAAAACCGGCATGGAAGTCATGAACGCCATGCTGGCCGGCAAGCTGCCCTACCCCCACATTGCCGACACGATGGACTTTGCACTGATCGAGATCGAGCCCGGCAAGGCCGTGTTCCAGGGCACGCCACAGCTCAAGCACTACAACCCGCTGGGCACGGTGCACGGCGGTTGGTACGCCACGATGCTGGATTCCGCCGTGGGCTGCGCCGTGCACACCATGATGCCCGCGGGCCGGGCTTACACCACGGCCGAACTGAGCATCAACATCGTGCGCGCCGCCTCGCACAAGACCGGGCCGCTGCGCGCCATAGGCACGGTGATCCACTGCGGCCGCCAGCTGGCCACCGCCGAAGGCCGCATCGTGGGCCCGGACGGCAAGCTGTATGCGCATGCGACCACGACTTGTTTGGTATTTGAGGTGGCACAGAGATAGCAGCGACTAAATACGCGCCAGGCCGGGCGGATTGAAAACAGGGCGCGATATCCGATGCGTTTTCAGTCACGGCCCGGTCTCAGGCAGGCAATGGCCGAGCATGACAGAAGAAGTGCGCAGACACCGTAGATCCATTCGGGCGGCGCGACCGGCAACAGCAGGCCAGCGAGCACAGGACCCATGCCCGCGCCCATGTCCCGCCAGACCGAACGCGTGGCAAGGGCTTGTATGCGTCCGGCTCCCGGTGTACGAAGAGCCACCAGCGCCGGCAACAGCGGCAGCAGCAAGGCACGCAAAATCACGATAACCAGTGCACACGTCCACAGCCAGCCGAAGCCAAAACCTACAAGGGCCGCGGAGGTCAGCACGGAAAGGCCCACCAGCAGAATCTCGATGCCGTATTTCTCGGCCATGCGGCCGCCGGCAGAACCCAGCAGGATTTCCGCCAGGTAGCGCACCGACAGCAGAAGGCCTGCCACGATGACCGGATTGCCCGGCAACAAATCACGGCCCAGATAAGACAAACCGATGATGAACAGGCCGTCCAGCACCAGGCCCTCAATGAACGACCAGGTGTCGAGGCTGCCCGGGAGCCTGGCCTTTTTTGTTGCCGGCGGCTCGCCATGGGGGGTAGCCGGGAGTTGCCGGGTTACCAGCAGCCCGACCACCGCGACAGCCGCGAACACAAAAAATATGACTCTTGGGCCAAACCAGAGCGCGCACGCACCGCCCAAAGGCAATGCAAGCATGGGCCCCAAGGCCGTAAACGCGCGGGACCGCCCCGCCCGGCGCGCGGCACCTGCCGGTTCGGCAGTGGCCAAGGCCTGGGTGGCCAGGTTGAGCGCGGCAAAAGCCAGGCCCCACAGGAGCCGCAGGAGCAGCAAAGCGACGAACCCCGTGAATGTGGCGTAACCCAGCGCGCATACCGCGGCCGCCATCACCGCCAGGGAGCAGGTGAGCCTCTCGCCGTTGCGGGCATAAAACTTCGCCACCATCCCGTAACCGGCAATGCGCACGAGGCGATTTGCGGCCAGGAGAACGCCCGCTTCGGGCAAGGTGACGCCAAACGCGGGCGCGAACATCGGCAAGAGCAGGTAGAGCACCGTGTCCCCCGGAAGTGACAGCCCGAGCGCCATGGCGGCATGGCGTGAGTTGCGGTCCGGGTCAGCAGCAATGGATTGTTTCATGGGCCGCATGGTGCGCGATGCCGCCGTCCCCGACAAACGATATTCGTGCGCAACACGTGTGAGAAAATGACACGCATGTCGCCCCGCTTACCTCCGTTGAATGCGGTCCGTGCTTTCGCGGCAGCGGCGCGGCATCTGAGCTTCACCCGCGCGGCCCTTGAATTGCACGTCACACACGGCGCCATCAGCCGCCAGATCAAGACGCTGGAAGCTTTTCTTGGCGTGGACCTGTTCGAGCGAAAAACCCGGCAAGTGCTCCTCACGGCGGCCGGCCATCAGTTCCATGCGCAGGCCGGGCCCGCACTCGATCAAATCGGCGAAGCGGCTCAATCGCTCAAGGCCCGAACGCCATCGCGCGCTGTGAGGGTCAACGTCAGGCCCACTTTCGCCGTGCGCTGGCTGATCCCGAGGCTGCCCGGGTTCGTGGCAAAACACCCGGACGTCGAACTGCAGATGATGACCAGCACCCTGGCGCCGGATCAAGCGCCTGAGGCATTCGATCTTGCCATCCGGCGGAGCACCAAGGGATGGCCGCAGGCGATGCAGATTCGCCCATTCCTGGAGGACGAGGTCCTGGTCGTTGGATCTCCCGCATTGTTCGCCCATCGCCCAGTCACCGATCCGCAATCCTTGGCTTCCCACGTTTTGCTGCTGTCGAAATCGCGCGGCAATGATTGGAGCAACTGGAAAAAGCATGTGAATGCGCCCGAGCTGGAACCCGCCAGCTGCCTGCAGTTCGAGCACCTGCATTTTGTCCTTCAGGCAGCCGTCGACGGGCTGGGTTTCGCGCTGGCACCGACAACCCTGATCGCCCACGACATCGCTTCGGGACGGTTGACCTGCCCTTTGCCCGAGTTGCGGATGGCGCTGAGCCGCCACTACTTTGGCCTTGCACCGGATGCGACACCCGAAACACAGCGCTTTGTGCAATGGCTCATGGAAGAGATGAAAATCGCGCGATAGGCCCAGCAAGCCGCGGACCTCAACAACACCCCATGAATGCACCTGCATCGAACGCCGCAATCTATGTGCGCCACCCCGCTCTGGCCGATGAGCGCGCATTTCTTTCCGCGGTACGGGCAAGCCGCAGGCTTCATCACCCATGGACAGCCCCGCCCGACACACCGGCCCTGTTTCGCGCCTACATCGAACGCATGAGCCTGCCTGCCAACTGCGCTTTCCTCGTCTGCCGCCGCGACACTCACGCTTTGGTGGGTGTCATCAACATCACGAATGTCGTGCTGGGCCTGTTCCGCAGCGGCTACCTTGGCTATTACGCCTTTGCGGGGCATGAGCGGCAAGGCCTCATGCGCCAGGGGCTGCGAGTCGCCGTGGGCCACGCGTTCAAGTCACTCAAGCTCCACCGCCTGGAAGCGAATATCCAGCCGGCGAACGCGGCCTCCATTGCCCTTGTGGCTTCCTGCGGGTTCAAGCAAGAAGGGTATTCACCGCGGTACCTGAAGATAGGTGGCCGCTGGCGCGATCACGAACGCTGGGCCATCCTGGCCTCATAGGCCTGCAACGGCCATCCTACGCAACTCCCAGCGCGTTGACCGGAATCTTGAGATAGCTGACACCGTTTCCCTCGGGCGGAGGCAAATCGCCCGCGCGGATATTGACCTGGATGGAGGGAAGAATCAGCGTGGGCATGCCAAGCGTGGCATCCCTTGCCGCGCGCATGGCCTCAAAAGCATCTTCAGAAATACCGTCACGCACGTGGATGTTGGCCTTGCGCTGCTCGCCCACGGTGCTTTCCCATTGCGGCACGCGTTCGCCGGGTGGGTAGTCGTGGCAGACGAAAATCCGGGTATGCGCCGGCAACTGCAGCAGCCTGTGGATGGAGCGGTACAGCTGACGGGCGTCGCCGCCCGGGAAGTCCGCGCGCGCTGTTCCCACGTCGGGCATGAAGAGCGTGTCGCCCACAAATACCGCGTCACCCGCCAGGTAGGCCATGTCCGCGGGCGTGTGGCCGGGCACATGCAGCGCGGTCATCTCCACGTCGCCTATCGCGAATGTCTCGCCGTCCTTGAACAGGTGGTCGAACTGGCTGCCGTCCGGCACGAACGAAGGCTCCAGGTTAAAAATCGCCTTGAACGTGGACTGCACGGCGCATATGTGTTCGCCAATGGCAATCTTGCCGCCGGTGCGCGCCTTCAGGTAATGGGCTGCCGACAGATGGTCGGCATGTGCGTGGGTTTCCAGAATCCAGTCGACCTGAAGACCTTGCTCCACCACATAGGACAAAACCTTGTCAGCCAGATTCGTATCGGTTCGCCCCGACTTGAAGTCATAGCCCAGCACCGGGTCGATGATGGCCGCCTGCCCTGTTCCGCGATCCGCCACAACATAGGTGACAGTCCCGGTCACGGGATCAAAAAAGGCCTGGGGATTGAGCGGGGTTTGCATGGACCGGGTTCTTTCATTCAAGGCGCATTCAAGGCGTGCATCTCTACATTATATATTTTCATATAATATTGAACACATCCCTGCGCATGGCCATGAAATCATCCCCTCCAGTTTTAGACACCGGGCAACTTCGCAACGCTGCCGCGCAAGCCGTGGGCGCGCTGAAGGCACTGGCCAATGAAGACCGCCTGTTGCTGCTCTGTCAGCTCTCGCAGGGCGAGCGCTGCGTGAGCGAACTGGAGCAGGACCTGGGCATACGCCAACCCACGCTGTCCCAGCAACTCGGTGTACTGCGCAATGAAGGCATGATCACCCCGCGCCGTGAAGGCAAGAACATCTATTACAGCGTAGCCGAACCCGGGACACTGGAAATCCTGACGCTGCTCTACCGGCTCTACTGCCCTCAAGGAGGAAAACCATGACCCTGGACTGGAACGCCTTCACACCCTGGCCCGCGCTGGCGGGCGGCCTGCTCATAGGCCTAGCCGCTGCGATGTTCGTGCTGCTCAACGGGCGCATCGCCGGCATCAGCGGAATTCTGGGCGGGCTGCTCAAACCGGTGCGCGGCGACACCGGCTGGCGCGTGGCTTTTGTCGCCGGGCTCATAGGCGCACCATGGGCCTACGCCGCGTTCTCGGCCTTGCCGCGTGTGCAGGTGGATGCCGGCTATGGCGTGCTGGCCGCCGCCGGATTGCTGGTGGGCATAGGCACGCGCTACGGTGCGGGTTGCACCAGCGGCCATGGTGTATGCGGGCTTTCGAGGCTGTCGCCGCGTTCACTGGCGGCCACGGCGGCTTTCATGGCCGCCGGTTTTGCGGTGGTGTTCCTGGTGCGCCACCTGTTCAAGCTTTAGGAGCAAAACCATGCTGATGTTGTCTTCCCTGCTGGCCGGCCTGGTGTTTGGCCTGGGCCTGATCGTCTCGGGCATGGCCAATCCGGCCAAGGTGCTCGGCTTCCTGGACCTTGCCGGCCCCTGGGACCCCTCGCTGGCCTTTGTCATGGCCGGCGCGATCGCCGTGGGTTTCCTCGCCTTTCTTCTGGCCAAAAAACGGCGCCTTTCCTTCCTGGGTGCCGAGATGAGGCTGCCGCCCGCGGGCCGAATCGACCGCAGGCTGGTCGCCGGCAGCCTGCTTTTCGGTGCGGGCTGGGGGCTGGCCGGATTCTGCCCAGGCCCTGGCCTCGTGGCCCTGGGCATGGGAGAACCCAAAGCCGCGGTGTTTGTGCTGGCCATGCTGGCCGGCATGGCGATCTTCGAGCTGCTCGAAAAGCGGCGGCCGTAGCCCGCGATACCCCCGATTCAAGCAAAATAAGCGAGGTCCCCCTGTCATATCTAGCAGGGTAAAGCTTGATTCAGCCTTGCGCGGCGCATAGACTGCGCGAACATCAAAAAAAGAAGTGATGCAATGACGACCTCTATGAACCACCATGCACCGGCCGCCTTTCCAGCTCTGCGCCAGCCCCTGGATGCTCCGGGAGCCGTTTTCCCCAACGGGGGATACCCCTTCGTTTCACCCCAGCAGGAAAATTTCATCGAGGAAATCACGCTGTCCCATCTGGACACCGCATCAAAACTGGAAAAAGTACAGGGCCTTCGGCACCACATCAACCTGCCGTCCGGATGCCGTGACGAGCGGTTCTTTGAGCAAGAAAAAAAAGAGACGAATTGGGTTTGGTGTTTGCGTTCGAGGTCCATCGGACCGTAATCGGCACCTTAAGACTGGTTCCCATGCACAAGGGACTGACATCACTTGAAGGGCTGCTGGCGCAGAGACAATTGGTCGACCCGGCAACCTGCCAAAGCAGCTGGGAAATCGGGCGCCTTGTATTGAATCCAGACTACAGGAGCGGACCCGATCTCGTGAAGAGATGCGTATTTCTCGGTGTTTCGTATTTCGCCCAGCACACCGATGGGCAACACCTCTTTGCCTCTTGCTCGCCCGTGCTGAGCCGTTTGTACAGGCGTTTTGGACTTTCCACCATCGTCAACAATTTACGGGTGGATGGAACGGACGGATTGTATGTTCTGATGCGTGGACGGGTCTCGGACGTTCTGAAAGCATCGGCATGCTGATGCACACGCTCCGTGGGCTTGCGCCATAGCGGACGGCGCTCTTTCGCATGGCACCCAAAAAACCGGCACCTGACTCAAAGAGTTTTGTGCACCTGGGGAGTTGAAAAAAAACATGAGTTGGTTCAAAAAGCTCTTTGGCTACTACGAGACCTACCATGCGCATGGCAGGCCGCTGCTTAAGTACATCGGCATCATTGGTGCGCTGACCTATGTGGTGTTTTACCTGATACGGTTCACGAAACCGAATCCTCGCCCTTACGACGATCTTGCAATTCGGCTGCCGGTTGTTGTCCTGTTCACCGTACTGGCCTTGAGAAGCCATTGGCCCGAAAAACTTAAAAAATACTACTTTGCCTACTCTTACTGGGCACTGATTTTTTGCCTGCCGTTTGCCAATGTATTTCTGTCGCTGATACGGCACGGAGGCATCCCGTCGATCTCCAATTGTTTTATCGCGCTGAGTTTCCTGGTCATGTTGACCGACTGGCGCAATACG
This sequence comes from Polaromonas sp. CT11-55, assembly GCF_047303325.1. Lineage (NCBI taxonomy): Bacteria > Pseudomonadati > Pseudomonadota > Betaproteobacteria > Burkholderiales > Comamonadaceae > Polaromonas > Polaromonas sp. CT11-55. Next base: position 189,530 of record NZ_JBKBEX010000002.1, on the reverse strand, counting down.
ATTGTCATGCTCTTGATCGGGGGAGGCGCGGCAACGCTGCTTTACACCACCATCACGCCTCATCCGGCGGTCCCCATGGACATGGTGGCCCAACTTCCCGCGTACCTGCTGATTCTTATCGGCGGCGCGGCATTCAAGCTCTCGGAGAGGCAGATAGATGCCGAAAAGCTGCGTATCGCGAATTCTCTTGCCGGGTCGATTGCCCACGAAATGCGCAATCCGCTGGGGCAGGCCAGAATGAGCCTGGAAAGCATCGGGAAGATACTGCCTGCCGCGGACACCGCAATTCCCGCTGAGCACGTTTCCCGTATGCGCCAGCTCGTCAGTATGGGGGAAATTGCGGTGCACAGGGGCCATCAGGTGATAGACCTGATTCTTGGGTCGCTCAAATCCAGTGCTGTAGACCGCAGCAAGTTTGAGTACATATCCGCCGCGAAGGCGACGCAAAAGGCAGTGGACGAATACAGTTTTATCGAGCGAAACGTCCGCGATGATTTTGGCAATCTGCGCGACAGAGTCACGGTGCGTGTCGTCAAGGATTTCGTTTTTTATGGTGATGAGACTGCCTACGTTTTTGTGCTCTTCAATCTGATCAAAAACGCTCTTTATTACCTCGGACAAAGGCCGGACGGGACCATCGTGCTGACGGTGGCCGATCACAAGGTGATCGTCAGGGATACGGGGCCCGGCATCTCCAAGGAGGTTCAGGCTCACCTGTTCGAGTCCTTCATGACTTCGGGGAAGGCCGGTGGGACGGGCCTTGGACTCTCCTATTGCAAACGGACCATGCAAAGCTTTGGGGGTGACATCCATTGCGATTCCGTGCAAGGTGAATTCACGCAATTCACGCTCACCTTCCCAGTGGCGCCGCAAACCGGGATGAACAAGGCTCCCGAGACCTTGCAAGCGTCAGTCCCCCCCGCCGCCAAACCGGTCATCTCCAGCGATGTGCTGGAAGGCAAAACCGTGATACTGGCCGAAGACGACGAACTGAACCGCTTGATGGTAGGCGACTGCCTGAAAGACTGGGGCTTGACAGTGCTGGAGGCCGAGGGAGGACGCCAGGTTCTGGCCCATTTGAACAATACGCCAGGCGTCGACTTGATCTTGATGGACATGAATATGCCAGGCCTGGATGGCGTGCAAACGACAAAAGCGATCCGTTCGCGGGACTGGGAGCATCAGGGCATTTTTATCCTTGCACTCAGCGGAAACTCCGATGAGCTTGATGTCAGAACAGCCCTCAGTGCGGGCATGAACGGCTACATCCTGAAAAATGGGGACATGAAGTCGCTGCGAGGAAAAATGCTGGAGGCACTGGCAGCAACACAGTAGCGCGCGAAATATTTCGATACGGCAAAGCCCATTTCAGCGAGATGCCCGAGATATACGTCGCCGCAGCCTTTGCCCCCGGGAGCAAGCCTGCAAGAGAATCCAAGATTGGCGACAATGGGCAAACCACGACTCACCGGCCCATCTTCCTATGCGACTCCTACACACCATGCTGCGCGTTGGCAATCTCCAGCGCTCCATTGATTTTTACACCCAGGTGCTCGGCATGAAGCTGCTGCGCACCTCGGAAAACCCCGAGTACAAATACAGTCTGGCTTTTGTCGGCTACGGCAACAACCCCGAGCATGCCGAGATCGAGCTGACCTACAACTGGGGCACCGACAGCTACGACATGGGCACGGCCTTCGGCCATATCGCGCTGGGCGTGCCGGATGCCTATGCGGCCTGCGAAAAAATCAAGGCCGCGGGCGGCAATGTGACGCGCGAAGCCGGCCCGGTCAAGGGCGGCACCACGGTGATTGCTTTTGTGACGGACCCGGACGGCTACAAGATTGAGCTGATCCAGCGAGCTGAAAACGCCTCGGGCGCTGGTCTGCGCTAAGAGCCGGGCTCTAACCCTTACTCGCCCTTATTCGCGCGACAAACGGCAAGCCTGCTGCGCCAGCGCCGTCACCTGAGCCCAGTCGCCGCGCGCCAGCACGTCGGCCGGCGTCAGCCAGGAACCACCCACGCAGACCACATTGGGCAGGCTTAAAAATTCCGCGGCATTGGCCGTCGAGACACCGCCCGTGGGGCAAAAGCGCACGTCGCCGAAAGGGCCGCTCCAGGCTTTGAGCATAGCCGGGCCGCCGGCCTGCATGGCCGGGAAAAACTTCAGTTCGGTCAGGCCGTCTTCCTGGGCCATCATGATCTCGCTGCCGGTGGCCACGCCGGGCAACAGGGGCAGGCCGGCATCGCGGCAAGCCTGGCCCACGGCGTGGGTGTAACCTGGGCTCACGGCAAAACGCGCGCCGGCCATGGCGCAGGCCTGGGCGTCGGCTGCGCTGCGCACCGTGCCCGCGCCGACAACAGCTTCGGGCACTTCGCGTGCGATGGCTTCGATGCAGGCCAGCGCCTGGGGCGTGCGCAAGGTGACTTCCAGCATACGTATGCCGCCGGCGACGAGCGCGCGCACCAGCAGCACAGCCTGCCTGGTATCTGTCAGCACGATGACGGGAATCACCGGCGCATCCTGCATCACCTGCAGTGCCGTCAGCTTGCTGCCGGGCTTGATGTTCACATCCACGATAAAGCTCCTTCTTCAGCCGTCAGCGCGTGGCGGCGCATGCCGGTAAACAATTCACGGCCCATGCCGACAGCATTGCCTGCGCGCAATCCGGCGGGCATGGTGTCCACGGGCCTGGCCGCCCACTCCGCCTCGGCCACCAAGACCTTGAGCTCGCCGGTGACGGCGTCGACACGAATCAGGTCGCCGTCGCGCACCTTGGCCAGCGGACCGCCGGCGGCCGCTTCGGGCGACACGTGGATGGCGGCCGGCACCTTGCCGGAAGCGCCGCTCATGCGGCCGTCGGTGACCAGCGCGACCTTGAAGCCCTTGCCCTGCAGCACGGCAAGCGGCGGCGTGAGCTTGTGCAGCTCGGGCATGCCGTTGGCCTGCGGGCCCTGCCAGCGCACCACGCAGACCACGTCACGGTTGAGTTCGCCGGCACTGAAGGCCTGGTGCAGGGCTTCCTGAGAATCAAACACCCGTGCCGCCGCCTCGATCACATGGCGGTCGTCGGGCACGGCCGAGACCTTGATCACGCTGCGGCCCAGGTTGCCCTGCAGCAGCTTGAGGCCGCCCGTGGCGCTGAAAGGTTTGGCGACGGGCCGCACGATGGTCTCGTCCTTGGAGTTGCCAAGCTCATGCCAGGCCAGGGCTGCGCCGGCCAGCGCCGGTTCGCGTGTGTATTCGCGGATGCCACCTTCTCGCACCGTGAGCACGTCTTCATGCATGAAACCGGCGTCCAGCAGCTCGCGGATGACCAGCCCGGGGCCGCCCGCGGCCTGGAACTGGTTCACGTCGGCGCTGCCGTTGGGATAGACATGGGCCAGCGTCGGCACCACGTCGGAGAGGTCGGAAAAATCATTCCAGTCGATCACGATGCCGGCCGAATGCGCCACCGCCACCCAATGGATCAGGTGGTTGGTCGAGCCCCCGGTGGCCAGCAACGCGACCATGGCATTGACGATGGCCTTCTCGTCAACAATCAAGCCTATAGGCGCAAAACGTTTGGCCTTGATGATGCCCAGCACGGTGCGCGCCGCCTCGCGCGTGAGTTCCTCGCGCAGGGCGTTGCCCGGATTCACAAAGGCGGTGCCGGGCACATGCAGGCCCATGGCTTCGAGCAGCAGCTGGTTGCTGTTGGCCGTGCCGTAGAAGGTGCAGGTGCCGGGGCTGTGGTAGGACTTGAACTCGGAATCCAGCAAGGCATCACGGCCGACCAGGCCCTGCGCGGCCTGCTCACGCACATGGGCTTTTTCCTTGTTGGGGATGCCGGAGGTCATGGGCCCGGCCGGCACAAAGACCGTGGGCAGGTGGCCGAACTGCAGCGCGCCTATCAAGAGGCCGGGCACGATCTTGTCGCACACACCCAGCATCAGCGCCGCGTCGAACATGTCGTGCGAGAGCGCTATCGCCGTACCCATGGCGATCACGTCGCGGCTGAAGAGGCTGAGTTCCATGCCGCTGGTGCCCTGGGTCACGCCGTCGCACATGGCGGGCACGCCGCCGGCCACCTGGGCCGTGGCGCCCAGCTTGCGGGCTTCGTCCTTGATGAAAGCCGGGTAGGCCTGCAAAGGCGTGTGCGCCGACAGCATGTCGTTGTAGGCGGTGACGATGCCGATGTTGGGCGCGCGCTGCGTCACCACCTTGAAGCGGTCGTCCAGCGGCATGCCTGCGAAGGCATGCGCCACGTTGGCACAACCCATGCGGTCCATGCCGGGGTCACGCGTGGAAGCCGCATGCAGTTGCGCGAGGTAGGCTTCGCGCGTGGGACGGCTGCGCGCGGTGATGCGGGCCGTGATCTCGGAGACTTTGGAATGAAGGGCCATGGTGGGGCTTTATGAAGTTTGGGTGGCGGGGCACCGGGTCGCCGTAACTTTATTACTGACTCTATGGTAACGGGTTACCGGCCATTTCACGCCAGTGTGGTTACGGTACGGTTACCAAACACTCTGCCCGCGAGGCGGTGCGCCGGGCGTCAGCCCTGCTCCTTTGCGCTTGTCAGCGGCCCGCTACGCCGCATTGCCCCCGGTAGCCTATTGCAGCGAGATCTCGACGCGGCGCGCCTCGGCGTCGTTGCCGCCGGCCAACTGTTCGGGTTTTCTGAGCTCGATTTGCCGCTCGGGAACACCCGCGGCCTTGAGCGCCTCACGCACGGCCACGGCACGCTGCCTGGCCAGGGCCGCGTTTTTGACGGTATCGCCCGTGGCGTCATGAAAGCCCGAGATGACCAGCGTGCGGCCGTCCTTGGCGGCCTTGACCAGGTCGGTCATGGCATCGACCGCACCGGCCGCAAGGTCGGCACTGCCCGACGCGAAATAAAAACGCACCACGCCCTGCTCGACCTTCACGCTGGCGGCATCGGCCGCGGCTTGCGAAACCTGGGAGGCCTGTATGGCCTGGCTGACCTCGGGAAGGATGGATGCCGGCGCTGCAGCCGCAGGTGCTGAAGCCGCCGGCGCGGGGACTGCCGCGGCAACGGCCTTTGCGGGAACAGACTGCGGGCCCGAAGGCAGGGCACGGTGCAAGCGATGCAGGCTGATGCCAATGACCAGCGTGATGACAAAAGCAATCAGGCCCAGAACGAGCGCCAACACCAGGCCCTGCTGGCCTTCATCGTCCTGAGAAAACATTACCGACTCCCGTCACAAAAACTCAGCCCATTGTAAAGTGCGGCTGTGGAAAATTCAGCCAAGCAAGCCGCCGTCAACGGCCTTTCCGTTTCCCGCAACCCTGACCACATGCTGGAGACCGTCATGCGCGAATGGGGCGGCAAGGATGACCTCTGGATATTCGCCTATGCCTCGCTGATCTGGCGGCCGGAGTTCGAGCATGCGGAGGAGCGCTTCGCCACCATCCACGGCTACCACCGCGCACTCAAGATGTGGAGCCGCGTGAATCGCGGCACGCCGGAATGCCCGGGTCTGGTCTTCGGCCTGCTGCATGGCGGCAGCTGCAAGGGCATGGCTTTTCGCATCCCGCGAGCGCAGGTGGAAGGCGCCCTGCCCGCCCTGTGGGCGCGCGAGATGCCCAACGGCGTGTACGACCCCAAGTGGCTGCGCTGCCAGACCGCCGACGGCGACCTGCGGGCGCTGGCGTTCACCTTGTCCAAGCGCAGCCCCAGCCACACCGGCGTACTCAGCGAGGATGCTTACCGTCGGATTTTTTCGGATTCCTGCGGGCGCTACGGCACCACGCGCGAGTACGCGCAACTCACCTATGACAAGCTGAAAACCCTGGGTATCCACGACCATGCGCTGGGCAAGCTGCTGGCGCTGGTTAACGGCTAGAGACCGTTTCAGTCTTGCCATCGCGGGCCATGCGGCCTACAGTGGGCTTTTCTCTCACTACCCCAACCAATCAACCAACCTGTCAGGAGACAGCTTCATGAACCACCTTCTCGCGCCGCTTGCCGCGGCCCTTGTGCTCAGCGCCTGCGCATCGACCATGAGCGGCCCGCGTGCCGTGGCCCAGCTGCAAAGCACCACCGGCAACACCGCGGCCGGCACTGTGAACTTCACCCAGAGTGGCGACAAGGTGCTGGTCTCGGGCGAGATCCGCGGCCTCAAGCCCAATGCCGAGCACGGCTTTCATGTGCACGAAAAAGGCGATTGCTCCAGCGGCGACGGCATGAGCGCGGGCGGCCACTTCAACCCCGGCGGCCAGCCGCACGGCAGCCATTCAGACATGGCCCATCATGCCGGCGACCTGCCCAGCCTCAAGGCCGACGCGGCCGGCGTCGCGAAATTCAGCTTTGAATCCAAAACCATTGCCATCGGCAGCGGCATGAACAACATCGTGGGCAAGGGCCTGATCGTGCACCGCGACCCGGACGACTTCAAGACGCAGCCCACCGGCAACTCCGGCCCACGGCTGGCCTGCGCGGTGATTGCGCTGACCTAAAAACGCTGGGCCAGCAAGGCTTCGGCGCGCTGCAGGTCTTGCAGCGTGTCGATGTCGGTGACTGCGCCCTCATCGAGAACATCGATAAAGCCGACGGCATTCAGCGCGGCTTGTGCCTGGACCACCGGGGACGCACCCCGGTTTCCCGTCAACGCCAGCAAGGCATCGCGGCAGGCGGCCGAAAACCCGACCGGATGGCCACGCGCGCCCTTGAACATGGGCACCACCACCGCATGCCGCGCCAGCGCATCGGCCACCGCCAGCAGCGTGGCAGCCTGCACCAGCGGCAAATCACCCGGCAACACCAGCCAGCCCGAGGCTTCGGGTGTGGCCCGCACGGCGGCCGCGATGCTGTCGCCCATGCCGGGGTGGCCCGCATCCTCAAGGTGCCAGGGCAGGCCGCTGGCGGCCACAGCCTCCAGCGTGCGCCCCAGCACCGGCTTGCCGGCCAGCAAGGCCTGCAGCTTGTGCGTGCCGCCGCCGGAGGCGGCAAAGCGCTCGCCCCGGCCCGAGGCCAGCACCAGCACCGTGGGCACGCCCTTACCCATCACGCCAGCTTGAAAGGCAGCTCGCGCGGCGCCGGCTTGCCGGTGAGCTTGGCGATGGCATTGGCAAAAGCCGGGGCCAGCGGCGGCAGGCCGGGCTCGCCCAGGCCGGTGGGCGCATCGGCGCTGGGCACAATGAACACAGCCACCGTGGGCATGTCGGTGATGCGCGGCACCGGGAAGTCACCGAAGTTGCTTTGCTCCACCACGCCGTCTTTCAGCGTGATGGCGGCGCCCGGCAGACACATGGACAGCCCCATGAGCGCCGCGCCCTGGATCTGCGCTTCGACGCTGGTCGGGTTGATCGCGAGGTTGCAGTGCACACCCGCGGTGATGGCGTGCAGCACCGGCGTGTTGTCCTTGACCGAGGCTTCGACCACATAGGCCACCACGGTGTTGAAGGACTCGTGCACCGCCACGCCCCAGGCGCGGCCCGCAGGCAGCGTGCGTTTGCCGTAGCCGGACTTGTCGACCGCCAGTTGCAGCGCGGCCGCATGGCGCGGGTGCTTGCTGCCGAACTGCTTCATGCGGTAGGCCACCGGGTCCTGCCCACTGCCGCGGGCAACCTCGTCGATCAGGGTTTCCATGACGTAGGCGGTGTGCGTGGAGCCCACGCTGCGCCACCAGAGCACCGGCACATTGAGCTTGGGATGGTGCACCGACAGGCGCATGGGGATGTCGTAAGGCTCTTTCATGCCTTCGACCATGGTGCCGTCCACGCCGTCCTTGACCATGAAGGCTTCAAACGGCGAGCCGGCGAGAATGGACTGGCCGACGATGACATGGTCCCAGCCCAGGATTTCGCCCTTTTCGTCAAAGCCGATTTCGGCACGGTGCACATGCATGGGACGGTAGTAGCCGCCCTTGATGTCGTCCTCGCGGCTCCACAGCGTGCGCACCGCGGCCGTCAACCCGGCGCCGCGCGCGGCCTTTGCGACATTGCAGGCCTCGACCACGTAATCGCTGGTCGGAATCGCGCGGCGGCCGAAACCGCCGCCGGCCATCTGCACATTCATCTTGACGTTTTGCGGCGCCACGCCCAGGGCCTTGGACGCGGCCATCGTGTCCAGGCCCGGCATCTGCGTGCCCAGCCAGAGTTCGGCTTTCGCGTCCGCGCCCTGGCCGCTGAGCTGCACGGTGCAATTGAGCGGCTCCATGGGTGCGTGGGCCAGGTAGGGAAACACAAACTCGGCGCTGATCTTCTTGGGAGCCGTTGCCAGCTTGCCGATGTCGTCCTTGTACTTGAGCGCGCCGGTCTTCTGTGCCAGCGCGCGGTAGCTCGCGAGCTGCTGCGCGCTGTCGACTTTCTCGACACCGCTGGTGTCCCACTCGGCCTTGAGCGCATCGCGGCCTTGCTTGGCGGCCCAGTAGCCCTCGGCCACCACCGCAACGCCTTCGCCGCCGCGGTCCAGCGGCACGCGCAGCACGGCCTTCACGCCGGGCACCGCTTTGGCCGCCGTGTCGTCCAGCGACTTGAGCTTGCCGGCAAACACCGGAGGATGGGCCACCACCGCCGTCAGCATGCCGGGCAGGCGCACGTCGATGCCATAGCTTTGGCCGCCACTGGATTTGGCGCGCGCGTCCAGCCGCCCCGTGGGCTTGCCGATGATGCGGAACTGCTTCGGGTCCTTGAGCGTGACCGCCTCGGGCACCGGCTGCTTCATCGCCGCTTCGGCGAGCTCACCGTAGGTCAGGCGCTTGCCGCCAGGGCCGATGACCACGCCTTGCTGGGTGCGCAGGCTGCCGGCGTCCACGCCCCATTGCGCGGCGGCGGCCGACACCAGCATGGCGCGGGTGCGCGCGCCGAGTTCGCGGTACTGCGTGTAGGAGTTCTTGATCGAGCCCGAGCCACCCGTAAGGTGCATGCCGAAAGCCGGGTCCACATAGGCCGGGTCGGCATTGCCGTGCTGGCTTTTGACCAGGGCCCAGTCGGCGTCCAGCTCCTCGGCCAGGATCATGGGCAGGCCGGTCTGTACGCCCTGGCCGAAGTCCAGGCGGTTGATGGTGACGGTCACCGTGCCGTCCTTGTCGATGCGCACAAAGGCCGAGGGCTGCTGGGTTGGCTTGAGGCTGGACGCCGCGGGCGCGCCGGCCGTCGCCATGGTTTGCGCCTGCGAGAGCAACGGAAAGGCGCCCATCGCAAAGCCGCCGGCGGTCGCGACCTTGAGGAAGCTGCGTCGCTGCAGGGCCGCGTCGGCGATGCCTTGCGCGGCATCCTGCGTCTTGTGCATCAGGGCCTGCAGGCCTTTGGGGAGCTGGCTGGCGATGTTGAGGGTGTCTGTGGAATTCGAATACATGATGTTCTCCTTCAAGCCAGGGTTTGGGCGGCGTCTTTGATGGCGGCGCGTATGCGCACATAGGTGCCGCAGCGGCAGATGTTGCCGGCCATGGCGCCGTCGATGTCGGCGTCGCTGGGTTTGGCGTTGGCCTTGAGCAAGGCGGTGGCGCTCATCACCTGGCCGCTCTGGCAGTAGCCGCACTGCGCCACGTCGTGCTTGACCCAGGCGTCCTGCACCGCCTTGCCGACGCGGTCGCTGGCCACGGCTTCAATGGTGGTGATTTTCTGGCCGGCGGCGGCCGAAATCGGCGTGATGCACGAGCGTATGGGCGCGCCGTTGAGGTGCACGGTGCAGGCGCCGCACAGCGCCGCGCCGCAACCGAACTTGGTGCCGGTCATGCCCAGCGTGTCGCGCAGGGCCCAGAGGATGGGCGTGGACTCGTCGGCGTTGACGGCGGTGTCCTTGCCGTTGATGTTGAGGGTGGGCATCGTGGAACTCCTTGAGGTTGTTGTTAGTGGGAAAAAAGCGGGGAAGAGAAGCAGCAAAGAGGAGCAGAAAAGCAGTCAGCGGAGAAATGAGAAAACTACTTATCGAATATATATTCGCTTAAAGAAGGGTTTTTATCAAAATAACTTGGCCTACTGATATCAGGGGGTATTGCCTTTTCGGGGCGGGTTCAGGCGATTCGGCGATCAAGCCTTGATGGCGTCCCAGCACAGGCTGAAGGCCGCCTGGTGCACGGCCTCATCGTCGGGCAGCACCTGGGTGCGTATCAGGTTGGCGGTTTCCCGCACCGAACCCACCACGCTGGCCGTCAGCAGGGGCAGTGGCACGGGCTTGAAGATCTCCTGCTGCTGGCCCTCCTCCATCAGCGCCAGGAAGCTCGCCGCAAGGCGGGTCGACAGCTCGCGGTTGCCCTGGGTGAACCAGGGGGAGTTGTAGTATTGCTCCTGGAACACCACTTCGGCGTAGCGCTCCAGCCGGTGCCGCAGCAGGTTGCCCCAGATGCGGCGCACCCGGCTGCGCAAGGGGGTGCCGGGGACCACACCGTCCATCAGGCGAAGCATTGTCGCGGTCTTGGCCTCTTCATAGAGCTGGCTGATCAGCTCGTCCTTGGACGGGTAGTAGACGTACAGCGTGCTGGTGGCAATGCCAGCCGTGCGGGCGATGTCGGCCATGGTCAGGCCGCTCAGGCCGGTCTGGGCCACCAGGTTGAAGGTGGCCTCGGCGATCGCACGCTGCTTTTCGTCGTCTTTGGGCTTCATGGGAAGCTGGAAATATAAGCGAATATTAATTCGGCAGCAAGCACACCTTCGACAACACAGGATTCGCGCACGGCAAGGGCATGGCGCCAGCGGGCACAATCAAGGGCATGAGCCAGCCCACCTCTTCCATCGCCGACCTGCGCAAAAGTTATGAACGCGCCGAACTCAACGAAGACGCCTCGCAGGCGGACCCGCTCAAACAATTCGAGCAATGGCTGCAGGAAGCCATCGCGGCCGAGGTGCCCGAGCCCAACGCCATGACGCTGGCCACCGTGGCCAGCAACCTGCGTCCCTCCACCCGCATCGTGCTGATCAAGGGCTATGACGAACGCGGCATCACCTGGTTCACCAACTACGACAGCCGCAAGGGCCAAGAGCTGGCCGGCAACCCCTACGCCGCGCTGCAGTTCCACTGGGTGGAGCTCGAACGCGTGGTGCGCATAGAGGGCGTGGTCGAAAAAGTCTCCGCCGAGGAAAGCGACGCCTACTTCAACACCCGGCCGCTGGATTCCCGCATAGGTGCCTGGGCCAGCCCGCAAAGCGAAGTCATCCCCAATCGTGGCGTGCTGGTGGCCAATGCAGCCAAATACGGCGCGAAATTTTTGCTGCAGCCTCCGCGCCCGCCGCACTGGGGCGGCTACCGCTTGAAGCCCGACAACTGGCAGTTTTGGCAGGGGCGCAAAAGCCGGCTGCATGACCGGCTGCGGTACACGCTGCAGGATGGCGGCGGCTGGTTGCGGGAGCGGCTGGCGCCTTAGGGCTTATTGGTCCGCATATTTCCTGCGGGGCTCGGCTACTCCCGGGACCAATCCGTTGAATACGCGCGTGGTTAATTTTTAATACCGGTTATTCGGTATAACTTGAACACCTCCATGGGTCCATTTGAATAGTGCCATGGAAGATCGTGAGAGACATAAAAGTTACTGCTCGCGTAGTGCTGAAACCAGTGCTCTTTCATAACTTCAACTGTCTTCAGTTCCGTGCCTTCCAGGTAAGCCGGTATGTGTTCGCTGCCAATCACATTGAATGGCACCACCAGATAGTCACCAATGTTCGGGCGAGGGGAATTTAATGCCAGTTGCCTCATTCCAGCCTGCTGCGCATACCACTGCCACCCCCAATGGCCAACAAACCAGATCGGGGTATCCGCAGGCAAATATTGGGCAATGGCAACAGCATTAGTTTTGTAAATACCGGCGTACCACGAGTCGGCTTTTGCAAGCAGCGTCGTATTGAATATCGTCAGCGCAACGGAAATCCAATAAAGCTTTGCAATATTCGATGCTCTGACCACTTGCGGATAAATCAACAGCAGAACTGCGGGCATCGCCAGCAACACATGACGAGTTGCGACGAAAGGAGCGAAGAAAACGATAAAAATGAAAGATGCCCCGATCCAGTAAAGAAGCAGGTATTGGATGGAGGTCATGCCGTTCCCGAATGCTTGCGCCTTGGCAATCTGGTAACAGATACACAGCACACCGATGCCGCTCAAAAGGAAAGATGCAAACAGTACGAGATTTATGAGGGCAACATCTGCCACGGAACTGAGAAGCACCACTGCGGGAACCAAAAGCGTTGCCGCACACAAAAAGCCAAAGACCACCTTTGGAAAAATACGGGGGCTCTCCTTGAATTTCGCGTAAAAACCCAGAAAGACACAGGGCAGTATTGCACCGATCGCCATCACCCATGCCATGGAGAACGTCAAATAGGAAACCAGCGTCTGTGAAACCCTGTTGGGGCGGTCCAATAGATGAACTCCCCCGTAGTCATAAACATTAAATGCAGACCAAAGCACAAGCGTTGCGACGGGAATCAGTATCCATCCAGTGTTTCTGTACTTCTTCGTCAGCACCACTTGCAGCAGCATTGCCGGAATAAGCACCAGGCTTGTGTACTTGATCAACAAGGCTGCCGCGCAGAGAACTGACGCAATCGCATACTTTCTTTTTTCTCCGTACCGCGGATTCATCAACGTGTAATAGAACTCCATCCAAACGGCAATGAGAGGCACGTCGACCATCGAATTTTGTCCGACGACGAAAACCGACGATAGGGAAAAAAGGGCTGTCACGTGTAGGGCGTAATCAGGCTCAACCAGTTTTGCGAGTCTGTAAAACGCCACAATCGCCCATAGAGTGAACAAGCTCATCAGGCAGTGAATCGCGATTTCTGAATATCCAAAAAAATGGGCCCAGCCTGCCATCAGGTAAAAATAAAGATGGGGCTGATTCAATTGGCTTATGGGTTCAAAATTACCGTTCCAATTCACCAACCCGCTCATGGGATGAAGCGGGTTTTTCTCTATCCATTGAGCGATTGCCAGGTGCCCCGCATCATCGATGTGAAAAGGCTTATCGATGTTCCAGTAAGTGGCAAACAACCACAATACAAGAAGCACCAGGATAGTTTTATGGTTGGATTTTGTATTCATATCTCGATTGTTAGGTTCAGGCATCCGGCCAGCCCAACTTCTCAATTCTCTGTTGCGCCACCGCCGCCAGCTGCGCGGCGCTGACCAGATCCGGCGCGATCTCCGCCAGCGGCACCAGCACAAAGGCCCTATGCATCATGCGTGGATGCGGCACGGTAAGGCAGGCTGAGTCTATGCGGCCGCTGCCGTAGAGCAGCAAATCCAAATCCAGCGTGCGCGGCGCATTGCGGAAAGGCCTTTCGCGGCCGGCCTGTTGTTCGATGTGCTGCAGCTGGTCCAGCAAGTCGGGCGCGCTGAAGCCGGTGTCGACTTCGACCACGGCATTGAGGTAGTCATTGCCCGGCGCGGCCACCGCGCCGCCCGCATCGGTATCCAACGGCGCTGTTTTATAGAGGCTGGAAGATTGAAGCACCTGCGTCCGCGGCAGGCTGTTTATGGCCTGGACGGCCCGTCGCAGGGCAGCGGCCGCATCGCCCAGATTGGCACCCAGGGCGACGTAGGCGCGAACCATGGACTGCTCAGGCGCTGGAGGTCGTATCGGCGGATGGCGAAGCCGCGTCGCCGCCCGCGCCTTCTCCACCTGCATTGCCGCGGTTGGCCGGCTTGCGGCGGCGGCGACGTTTTTTGGCCGGTGGGGCATCGCCCTGCTCACCAGACACATCGGCCGCATCGGGCGCGCTGCGTTCGACGTGACCCGTATGGCTTGATCCGGCTTCGGCATCGGGGCGCTTGACACGAACCCGCGGCGCCTGCGGCTTGCTCTGTTGTTCGCGGCGCGCCTCTTCAATCATCGCGTGGCGTTCGTCGTCGTAGGCCGTGCTGAATTTTTCCCACCACTCGGCCAGCTCCATGTCGATCTCACCAGTCTGCGCGCGCAGGCGCAGGAAGTCGAAGCCGGCACGGAAACGCGGCTGGTCCAGCAGCGAATAGGGCGCGCTGCCCGTACGCTTTTCAAAGCGCGGCTGCATGGTCCAGATCTCGCGCATGTCTGTGCCCAGCTTGCCACGGCCCGAGACGTCGCCGATCTTGGCATTGAAGGCATCGTCGATCGCATCCTGCAACGCGGGCATGAGGTGCTCGCCGCGCTTTTTGCGCTGTTCCCAGCCCTCGCGCACGTCGGACCACAACACGCAGGACAGCAAGAAGCTGGGCGCCACCGGCTTGCCCTCGCCGACGCGGCGGTCGGTGTCCTGCAAGGCCAGCTTCAGGAAGGGTTCGTCGGCATTTTGGACCACCACGTCGAGGAGCGGGTAGATGCCGGTGCCAAGGCCCAGGAACTTGAGCTGCGCGATGCTTGCCAGCGCATGGCCGGTCTGCAGCAACTTGAGCATTTCGTCAAACAGGCGCGACTGCGGCACGTCGGCCAGCAGGCCTTTCATCTCGCGCAGCGGGGCCATGGTCTTGTCTTCGAACTTGAACCCCAGCGCGCTGAGTTTGGCCGCAAAACGCACGGCGCGAATAATGCGAACCGGGTCTTCGCGGTAGCGCACGGCCGGGTTGCCGATCATGCGGATGATCTTCTTCTTGGCGTCCTTGATGCCGTTGTGGTAATCGACCACCACCTGCGTCTCAGGGTCGTAGTACATCGCGTTGATGGTGAAGTCGCGGCGCGCGGCGTCCTGCTCGATCGGGCCCCAGACGTTGTCGCGCAGCACCCGGCCGGAGGCATCGACCGCGTGTTTCATGCCGGCGAGTTCACTCTTGCTGGTGCGCTCGTTGCCGCCGACCTGCTCGGCCAGGCTGCTGTCCAGGTGGGCGCGGAAGGTCGAAACCTCGATGACTTCATGCTCGCGCCCGCGGCCGTAGATGACGTGCACGATGCGAAAGCGCCGGCCGATGATGAAAGCACGGCGAAACAGGGACTTGACCTGCTCGGGCGTGGCGTCGGTGGCGACGTCGAAATCCTTGGGGCGCAGGCCCACCAGCAGGTCGCGCACCGCGCCGCCGACGATGTAGGCCTCATAACCGGCTTCCTTGAGCGTGTGCACCACGTCCATGGCGCGGTCGTCCACCAGCTTGACGTCGATGCCGTGTTCCTTGACGCCTACATCCTGGCGCTGCCCGAAAGGGGATTTTTTGGCCCGTTTTGCACCAGGCTCCGTGCTGTCCGATTTGCCGAACAGCTTGTCGATAAATTTTTTGATCATGGATAACTAGGTAAACAGCTCAAGTATGCGCCATCCGCGCTCCACCGCCAGCGCCCGCAGGCGTGCGTCGGGGTTGGTGGCCACGGGGTGGGTCGCCTTCTCCATCAGGGCCAGGTCGTTCAGGGAATCGGTGTAAAACGTGGTTTCCACCTCGTCCCACCCAAGCTTGCGGGCCGCCAGCCATTGTTCCACGCGGGTGACCTTGCCTTCACGGGCCGAGGGCGTACCCAGGATTTCACCGGTCAGCCAGCCCTGAGCGTCCCGTTCCAGCTCCACAGCGATCAGTTCCTTGACGCCGAAAGCCTCGGCAATGGGCCGCGTGACAAATTCATTGGTGGCGGTGACGATGACCAGCTCGTCGCCCGCTGCGCGGTGCCCGTCCACCAATGCCAGCGCCTGGGGGGTAATGGCTTTTTGCACAACTTCCCGCATGAAGCGGGCATGGGCGGCGGCTGAATTGGACGCGCCCTGCTCGCGGATAGCCTGGGTGGCAAAACGCACGTAGTCGTGGATGTCCAGCGTGCCGGCGCGGTAGTGCTCGAAAAATTCCGCATTGCGCCGCTTGAACTCGGTGCTGTCGCACCAGCCCAGCGCGATGGTGAATTCGCCCCACTCGTAGTCGGAATCGATAGGGATCAGCGTGTGATCCAGATCGAACAAAGCCATCTTTTTCTTGCCCGTCATTCACTCTCCAGCATGGACTTGATCAGGGGGATGGTGATGGCGCGCTTGGTTTGCAGGGCGTAGCCGTCGAGCTGGTCCAGCAGCTGCATCAGGCTGCCGAGGTCGCGCGAAAAGCGGGTGAGCATGAAGTCCATGGCGTCGTCGCTCAGGAACACGCCGCGCGCGTCGGCCTCGCGCCGCAGCACGGCGCGCCGCTCGGGTTCGGTCAGCGCCTGCAAGGCGAACACATGGCCCCAGCCCAGGCGGGTGCGCAAATCCTCGCGCAGCGCCAGGTCGGCAGGCGGCACATTGCCGGCGGCCAGCACCCAGCGCGGCCGGCCGTCGGACGCGCTGAGCGCATTGACAAACCAGTTGAAGGCCGCCTGCTGCTGCACCGCTGTGTAGAGGTGGCATTCGTCGAGGATGACGGCAGCCCAGGATTCGTTGAACTCGGGCGGCTCCAGCAGCGAGGCGTCCATCCAGCCGCTGGAGGCGCCCTGCTCGCGCAGCGCTTCGCGCACGGCCTTGAGCAAATGGGTCTTGCCGCTGGCAGCCTCACCCCAGAGGTAGGTGGGCACGGGCGAGCGCAGCGTGTTGCCGGCCCAAAGTTCCAGGTGCTTGAGCGCGGCCTCGTTCGGCCCGCCGAAAAAATTGGCGAACGAGGGGGCCGAAGCCAGCCCGATGTCCAGCGCAATCTGTTTCATGCCCGCCATGTGTTTATCCCGGACCGGCCTGGTAAAGCCGGCTGCCCATATAGCTTGCCTTGAGGCGGCGTATGCCCACCAGCAACACGGCGCTGGCCGGCAACGCCACCAGCACGCCAACAAAGCCGAATATCTGGCCGAAGGCCAGCAGGGCAAAAATCACCGCGAGCGGGTGCAGGCCTATGCGCTCGCCCACCAGGCGCGGCGTGAGGTACAGGCTTTCCAGCAACTGCCCCACGCCATACACCACGGCCACCATGACCAGCGCCTTGAGCGAGGCGAATTCCAGCAGGCCGGCCAGCACGGCCAGCAACAGGCCCAGGCCGAAGCCGAGGTAGGGGATGAACATCGCCAGGCCGGTAAAGACGCCGATAGGCACGGCAAGGTCCAGGCCGAAAAGGGCCAGGCCCACGGCATAAAACACCGCCATGATCAGCATGACCAGCAACTGGCCGCGCAGGTACTGGCCCAGCACCGCGTCGGCCTCTTCGGTAAAGCTGTCGAAGCCGCCGCGCAGGTGGGGCGGCACCAGCTCGAGCACGCGGGCGACAAACTTGTCCCAGTCCATCAGCAGGTAAAACAGCGCCACCGGGATCAGCACGGCGTTGCCGACCACGGCCAGCGCCACGCTGCCGCCCAGCTTGAGCGAGGACATCAGCGAACCGAACAGGTCCTCGAAGTTGGCATTGAGGTACTTGAGCACAAAGGCCTTGATGCTGCCCACGTCCAGCGCCACATGGATGCCGAACTGCGCCAGCCAGGGAGAAAGGCTGCTGTTGAGCCTGTCCGCCAGAAGCGGTACCTGCTCGCGCAGCACGGGCAGCTCCTTGGCCATGATGGGCACGATCAGCAAGAACAGGCTCAGCAGCACCACGATGAAGAGGAATTCGACGATGACCACCGCCACCACGCGCGGCAGGCGGCCTTTGCCCATGTCGTCCAGCCGGTTGACCAGGGGCGTCAACGCATAGGCCAGCACGGCGGCCACCACAAAGGGCGTGAGCACCGGCCCCAGCAGCCACAGCGCGAGGACGACCAGTCCAGCGATCAGGCACCAGGCGGCGGCGCGTTTTTGGGCGGTGGTGAATTGCATAAAGCCTTGGGTTGAGCTTGCCGGAACAAGGCCGGATGGGGCCTGAAAGCGGCCGGATGGGTAGCCTTTAGAATCTCAGGCTGAATTCTATCGGGCTTGCAGGCCCCTCCAGCGCCGCAAACCCGGCTTCCAGCCCCTCATTCGCCCCCCTACCGCCCTTACCGCCCCTACCCGTAGCAAAGCCGACACCATGACCACCTCCTCCTCTTCCCCCCTGAGCTACAAAGACGCGGGCGTTGACATCGACGCGGGCGACGCGCTGGTTGAACGCATCAAGCCCCTGGCCAAAAAAACCATGCGCGAAGGCGTGCTGGCCGGCATAGGCGGCTTCGGCGCGCTGTTTGAGGTACCCAAGCGCTACAAGGAGCCGGTGCTGGTCAGCGGCACCGACGGCGTGGGCACCAAGCTCAAGCTGGCCTTTGAATGGAATATGCATGACACCGTGGGCATAGACCTGGTGGCCATGAGCGTCAACGACGTGCTGGTGCAAGGCGCCGAGCCGCTGTTTTTCCTCGACTACTTTGCCTGCGGCAAGCTGGACGTCGACACGGCGGCAAGCGTTGTCGGCGGCATCGCCAAGGGCTGCGAACTCAGCGGCTGCGCGTTGATAGGCGGCGAAACCGCCGAAATGCCCGGCATGTACCCGGCCGGCGAATACGACCTGGCCGGCTTTGCCGTGGGCGCGGTTGAAAAATCGAAAATCCTGACCGGCAAGGACGTGAAAGCCGGCGACGTGGTGCTGGGCCTGGCCAGCAGCGGCGTGCACTCCAACGGTTTCAGCCTGGTGCGCAAGTGCATAGAGCGCGCTGCCGGCAATGCCCCCGCAACCCTGGACGGCAAGCCCTTCAAGCAGGCCCTGATGGAACCCACCCGCCTTTACGTCAAGAACGTGCTGGCCGCCCTGGCCGCCCACCCGATCAAGGCGCTGGCCCACATCACCGGCGGCGGCCTGCTCGAGAACATTCCCCGCGTGCTGCCCGAAGGCACGGCCGCCCACCTCAAAAAGGGCAGCTGGCCGCAAACCGAGCTGTTCGCCTGGCTGCAAAAAACCGCCGGCATTGACGACTTCGAGATGAACCGCACCTTCAACAACGGCATCGGCATGGTGGTGGTGGTGGACGCCGCCAACGCGCAAGCCACGGCCAAGACCCTGCGCGACGCAGGCGAGCAGGTGTATGAGATCGGCGTGATCGCCGCCAAGGGCGACGGCGCCGCCGTCACCGTCGGCTAAATACCTCGGCGCGGCAAGCCAGACACCCATGCCGCAATCCGAACCGCACCCCGCACCCCCTCGCCAGCGCCTTCCGGCGGCCATCTGGGCGCTGGGTTTCGTCAGCCTGCTGATGGACATCTCCTCCGAGATGATCCACAGTCTGCTGCCCGTCTTCATGGTCACGGTGCTGGGCACCAGCCTGTGGGCCGTCGGCCTCATCGAGGGCCTGGCCGAAGCCACGGCCCTCATCGTCAAGGTGTTCTCGGGCGTGCTCAGCGACTACTGGGGCAAACGCAAACCGCTGGCGCTGCTGGGCTACGGCCTGGGCGCGGCCTCCAAACCGCTGTTCGCGCTGGCCGCGACCACAGGGCTGGTGCTCAGCGCCCGCCTGGTGGACCGCGTGGGCAAGGGCATACGCGGCGCGCCGCGCGACGCCATGGTGGCCGACCTGGCCCCGCCCGGCATGCGCGGCGCAGCCTTCGGGCTGCGCCAGTCGCTGGACACCGTGGGTGCCTTTGTCGGGCCGCTGCTGGCCATGGGCCTGATGCTGCTGTGGGCCAACGACTTCCGCGCGGTGTTCTGGGTCGCCGTCATTCCTGGTTTTCTGGCGGTGGCGCTGCTGCTGTTCGGCGTGCGCGAGCCAGAGCGTGAACGCGCGCCGGATGCCCCGCGCCTGAACCCCATCAGCCGCGCCAACCTCAAGCGCCTGGGCGCGCCCTACTGGCGCGTGGCGGTGCTGGGTGCGGTCTTCATGCTGGCGCGTTTCAGCGAGGCCTTTTTGCTGCTGCGCGCCATGCAGGGCGGCCTGCCGGTGGCCTACGCGCCGCTGGTGCTGGTGGCCATGAACGCGGTCTATTCCCTGGGCGCCTACCCTTTCGGCAAGCTGGCCGACCGCATGAGCCACAGCGCCTTGCTGGCTTGGGGCCTGGGGGTGCTGGTGGCGGCCGACCTGCTGCTGGCCGCCGGCAGCCACTGGGGCACCGCGGGCGTGGGCATCGCGCTGTGGGGCCTGCACATGGCCATGACCCAGGGCCTGCTCGCCACCATGGTGGCCGAAACGGCGCCGTCCGACCTGCGTGGGACGGCTTTCGGTTTCTTCAACCTCGCCAGCGGCCTGGCGCTGCTGCTGGCCAGCACCCTGGCCGGCGTGCTCTGGGACCAGTTGGGCGCGCCGGCCACCTTTGCCGCGGGCGCCGTGTTCAGCCTGGCGGCGCTGGCGCTGCTGGGCATCTGGCGCAAGTCACTGCGGCTACCGGCGGCCGCCTGATCCCTGCCGGATCAAGCCAGCGCCAGCCCCGCCACACCCAACAGCATCAGCGCCGCGCCCAGCACCTGCGAAGGCTTGAGGGGTTCCTTGAGCAGCCGGGCACCCACCAGCGTGCCTATCAGCATGGACATCTCGCGCACCGGGGCTACGTAGCTGAGCGGCGCGGACTGCACGGCGAACAACACCAGGCAGTAAGCCAACGGTGAGAGCAGGCCGATCAGCAAGATGGCCGTGCGGTGCTGCCGCCATTGCGCCGCCAGCAAGGCGCGCCGCGGCAACACCCAGGGCGCGAGCAGCACCGTGCGAAAACCAAGGCCCGCGGCATAAAACAGCACCGGCGCCATGCCCAGGGACTTCACTGCCCAACCGTCGACCACGGTATAGCCGGCAATGCACAGGCCGGTCAGCCCGCCCCAGAGCACCCCGCGCCGCCGCCGCGCGTCCCCGCTGCCGACAATGCCCGCCGCGCCACCGGAGGTCATGAAGACGCCCGCCAGCACCAGGGCCACGCCCAGCCAGCCCAGTGCGCTGGGCAGCTCGCCAAGCAAGGCCACGGCGCCCAGCACCGCGAGCAGCGGCCCGGTGCCTCTGGCCATGGGATAGACCACGGCGAAATCGGCCACCCGGTAGCCTTTTTGCAGCACCAGCGAATACACCAGGTGCAGCAGCGCGCTGGCCAACGCCGCCAGCCACATCCAGCCGTCAAAGGCCTGGGGGTGTTGATGCCATGCGAGCAGGGCCACCGGCGCCGCCGCCGCCATGCTGACGCAGCCGAACAGCCAGATAAAGAGCAGGCCGCCGGCCGCGCGCTTGGCCACGATATTCCAGAGCGCGTGGCACACCGCCCCCGCGAGCACCAGCGCCAGCGTCTGGGCGCTCATGCTGGTGTGCCGGCACCGGTCTCGGGCAGGCGGAATCGGCTGTCCAGCAGGGTTTTGACGCGCCCGGCCACGGCTTCGCATTCCGCTGCGGTGAGCGGCTCGAATCCCGACGCCCAGGCCGCCATGTCCTCCCAGCGCGGGAATTTGGGCGACTCGCCCCAGCGCCAGTCGGGATGCGCCGACCGCCGGTTGCGCCCCAGCACGTGCAGGTGCACGCGGCGATGCGCCTGCACGTTCTTGGGCCCGGCGGGCGGGGCCTGGTCGTTGAGCGCCCAGTTGCCCGCCTCCCAGTAATTGAGGCAGCCATCGTTCAGGGCGGGCAGCACGTCCAGCATGGCGCGGCCCGTGGCGGCCACCAGGCAGGACCAGTGGGCCAGCTCCAGCGGCGCCAGTTCGCTGCGCTCCCAGACCGACCGCGGCGGGTTGACGACCAGGTGGCCGCCGTCGCGGCGGTCGCACAAAAGGGCGTCGGGCAGAAGCAGGGTGCCGCCGGGGCAGCTGTGCAAAACAAGAGGCATGGGGTACAACCTTTGGCGATAAATGATGAGCAAATGTGATCAGTAAATAAATTGAACAACCGCCATAATCCTTGAATTTCCTCAATATCACACTCAAAACCATGAGGAAAGCGACCGCAAATGATGAGTAAAACAGATGACTCGAGTCCCCAGACACTGCCGCTCAACGCGGTGCGGGTGTTTGTGGAAGCCGCGCGCCAGCTCAATTTCAGCCGCGCCGGCCGCGTACTGGGCATGAGCCAGGGCGGCGTCAGTCGCCATGTGGCCACGCTGGAGCGCTACTTCGGGCAGCCCCTGTTCGCGCGCAGCGGCACTTCGGTCCGCCTGACCGATGCGGGGCGCCTGTATTTCGACACGGTGCAGGAAGCCCTTTCGACCATAGAGCTGGCCACCCGCCAGCTGGCGCAAGGTCAGGCCGGCGCCCGCCTCATCGTGCGCACCTCGCTGCCCACTTTTGCGATGACCACGCTGATTCCCGCCCTGCCCGGCTTCCAACCCGAGGCCCCGGTGGCGGTGGACCTGGTGACCTCGCTCTCGCCGCCGGACGCGGGCGACAGCTACGACGTGCTGGTCACGCGCGACCTGGCCATTGCCGGCGCCGAGCACTGGCTGCTGGCCGCCGAAAACCTGGTGTGCGTGGCTTCGCCCGCGCGCTGCCGCAAGTTCGCGCACCAGCCCATCAGCCAGTGGCAGTTTCTCGCGGCGCAGTCACGGCCCGACGTGCTGGCCGCCTGGTCGGCCCAGCTGGGCGTTCAGGCGACCGGCATCCATGTCAGCGCCAGCTTCGACCACTACTTCCTGGCGATAGCCGCGGCGACGGGCGGCATGGGCCACCTGGTGGTGCCCGAATTGCTGGTGGCCGAGCCACTGCGCCGCGGCCATCTGCTGCGGGCCTCGCCTGTGGTGGTACGCGGCGACGCCAGTTATTCGGCCTATATCAACCCGCGCAGCACAGCCCCGGAAACCGCCCGGGTGTTCTGCCGCTGGCTCAAGGGATGGTTCAGGCAGGCGCAGGACGGCCCGCCGGCAGCGCTACAAAAACACTAGCTGCGGGGACCGATGCCAATTGGCTTGCGCTGGACTTTTTGTTATTTCTGTATCAAACTGTTCTACTGGTCTGTCTTTGGAGCGCTCATGCCGGTCATCGCAGTCGTCAACCGCAAGGGAGGCAGTGGCAAAAGCACACTGGCCGCGCACATTGCCGCATGGTGCGCGCGCAACGGCAGCTCGGTCATGCTGGGCGACGTGGACCGCCAGCAATCGGCGCGCAGCTGGCTCAAGCGCCGCGGCGCCGACCTCCCCGCCATTGCCCCCTGGGCCGTGGACCAGAAAAACATGCTGCGCGTGCCCACGGGCATCACGCACGTGGTGCTCGATACACCAGGCGGCATGCACGGCTTCGAACTCGCGCGCGTCGTGATGTTCGCCGACGCCATCGTCATGCCGGTGTGCAATTCCATGTTCGACCGCGAGTCGGCCGCGCAGTGCCATGCCGACCTGATGGCCCTGCCGCGCGTGGCCAGCGGCCGCTGCCGCCTCGCCACCGTGGGCATGCGCATAGACGGGCGCACCAGCGCGGCAAAAGTCCTGGAAGAATGGTCCGAAGGCCTGGGCATGCCTTTCCTGGGCGCGCTGCGTGAAACCCAGCTGTATGTGCGCAGCCTGGAGCGCGGCATGACGATGTTCGATTTGCCGGCCAGCGCCGCCGCGCCGGACCTGGCGCAATGGCAACCCATACTGAATTGGCTCAGGCCTACGCTGTACCCGCCGCAGGCGGCCAACGACGCCCCCGAACAGGCACAGGCCAGGACAGTGGCCAAGGCCCCGGCCCGGGTGATCGCGCCCCGGCCCTCGGTCGCCGCGACGCTGGGCGCCAGGCCGCTCAACCCGTCACCTGTACAAAAAGTGGAAACAGCTTCACGCCTGGGCAGTTCCCTGCCCGGCAGCCTGATGCCGGCCCAGGAATCGCTGCTGCACGGCGCCCGGATGTCCGCCCAGAGCACGGCCCGCGCCGTGGTCCGGCCTGTCCAGGCCGCCGGCACGCCGGCCATGTCGCGCAACATGAATTCGCCCGACGGCCTGCAGATCCCGCAGTTCCTCAAACGCGCCACCTGAGGCGCCGCACCGGCCCCGCCGTCAGGCAGCGGCGAGTTCTTCGCGGACTTCGCGCGCGGCCTGCACCATATTGCCCAGCGCCGCCTCGGTCTCGGGCCAGCCGCGGGTCTTGAGGCCGCAGTCGGGGTTGATCCAGAGGTTTTCCGCCGGGATCACCGCAGCCGCCTTGCGCAGCAGCCGCACCATCTCGTCCACCGTGGGCACACGCGGCGAATGGATGTCGTAGACGCCCGGACCAATCTCGTTCGGATACTTGAAGTCGCCGAAGCCGCGCAGCAGTTCCATGTCGGAGCGGCTGGTTTCAATCGTGATGACGTCGGCGTCCATGGCCGCAATTTCCGGCAGGATGTCGTTGAACTCGGAATAACACATATGGGTGTGGATCTGGGTTCCATCGGCCACACCGCTGGCGCTGATGCGGAAGGCGCGCGTGGCCCATTCCAGGTAAGGTTTCCAGCCGGCGCGACGCAGCGGCAGGCCTTCGCGTATCGCCGGCTCGTCGATCTGGATGATGCCTATGCCCGCGCCCTCCAGGTCCACCACCTCGTCGCGTATCGCCCAGGCGATCTGCGCGGCGGTCAGGCTGCGCGGCTGGTCGTCGCGCACAAAAGACCATTGCAGGATGGTGATGGGGCCGGTCAGCATGCCTTTCATGGGCCGCTTGGTCAGGCTTTGCGCATACACCGTCCAGGCCACCGTCATGGCCGCGGGGCGCGCCACGTCGCCGTAAATCACCGGCGGCTTCACGCAGCGCGAGCCGTAGGACTGCACCCAACCCTTGGCCGTGAAGGCAAAGCCGTCGAGCTGCTCGCCGAAATACTCGACCATGTCGTTGCGCTCGGCCTCGCCGTGCACCAGCACGTCCAGGCCTAACTCTTCCTGCTTGCGCACGGCGAGGCGGATCTCGGCCTGCATTTTTTCGGCGTACTGCGATTTGCCGATCTCGCCGCGCTTGAGGGCCGCGCGCGCGGCGCGTATCTCGGCGGTCTGTGGAAACGAGCCTATCGAGGTGGTCGGAAACAGCGGCAGCGCAAAACGTTGCCGCTGCAGCTGCTGGCGCCGGCTGAAAGGCGAAGGCCGCTGGTCGGCGCCCACGGCGGCCCGGGCCAGCCGCGCCGCCACGGTGGCGCGGTGCACGCGGGGGCTGTGGCGCCGCGCCTGGGCGGCCAGGCGGGCGGCGGCCAGTTCGGCCTGCACCGAGCTTTCGCGGCCTTCGAGTGCGGCCTTCAGCATGCGCAGCTCAAACAACTTTTCCACCGCGAAGGCCAGCCAGGACTTGAGTTCGGCATCCAGCGTGTCCTCGGCCTGCAGGCTGTAAGGCACGTGCAGCAGCGAACACGAAGGCGCCAGCCAGAGCTCGCCCCGGTGTTTTTCGGCCACCGGCCGCAGCCTTGCCAGGGCGGCATCGGGATCGGTGCGCCAGATGTTGCGGCCGTCGATGATGCCCACCGACAGCACCTTGTGGCTTGGCAGCCAGTCGGCCACACCGACAAGTTCTTCGGGCGCGCGGACCGCATCGACGTGCAGGCCCGCCACCGGCAGCTGGCAGGCCATGCGCAAGTTTTCTTGCAGCGGCGAAAAGTAAGTGGCGAGCAGCAGCTTCACGCCTTTGCGTGCAAGCCGCCAGTAGCTGGACTCAAAAGCCTGGCTCCAGGCGGGCGGTAAGTCCAGGCCCAGGATGGGTTCGTCCATCTGCACCCACTCCACGCCCTGGTCCTTGAGACGGGCCAGGATTTTTTCGTACACCGGCAGCAGTTTCTCAAGCAGGCTGAAGCGGTCGAAACCCGGCACCTTTTCCTTGCCCAGCCACAAAAAGCTCAGCGGCCCCAGCAGCACGGCCTTGACGGCATGGCCGGCCTCCTGGGCCTGCCCGACTTCGTCAAACAGGCGTTCAGAGGCCAGGCTGAACTCGGTGTCCGGTCTGAACTCCGGCACCAGGTAGTGGTAATTGGTGTCAAACCACTTGGTCATCTCCAGCGCGAAGCTGCCGCCGCCGGCGCCGCCTTCAGCGCAGCCGCAGTCCGCGCTGTGGCTGTGGCCGACACCGGCATTCACGCCGCGCGCCATGGCGAAATAGCGGCTCAGCGCGGGCTCCTGGCCGGTGAAACCAAAGCGCGCCGGCTCGCAGCCCAGCATCTGGATGTGGTTGGCCACATGGTCGTAAAAAGCGAAGTCGCCCACTGTCACGAAGTCCAGGCCCGCTTCTTTTTGCACCGCCCAATGACGCTCGCGCAGCTCGGCGCCGGCGGCTTCCAGCGCGGCAATGTCTATCTCGCCGCGCCAGTGTTTTTCGAGCGCGAACTTCAGTTCCCGGTGCGCGCCCATGCGCGGAAAACCCAGGGTGTGTGTATGGACCATGCAGGCTATCTCCCGTTTGCGAATCAACAAAGAACGCCATGGTCGGCCAGATTCAACTATTATTCAAACGAAAGATATTGCCTTTCAACATGAAAATTATTGATTCACACCTGAATCACATTTGATTCACCCACAAGCCGGACATGACCTTCTCCATTCTTGAACTGCGCCACCTGCGTACCCTGACGGCCCTGCGCGACAGCGGCAGCCTGGTGCGCGCAGCGCAGCTGCTCAACCTCACGCAGTCGGCGTTGTCGCACCAGGTCAAGCTGCTTGAAGACCGCTATGCCGCGCCGCTGTTCGAGCGCAAGTCCGTGCCGCCGCAGTTCAGCACCACGGGCCTTCGCCTGCTGGCACTGGCCGATGCGGTGCTGCCGCAGGTCGAAGAGGCCGAACGCGACGTGGCGCGGCTGGCCACGGGGCGCTCCGGCCAGTTGCGCATCGCGGTTGAATGCCATACCTGTTTTGACTGGCTGATGCCGGCCATGGATGCCTTTCGCACGCGCTGGCCCGAGGTGGAACTCGACATCGTCTCGGGCTTTCACCCCGACCCGATCGCGCTGGTGTTGCAAGACCGCGCCGACATCGCCATCGTGTCGGAGGCCGATGCCGATGAAACTGTCGACTTCCATCCGCTGTTCCGTTTTGAAATCACGGCGCTGCTGGCCAACCACCATGCGCTGGCGGCCAAAACGCACCTCACGGCCAAAGACTTCGCCAAGGAGACGCTGATCACCTATCCGGTTCCGGACGAAATGCTGGATGTGGTGCGCCAGGTGCTGGAGCCGGCCGGCGTCAAGCCCGCGCGCCGCACCACCGAACTCACGATTGCCATGCTGCAGCTGGTGGCCAGCGGCCGCGGCGTCGCCGCGCTGCCCAAGTGGGCGGTTCAAAGCTACCTGGACCGCGGCTATGTAAGCGCCAGGCCCATCGGTAAAAAAGGGTTGACCGGCCGCCTGTATGTGGCGTGCACCGAGGCCACCTCAGGCCGGCCCTGGCTGGCCGACTTTGTGGCGATCACGCGCGAGAGTTGCTTTCTCACGCTCAGCGAGATCGAGCTGCTTTAAGCGCCGCAAAGCTCAGTGCCGGCCCTGGCGCAGTTGGGCCAGGCGCTCGGCCATGGCGTCGATGTCGAGCGCGTCTTCGGCATTGGCCAGGTAGATTTCCAGGTCGGCCATCGCGCGGTCCGGTTCGCCGTGGGCGGCCCAGGCCAGGCCGCGGTCACGGTATTCGGCCCAGGCTTCGGGCTGCAGCACGATGAGGCGGTCCTGCACCGGAATCAGGCGCTGCCAGTCTTCCTGGGTCTTGTGGATTTCCTTGAGGTTGCGCAGCATGCGGCTGATGATCTCGCGCGGCGGCGCCGACTGCAAGTACAGGCCCATGGGCACCTCGAATTCGTCGCCCGGGCTGCCGCCGTGCTGCCGGAAAGGCTCGAGCCGCTCGGACAGTTCTTCGCGGCTCAGCGACTGGCCGCTGAACGGGTCTATCACCACCTGGCCCTTGGGCAGGTTGACCTTGACCATGAAGTGCCCCGGAAAGGCCACGCCGCGCGCATTGAGGCCCAGGCCCAGAGCCAGCTCCAGCCAGAGCACGGCCAGCGTGATGGGAATGCCGCGGCGCGTGCGCAGCACCGCGTTCAGGTAGCTGTTGTCGGGGTCGTAGTAGTCGTTGACGTTGCCGCCAAAGTTCAGGTCGTGGAAAAAGAACTGGTTCAGCGCGCGCAGCCGCTGCAGCGCCGGCGCGTCAGCCGGCAGGCGGCGCTTGAGCCGGGCCAGCAGCTGGTCGACGTCGCCCAATACCTGCTGCACATCCAGGTCGGGGTATTCGTCCTGCGCCAGGCTGATGGCGGCTTCCAGAAGGGGGAAATGCTCGTCGCTTTCCACCAGGCTGGAGAAATATTGCAATGGTGACGGTACAGCCAGATTTAATTGCATGGCCCCTACTTTCTCATAAACCGGCGCAAAAAGGCATCCGGAAAATGCCGCTCGGTGCCCAGAGCATGCCGCCCGTCAATGTCTCAGCAGCTTTGTGACCTTGAGGCCGGACACCCACAGCGCCGTGAAATACAGCAGCGCCGAGGCCAGCAGCACCAGCGCCAGCCAGCCGATGCGCTCCAGGGAGTGGCTTTTCAGCGCGACCCAGCTCACCGCCCCGGCGGCCCACAGCAAAAAGGCCGCGAGCAAGGCGCTGGCGCCGCCCACCTGCAGCGCGAATTTGCCCCAGCCCGGCAGCGGTTTGTAACTTCCGCGCTTCAAGAGCCCTAGCAGCAGCCACAGGGCATTGACCAGCGCGCCAATGGCGATCGACAAGGTCAGGGCCGCATGCTGCAGCAGGGGCACCAGAAAATAATTCAGCACCTGGGTGAACACCAGCACGCAGACGGCAATACGCATGGGCGTGCGCATGTCGTGCCGGGCATAAAAGCCCGGCGCCAGCACCTTGACGGCCACGATGCCCATCAGCCCCACGCCATAGCTGGTCAAGGCCGCCGTCGTGCGCTGGACGTCAAGGTCGCTGAACGCGCCATAGTGGTACAGCACCGCGACCAGCGGCTGCGAGAAAACCAGCAGGGCCACGGCACAGGGCACAGACAGCAGCATCACCAGGCGCAAGCCCCAGTCGAGCATGGAGGAATAGCGCGCCTCGTCCTGGCTGCCGCGCGCGGCGGCCAGTTGCGGCATCAGCACCACCCCCAGGGCGACGCCCAGCATGGCGGTGGGAAACTCCATGAGTCGGTCGGCATAGGTGATCCAGCTCACGCTGCCGATAGCCAGGTGCGAGGCGATCTGGGTGTTGATGAGCAGCGATATCTGCGCAACGCTCACACCCAGCAGGGCCGGCAGCATCAGGGACAGCACCTTGCGCGTGCCCGGGTCGTTCCAGGACTGGCGCAGGGCCGCAAAGCTGGCGCCTATGCGCGGCAGCAAGCCCAGGCGCCGCAGCGCGGGTAGTTGCAGGCCCAGTTGCAGGATGCCGCCCACCATCACCCCCACGCATTGGGCATAGATCGGCTCGATGCCGTTCCTTGCGAACCAGGGGGCCCCCAGGGTGATGGAGCCTATCAGCGCCAGGTTCAGCAGCACGGGCGAGGCGGCGGGCACGGCAAACCGGCGCCAGGTATTGAGGATGCCGCCGGCCAGCGCGACCAGCGACATGAAGCCGATGTAAGGGAACATCCACCGGGTCATCACCACAGCGGCGTTGTAGCCCTGCGGCTTCAAGCCGCTGGCCATGGCCCAGACCATCAGCGGCGCGGCCAGCACGCCCGCCACGCATAGCAGGACCAGCGTCCAGGTCAGCAGGGTCGCGACGTGGTCAATCAGCTGTTTGGCGCCCTCTTCCCCTTGCTCAGCCTTGCAAGCCGCCAGCACCGGCACAAAAGCCTGGCTGAAAGCCCCCTCGCCGAGCACCCGCCGGAACAGGTTGGGGATGCGAAAGGCGACGTTAAAGGCGTCGGTCATGGCGCTGACGCCAAATACCGAAGCCATCAGCAGGTCCCGGACCAGACCCGTGATGCGCGAGGCCAGGGTCAGCAGGGAAACGGTGGAAGCGGCTTTGAATAATGACACCCCGGGAGTTTATGCGGCCAAAAGCCAAGAACCCGATAAAGTTGCAGCCAAGACGGGCCTAACCCAGGCGCAATGCGAAGCGAGCCGCGTAAAACCAAGTTAGAGACGCGGAACCGGCTTTGCCGGGCCGCAGGCGGGCGGCCCCTTCCTCAGTGCAAGGGGCAGGGAGCCGCCGCAGGCTCGAAGTGAGCGACCGTGGGGGCTGCTATAATTTAAGGCTTTGCTGCAACATCCACAGACTCCTCCCCAGGATTAAAGGAATACATATATGGCTACCGCCAAACCCAAGAAAAAGAACCCGCGCCTTGCGTCGGGCCGCAAACGCGTCCGCCAGGACGTCAAACTCAACGCCGCGAACACCTCGCTGCGCTCCAAATACCGTACCGCTGTGAAAAACGTCGAAAAAGCCGTTGCAGCCGGTGACAAAGACAAAGCCAAGGACCTGTTCGCCAAGGCCCAGAGCATTGTGGACACGGTTGCCGACAAGGGCATCTTCCACAAGAACAAGGCAGCGCGCGACAAGAGCCGCCTGTCCGCCAAGGTGAAAGCCCTGGCACTGGCCCCCGCAAAGGCCGCCTAAGCAATTAGGCAAATCGCCCGGACGGCATCTTTCCAACGAAAATACCGTCCGCCGTTTTGTAGGGTGCGCTGCAGCAAAGCAAAAAAGCCGTCGAAAGACGGCTTTTTTGTTGGCGCTTCAAAAACCTCAGTCAGCCCTTGGGCGGCTGGTCGGGCAGCAGGCAGGCTTCGGCCATCTGCAAGTCGTTGTCCTTGGCGAAATTGATGGCGAAATCCCAGGCCATGGGCTCGGCTTCGCGCAACTCCGAATTGACGACCACACACTTCACGCCGTTGATGACGGTGGGCACACACCAGGGGGAGTAGGTCAGGTGGCTGCCGGGCTGGGGGCCGCCCGGGCGGAAATGGCTCATCACACCGCACAGCCTGTCGGCCCAGTCGCTGGGCCGGAAGGTTTTGCCGTCGCGGGTAATACCCTGGATAAAGACTTCTTTGGCGGTGTTGGAGACCATCGGGTGGAGGGTTTTTTGCGCTGCCCGGCATGGGAAAGGGTGGGATCGCACCCCATGCTGCAGCGCACAACAATTCTAGCGTAACTCTGACTCTTATATAAGACTTGGAAGACAAATTTTCAATGCCGGCGATAGCGAGCGGCGCCCGGGCGCTTGCATTGCAGTGATGCAGGAACGTCACAAAAGGCCGCAAAGTCTGCGCCTAAAATCAGCCCAGGCCCGCATCAACTGCTGCGGGCCTCGAATTTTCCGCACTGTCACAGCCCTTGTTCCGGAGTTTTCCATGACCGCAGCCCTGCCCAAGCACATCGAAGCCGCCTCCCCTCACGTGATGAACACCTACGGCCGCCTGCCCATCGCGCTGGACCATGGCCAGGGCTGCCGCGTCTGGGACGTCAACGGCAAGGCTTACCTCGACGCGCTGGGCGGCATTGCCGTCAACACCCTGGGCCACAACCACCCCAAACTGGTGCCGGCCCTGCAAGACCAGATCGCCAAGCTCATCCACAGCTCCAATTACTACCATGTGCCGCTGCAGGAAACCCTGGCCGCCAAACTGGTGGAGCTGTCGGGCCTGGAAAACGTATTCTTCTGCTCCACCGGGCTGGAAGCCAACGAAGCCGCGCTCAAGCTGGCGCGCAAGTTCGGCCACGACAAAGGCATTGAGCGCCCGGAAATCGTCGTCTACGAAAAAGCCTTCCACGGCCGCAGCATCGCCACCCTGAGCGCCACCGGCAACCCCAAGGTGCAGGCCGGCTTCGGCCCGCTGGTCGAAGGTTTTATCCGCGTGCCGCTCAACAACATCGATGCGCTCAAGGCCGCCACTGCCAACAACCCCAATGTGGTCGCCGTGTTCTTTGAGGCCATCCAGGGCGAAGGCGGCATCAACAGCATGAAGGACGAGTACCTGCGCGAAGTGCGGGCGCTCTGCGACGAACGCGACTGGCTGCTGATGATCGACGAAGTGCAGTGCGGCATGGGCCGCACCGGCAAGTGGTTTGCCCACCAGTGGGCCGGCATCAAGCCCGACGTGATGCCGCTGGCCAAGGGCCTGGGCTCGGGTGTGCCGGTCGGCGCGGTGGTCACCGGCCCCAAGGCCGCCCACATCTTCGGCCCCGGCAACCACGGCAGCACCTTCGGCGGCAACCCGCTGGCCATGCGGGCCGGTGTGGAAACCCTGCGCATCATGGAAGAAGAAGGCCTGCTGGCCAATGCCGTGAAGGTGGGCGAGCACCTGCGTGCGGCGCTGGCGCGCGGCTTGGCCAGCGAGAAGGGCGTGAAGGAAATCCGCGGCCGCGGCCTGATGCTGGGCATCGAGCTGGCCGTGCCCTGCGGCGAGCTGCTGGGCCGCGCCGCCGAGAACGGCCTGCTGCTGAGCGTGACCGCCGACACCGTGATCCGCATGGTGCCATCGCTCATCATGACCACGGCCGAGGCCGACGAGGCGGTGGCCATCCTGGTTCCGCTGATCAAGCAGTTGTTGAAAGAGAAAAACGCGTGACCACTGTGATCCCCACCACGCCCGCTCCCGTGCGGCATTACCTGCAGTTCAGCGACCTGAATGCGGCGGAATACGCTTACCTGTTCGAGCGCGCCGCCATCATCAAGAAGAAATTCAAGACCTACGAAAAACACCAGCCGCTGGTCGACCGCACGCTGGCCATGATTTTCGAGAAAGCCTCGACCCGCACCCGCGTGAGCTTCGAGGCCGGCATGTACCAGCTGGGCGGCAGCGTGGTGCACCTGACCACCGGCGACAGCCAGCTGGGCCGGGCCGAGCCGATTGAAGACAGCGCCAAGGTCATCAGCCGCATGGTCGACCTGGTGATGATCCGCACCTTCGAGCAGACCAAGATAGACCGCTTCGCCGAGCATTCGCGCGTGCCCGTCATCAACGGCCTGACCAACGAATTCCATCCCTGCCAGATCCTGGCAGACATCTTCACCTACATCGAGCACCGCGGCTCCATCAAGGGCAAGACGGTGGCCTGGGTGGGCGACGGCAACAACATGGCCAACACCTGGCTGCAGGCCAGTGAGATCCTGGGCTTCAAGGTGCACGTCAGCACACCGGGCGGCTACGAGGTGGACCAGTCCATCGCCGGCATACGCTCGGCCGAAAGCTACAAGGTCTTCAAGGACCCGATGCAGGCCTGCGCCGGCGCCGACCTGGTCACCACCGACGTCTGGACCAGCATGGGCTACGAAGCCGAAAACGAAGCGCGCAAGAAGGCCTTTGCCGACTGGTGCGTAGACACCGAAATGATGCGCGCGGCCAAGCCTGATGCGCTCTTCATGCACTGCCTGCCCGCCCACCGCGGCGAGGAAGTCGAAGCCGACGTCATAGACGGCCCGCAATCAGTGGTCTGGGACGAGGCTGAAAACAGGATGCACGCACAGAAGGCACTCATGGAGTTCCTTCTGCTCGGGCAGCTCGCGTAACACGCGAGCGTCGGCGCGGTAGCGCCGGCATGCTGTTTCGGCGCAGGCTCATGTGCGCAAAGCGCACGTGAAGCGGCCAGGGGCTGCGTGCCGAAGCCAAAACAGGATGCACGCGCAGAAGGCACTCATGGAGTTCCTTTTACTTGGACAGCCTAGCTAAGGGCGAGAAGGTCGAACCGGCATAGCCGGCAGCCTTTCCGGAAAGCATGGGTCACTGCGGATGGTCAATTTCCAGCGCCGCCGCAGCGCCACGAAACGCCGGTGACTGCCCTGCCTGAATCACATAAACAGGTATTTCCGACAGCTGTCGCGCGAAACGGCCTTTCGCCTCGAAGCGCTGCCTGAACGCCGAGCAATTGAAAACCTCACCCAGACGCGGAACAATGCCGCCGCCTATGTATACCCCGCCACGCGCACCCAGCGTAAGCGCCAGATTGCCGGCAACCGTTCCGAGAAACGCGCAAAACAGTTCGAGCGCCTCAAGCGCCTGCGAATCGCCGTGCTCCATGGCCGCTGCCACCACATCCGCGGCACCGAATTCGGCAACTACCTTCGCCCCGTCGATTTCCTGCACAGCGCGGTGGATATCGGCCAGCCCCTGGCCGCACACAGCGCGCTCGGCCGAAGCGTGGCCATACCGGGAGGTGAACCACTGAAGCAGCTGCTGCTCTCGCGCCGTGCAGGCCGGCAAGGTGACGTGGCCGCCTTCACCCTCGATCGCTACCCATCCGCCGCGGCCATCAGGCAGCAATCCGGACACACCCAAGCCGGTGCCGGGGCCGATCAGGGCCTTTGCGGCGAGAGGGGCCGCTTGCCCACCCTGCACCTGACGCAGTTCCGCCGGGCCGAGACCCGGCAAGGCCAAGGCCAGAGCGGTGAAGTCATTCAGCACGCGCAAAGTCGTGAAACCGAATTGCACCTTTAACGCGCGAATGGAAAAAGCCCAGTGATGGTTGGTCATCTGTACCTGGTCGCCAAACACGGGATTGGCAATGGCGATTGCGCAATTCGCGGGCGCGTTCCGTCCCAGGATCGCCAGGTAATGCCGCATCGCATCCGCAAGCGTCGGATATCCGGCACAGGGCAAGATCTCCATGTGATTGATGGACTCCCCGGCGCCGTTCTGCCACGCGAACCGAGCGTTGGTTCCGCCAATGTCAGCCAAAAGCCGCTCGTTGCCGTGAGGACTGGTGGGAACTGCAGCCATCAATTCCTCGGAGTTGATCGCGGCCAGGCCGGGGAATGCCACCCGGCGACCGGCTCGCGACGGTCGGCCCTGGCAAAAAAAGCCGTACCCATCACTCCATCGTGATTTTTGCAGTCTTCACGATATCGCGGTACAGCGTGGCCTGAGGACCGATGAACGCGCGCATCTCGCGCCCGGTCATTGGTGCGACCGAGATGCCAGCATCCGCCAGCTTGGCGCGCACATCGGGCTGCGCAAGCGCTTCCACCAATGCCTTCTCATAAGCGGCCACGATGGCGGGAGAAGTTCCCGATTTCACAAACAGGCCCTGCCAGAGCGGCAGCGAAATGCCGTTGAACCCCTCTTCCTCGCCGATGCGCTTGACGTTCGGCAATTGCGCAACGCGGGCACCGTCAGACACCGAGAGGGCCTTGATTTTCCCGTCCTTGAGAAACGGCATGGCCGTAGACAAGACCAGCACTGCGCTGTCCACCTGGCCGCCGACCAGATCATTCGCGATCTGTGCGCCGCCGCGGTAGGGGATGTGCAGCATTTCTACCTTCGCTTGCTTGTTGATGAGCGCACCATAGATATGCTGCATCGTCGCAACTCCGGGGGTTGCGTAGTTGAAGCTCTCTTTGCCGCTCTTGCGCAGCGCGCCCACCAGGTCGGACAAAGACGCGTAAGGGGAGCCCGAGGGAACGGCGAATACCAGCGGCACCGTGGTCATTCGTCCCACCGGCAGAAGGTCCTTCTCCCAGTCAAGCCTGGACTTCGGATTCACCATGGGCACGAGCACGGTATCCGTGCCGCCCATGTAGATGACGTTGCCGTCAGCCGGTGCATTGAGCACTTTCTGCGCGGCGATCATGCCGCTGGCGCCAGCCACGTTCTCGACAATGACCTGTCGCCCCAGGCGCCTGGACAGCTCGGTGCCG
This sequence comes from Polaromonas sp. CT11-55, assembly GCF_047303325.1. NCBI lineage: Bacteria > Pseudomonadati > Pseudomonadota > Betaproteobacteria > Burkholderiales > Comamonadaceae > Polaromonas > Polaromonas sp. CT11-55. Next base: position 154,419 of record NZ_JBKBEX010000002.1, on the reverse strand, counting down.
ACAACACGCGCGACCAGGTCGGCACTGCCGCCCGCGGAGTAGCCGACCACCAGCGAGATGGGCTTGTCGGATTGCGCATGGACAACACCCGACAACAACGCGCCGGCGCCCAACAAGGCAAGTTGATTCAACAATCTGCGTTTCATGCCGGGCTCCTTTCAGAAGGTGTGTTTGATGCCAAGGTCGAACGCCGTTGTGCGGCTCTGGCCGACCTGCTTGGCGGAGCCTACATTCGTATACAGCAAGGTGCGCTTGCTCAGGTCGTACTGAATCCCCGCCCCCACCATTTTCGAATTGAGATGGGTTGCCGGGCGCAGGTTGCCGTAAGAGACATAGGTGCGCCCAAAACTCAGGGGCACCAGCGCAGACACGGTGAACGAAGTGGCGTCACCGTTGAGGCCGCCCTTGGCGCGTGAATAACTGGCGGTGGGGCGGACCACGCCGAAGTCATATCCACCGGCAATGAGCTTGAGGTTGGTCCTGTTGTCCAGGCCATCGTAAGCTGCACCGAGCCAGACCGGGCCGTCCTTGTACTGGACGTTGGCGGAGGTGCTCCGCTGGCGCGTGCCTTCTCCCAGGCCGGTTGCCAGCTCGAAGCTCACGGCGCCCAGCGCCGGCGATTTGTAGCCTATGGTGTTGCTCCAGCGAATGTTGGAGGCCTCGACCGTCGCAGCGACCGGGAGGTAGTTCGCGTAGGTGTAAGTGGACCCGGTCTGGCTGACATAGCTCCAGAGCGTGGGATCGGTGTTGAGCGCAACCGTGTACGCCGCAGAGTATTCACGGCCGGAATAAATTTCGCCCCAGTCCTTGCTGCCTATGGCAAGCACTGAACGGCCCAGCCAGAAAACATTGGCGTTGCTGAGCGCCCCCGTATCGGTCGCGAAGCGGGTTTCGATCTGAAAGCGGGTGTAGTTGCCGCCACCCAGGTCTTCCTCACCGCGAAAGCCAAGACGGGAGGTGTTGCCGGCTTTCACGTTCCAGTCGTCATTGGGAGCCCTGCCGGGCAGCATCCCGGCCGGCGTGGTGCCGCTGGTCGCTTTTGTCAGCCCTTGGTCCACGATGCCGTAAATCGTCAGTGATGACTGGGCGTGTACTGAAAAAGCCGGGGCCAGCGCGCTTGCGGCCAGCAGTGCGCTGCGCATGGCAGCGCTCCGGGCTCTGCAGTGGCCCATAGGTGTAAAGAGGAATGTCTTCAAGCTTGTCTCCTTGTTCTGCGCCGGCTCCATCCGCCGGCGGGGGCAGTATATATGTATTTATTGTATTGAAGTACAATTAATATTGTATCGATCAAAATTCCAGTCGCACCACTCCGAAGCTCCGTGCGCGTGCCTAGCCTTAAAATTTCGCCAATTTCACAAATCAATGCAATTCATACAATATGCAAGAACGGCTCCGCTTATCGGGTTTTTCTCCGCCACTGCCAGCCCCCGTGCAAAGCGTTTCCTCCTGACGGGAACCCCATGAACATCGGAATGTTTGAATCCTTCATTACCGGCCACTGGTTCAGCGCTGAGGCCAAACGCATCTGGAGCGATGTCGCCACGCTGCAGGCCTGGCTCACCGTCGAAGCCGCCCTGGCCAGCGCCCAGGCTGAACTGGGTGTCATTCCTGCGCAGGCCGCAACCACCATTGCGCAGAAAGCAGATGCCCGGCTGTTCAACCTGGAGCGCCTTTCGCGCGACATCGCCTTCGCGCAGCACCCGCTCGTTCCCGTGCTTTACCAGTTCGAAGAGCTGTGCGGCGAACCTGCCGCCGGTTTCATCCATTGGGGTGCGACAACGCAGAACATCTTCGATACCGCGAGCTCACTGCAGATGCTCGAAACGCATCAGCTGCTGACAAACCATCTGGATGCGGCCATCGCCGCCTTCGGCCAACTTGCGCTGGCGCACCAAGCCACCGTGATGCCCGGCCGCACGCACGGCCAGCACGCCTTACCCATGACCTTTGGCTTCAAGCTCGCCGGCTGGCTGGACGAACTCGACCGGGACCGCGATCGGCTCAGGCAGCGATTGCCATCGTCATTCGTGGCGAGCCTGGGCGGGGCCATAGGCACTTTCGCGGCCATGGGCAGCGCGGGGCGCGAGGTCGAGGCGCGGATGGCCGCGCAGTTGGGACTTGAGCCGGCGGGGCTGCCCATGCGTTCGTCCTACGACCGTGTCTGCGACTACATCTCTGCGCTGGGGCTGCTGGCCGGCACCGTGCAAAAAATCGCGCAGGATGTCGTGTTCATGCAGCGCACCGAGATCGGCGAGGTTGCAGAAGCATTTCACATGGGAAAGGTGGGCAGCTCAACCATGGCGCAGAAGCGCAACCCGTCGACCGCGCTGTTGCTGGCCAGCCTTGCGCGCATGATGCGGGCCCGGGTGCCGGCAGCGCTCGAAGCGATGGTTCGCATGGACGAGGGCGACTCGTCCGCAACCAATGTGACCGATACGCTGTTGCCGGAAATTGCCATCATTGCGGCGTCGATTGCCGAAACCCTCGCGACCCTGGCCCAGGGCCTCGTCGTACACCCCGAGGCGATGCGCCGCAACCTCGATTTATCAAACGGCCTGATCGCGTCGGAAGCCGTGATGATGCGGCTGACCAGGCTGATGGGGCGGCATGAAGCGCATCAATTGCTTTATGAAGCGGCGCAGCGGTCCCAGTCCGAGGGCATGCCTTTCATGACGACGATCGGCGAGCATCCCCTGTTTGCAAAATGCGAGCTGCCGCCCGACCTGGTGCAGGCGCTCGTCGCCAGCAGCTATGTCGGCGAATCGGTGGTGCTCACGCGCGAAACTGTGGAACGCGTGGCCGGCGGTGGCGCCGCAATGGACTGACCCACCTTGCTCGTCACCGGGATCAGGCGCACGCCGTAGGGCAAGGAGGGGTCGGCCCATCGCACATTGATCGCCTGGTACAGCGACTCGATCTGGTCGGCAACGCTGCACCCGATGGTGTCAAAGAAGTTGGCGTGTTCGTTCGCCAGGTCCGTACGCCCCAGCAACACCACGCTCAGCGCCGATGGGATGCCGACGCCGGCATCCGACAGCAGTTGCCGGAATTTGGCGCCATCTTCAACGCCCCATGCCACCAGGGCAGTGAACGGCAGCCGCCCTGAGGCATCCAGGCTGGCCTTGATCAGGTTTGCAAGCGCCGCTTCGTAATTGTCGTCAGGCAGATGCGGTACGGTGATCTCGTGGAGCTCGGTGTCCGCCAGGGTGGTCTGCAGGTATTCAAACCGCCGGCGGCCCATCTGCGTTGCCAGAACGGGGGACGACGTTGCCGCGTACGCGATGCGGCCATGGCCTTGCTGCCGCAAAAGGGCAATCGCCTTGGCCAGGGGTTCGCCCCACTCCATGCCGACCGCCTCGACGTCCGTGCCGGCGAGCGTCGCGCCATCCACCGCCAGCACATCACATTTATCCCGCAGCGCGGCGAGCAGATCGATGGTGATGGTCTTGTAAGTCGACTGGACCACGCAGGCGTCGAAACGCGGCGAACCTTTCAATACGGTGCGTGCATGGGCCGGGTCGGTGTATGAAACCTCCAGCACCCGATGCCCGTCCGCGGTGAACCGGCGCTGCAGGCCTTCCACCAATACGCGGCCACGGGTGATGCTGATGGAGCGCCTGAGCAGCAGCACCGATCTGTTTGCCTGCAAGCGGGGGCCGGTGTTAGCCGGCACCAGCTCGCCATCCCCCCGAAAGTAGGTTCCGCGTCCCACCTGCGAATCGATCAGCCCTTTGGTTTTGAGGCCTTGAAAGGCGCGCTGGACCAGCATTTGCGATACACCGAAGCGGCGCATCAAATCACGTATCGGAGGCAGGCGATCGCCGGGACGGGCGTTGTTCGCAAGCTCGTCCAGGTACTGTTCCAGGTCGGAGGCCGTATTGTTCATATACATACAATACAACACATTTTGCTGGTGCCGCCCACGCTGATCCGCGGCTCAAGCGGCAGCGCCAATCAGGGCCGCATCAACCACGCCCCACAAACGGCATCTTCGTGGCCATGATGGTCATGAACTGCACATTGGTCGACAGCGGCAGAGACGCCATGTGCACCACTGCATCGGCCACTTCCTTGGCATCCATCATGGGTTCAATGGCGATCTCGCCGTTGGCCTGAGGCACGCCCTTGGCCATGCGGGCCGCAAGCTCCGTCATGGCATTGCCGATGTCGATCTGGCCGCAGGCGATGTTGTACTTGCGGCCGTCCAGCGAGATCGACTTGGTCAGGCCCGTGATGGCGTGTTTGGTCGATGTGTAGGGCGCCGAATTGGGACGCGGCGCGTGGGCCGAGATCGAGCCGTTGTTGATGATGCGGCCGCCTTGGGGCGATTGGTCTTTCATCAGCCTGATGGCGGCTTGCGCGCAGAGAAAAGAACCGGTGAGGTTGATGTCGACCACATTGGTCCACTGCTCAAACGTGATGTCCTCGATGTTCACCGGCGGGGCGCCCACGCCGGCATTGTTGAACAGCAGGTCGAGGCGGCCGAACTTTTCCTTGACCTTGGCAAAGGCCGCCGCCACGGACTCGGGCTTGCTCACGTCGGTGGGCAAGGCCAGCGCGCGGTCCGTGCCGGACTCCTTGGCGACTTCATTGAGCGGCTCCACGCGGCGCCCCACCAGCGCCACGCTATAGCCCTCACGCAGCAGGGCCACGGCCACGGCCTTGCCGATGCCTGTGCCCGCGCCGGTGACGAGTGCGACTTTGCCGTTGGACTTGTTCTCGGAATTCATGGTCTGCCTTGTCTCTCTTGAAAGGTTGGGGGGAGGTATTGCTGGTTGGTAAATCGATGCAGCGATGCGCCGCAGGTCTGGATTGTGCCCCAGCCTCGCCCAGGCCGCATGACCCTGGGCAGGCCAGCACCGGCAGATACTTTAGGTCTCAACTATTTTTGAAATTGTTGGAAATAACCGACACCACGGCTTTTTTGCCGGTGCTACCTTTGGATCCATGCCTGCCTCCACCCCATCAGCATCGCGCAAACTCTGGGACATCTCGCCACCGGTGGATGAAAACGCCGCCGTGTTCCCCGGTGACACGGCCTACTCCCAGACACTGCATTTCTCCCTGACGCCGGGTTGCCCGGTCAACGTCAACAGCATCACGCTGTCGCCGCACACCGGCGCCCATGCCGATGCCCCGCTGCACTATGCCAACGGCGCGGCCAGCGCCGGCGAGCTGGACCTTGCTCCCTACCTCGGGCCCTGCCGCGTGATCCATTGCCTGGACTGCGGCCCGCTGGTCTTGCCCGAACACGTCGCCCACGCGCTGGATAGCCTGCCGCCGCGCGTGCTGCTGCGCACTTCGCGCAGCGCCAGCCAGGCCTGGGACACTTTCACCGCCATCGCGCCTGAAACACTGGCATTGCTGGCAAGCAAAAACATCTGCCTGATCGGCATCGACACGCCCAGCGTGGACCCGGCCACCAGCCAGGACCTGCCCAGCCACCACCAGTTGCTGGCGCACGGCCTGCGCGTGCTGGAAAACCTGGTGCTCGACGAGGTGGCCGAAGGCGATTACGAACTGATTGCCCTGCCGCTCAAGCTGACCCGGGCCGATGCTTCCCCCGTGCGCGCCGTGCTGCGCGAACTCTCCTGAAACCCAAAAACTTTAGCCATGACCACACTCCAGGACTGCCGCGCCCTTGACGCGCAAGACCCGCTGCGCGAGCTACGCCAGCAATTCACGCTGCCCGAGGGCGTGATCTACCTTGACGGCAACTCGCTGGGCGTGCTGCCCACCACAGCCGCCGCCCGCGTCGCCGAGGCCGTCACGGCCGAATGGGGCCAGGGCTTGATCCGCTCCTGGAACAGCGCCGGCTGGTTCGAACTGCCGCAGCGCCTGGGCAACAAGATCGCGCGGCTGGTAGGCGCGGCTCCCGGCGAGGTTGTCGCCACCGACAGCACTTCCATCAACCTCTACAAGGTGCTCAGCGCCGCGCTGCACATCGCGGCACAAGACGCCCCCACGCGCAAGGTGATCGTCAGCGAGCGCAGCAACTTCCCGACCGACCTCTACATCGCCGAAGCGCTGTGCCGCGAGCGCGGCTTTCGCCTGCAACTGGTGGAGCCTGAAGAAATCGCGGCCGCCCTCACCCGCGACGTGGCCGTGCTGATGCTGACCCACGTGAACTACCGCACCGGCGCCATGCACGACATGGCCGCTGTGACCGCCGCGGCCCATGCCGCCGGCGCGCTCACCGTCTGGGACCTGGCGCACAGTGCGGGCGCCGTGCCGGTGGACCTCAACGCAGCCAAGGCTGACTTCTCCATCGGCTGCGGCTACAAATACCTCAATGGCGGCCCCGGCGCACCGGCCTTCGTCTGGGTCAATCCCAAGCACGCCGACCGTTTCTGGCAGCCGCTGGCCGGCTGGTGGGGCCATGCCGCGCCGTTTGAGTTCACGCCCGATTACCGGCCTGCGGCAGGCATCTCGCGCTACCTCTGCGGCACCCAGCCCATCCTGAGCATGACCGCGCTGGAATGCGGCCTGGACACCGTGCTCGCTGCCGAAGCTTTGGGTGGCATGCAGGCCCTGCGAAAAAAATCGCTGGAGCTCACCGACCTGTTTATCCGGCTCGTCGAGGAACGCTGCGAGGGCCACGGCCTGGGCCTGGCCACGCCGCGCGAACATGCGCAACGCGGCTCCCAGGTCTGCTTGACCCGCACCGAAGGCGCTTATGCCATCGTGCAGGCGCTGATCGCGCGCGGCGTGATCGGCGACTTCCGCGCCGGCGACGGCGCAGCCGGCAAGCACCTGGACATCCTGCGCTTTGGTTTCACGCCGCTCTACATCGATTTTGAAGACGTGTGGAACGCCGTCGAGCATTTGAAGCGGGTGCTTGAAACAGCCGAATGGCGAAAAGCCGAATTCAACCAGAAGCACGCGGTCACCTGATGAACAGCCACAACAAACCACAAGCCCCTGAAGACATCGTGCGCGACGAAAAAGCGCAGCTCGACTTCAGCAAGTCCATGAGCTACGGCGACTATTTGCAGCTGGACGCCATCCTGGGCGCGCAGAAACCGCTCTCGCCCGATCACAACGAAATGCTCTTCATCATCCAGCACCAGACCAGCGAGCTCTGGATGAAGCTGATGCTGCACGAGCTGCGGGCGGCGATTGCCAACGTGGCCAACGACGAACTGGGTGGTGCCTTCAAGATGCTGGCGCGCGTGAGCCGCATCATGGAGCAATTGGTGCACGCCTGGGACGTGCTGGCCACCATGACCCCGCCCGAGTACAGCGCGATTCGCCCCTACCTCGCCAACTCCAGCGGCTTTCAAAGCGCGCAATACCGCTGCATCGAATTCGCCCTCGGCAACAAAAACGCCGCCATGCTCAAACCCCATGCGCACAGGCCCGACCTGCTGGCCCAGGTGCAGGCCGCGTACGAGGCGCCATCGCTCTATGACGAAGCCCTGCGCCTGCTGGCCCGCCGCGGACTGGCCGTTCCGGCCAGCCACACCCAGCGCGATTGGACCCAGGGCTATGTGGAAAGCGAGGCCGTCGAGCAGGCCTGGCTGGTGGTGTACCGCGACCCGAAAAAGTACTGGGACCTGTACCAGCTGGGTGAAGAGCTCACTGATCTCGAAGATGCGTTCCGGCTCTGGCGGTTCCGGCACGTCACCACGGTGGAACGCGTCATCGGGTTCAAGCGCGGCACCGGCGGCACAGGCGGCGTCAGCTACCTGCGCAAGATGCTGGATGTTGTGCTGTTTCCGGAGATCTGGAAACTACGCACTGATTTATAAGCGCCCAGGGGTGCGGACGGTGTGACGCGCTGCGGCCGCCGTCCCGGAAATACCCCGGGCTGGGCTGGTATGCCTCAGGACTTCCTTCCCCGACAGGCGCCCCGAGCTGGCGAGGATTTCCGCCTGTTCACGCCGCAGGCTGTTGAGTGCGGCGATGGGGCCCATGCCGAAGTTTTCCGCAAACTTGCGCTGAAAAGTGCGCCGGGACATATTGCACATATCCGCCATCGCGTCGACAGACCATTCGTGGTCAAGCCGGGCCTGCAACAACTCGATCAACTGGCGAAAGGGTGCTGCGGCTCTATCCTGAATCCTCAGGGCCTGGCTGTACTGGCGCTGATCGCCGTCCCTGCGTAAATAGACTAGCAGCCGCCGCGCGACACGCTGCGAGAGGTCGGCGCCATGGTCGCGCTCGATCAGGGCCAGCGCGAGGTCGATGCCGGCCGTAACACCCGCCGTGGTCCAGTACTTGCCGCTTTCGCAGTAGATCTTGTCGTCGTTGACCTTAAGGTCCGGGAAGTCCCGCTGCAACCTCCCGGCGGATCGCCAGTGGGTGGTGACCTCCCGGCCGCTCAACAGCCCGGTGGCGGCAAGCAGGAAGGCCCCCGTGCAAACGCTGCAGGTTCTGCGTGTGGACTGATCTCTTTCCCGCAGCCAGTTGACCAGTTGAAGATCGGTACATGCCGCATGGACTCCGCCGCCGCCCGGCACCACCAGCGCATCGATAGGCAATGCCGCGGCAGCCCCCAAACCGTGGTCCACATGAATTTTCAGTGCACCATCGGCGCTCGTGACGGCGTCCTTCTGTGCCACGGTGGCCAGGCGATACACCGGAACGCCCGCCTCTTCATTTGCCGTGGTAAATGCCTGCCACGGCCCGGCCAGGTCAATGGGCTGAAAGCCATCGAACAAAAGAAATGCCACCCATTTTGGCGCACATTCGCCCGCTTTTGGCACTGTCCCTGCGGCACCTGGCCTTACCTTCCGTGTATTAAGGAGCGGGTTCATGAAAGTCAATATTATTCTCTTCAATGCACTGACACAACTTGATTTGACGGGGCCTTTTGAAGTCCTGGCACGCGTGCCGGCGGTGCAGGTCGAGCTCGTGGGGAAGTCACTGGAGCCGGTCCGATCGGACCGCGGTCTCACGCTGGTACCCACCACGACCATCGCCAACGCACCGCCCTGCGACCTGCTGGTGGTGCCGGGAGGGCCTGGAACCGACGACGCGATACTGGATGCCGAGTGGGTCGGCTTCACCCGCAGGCAGGCAAAGTCGGCGAAGTACATCTTCGGCATCTGCACGGGCTCGCTGCTGCTTGGCGCAGCAGGTCTCCTCAAAGGTCGGCGAAGCACCTGCCACTGGCAGGCCATCGATTTTCTGCCGGCCTTCGGTGCCATCGTTACCCGGGAGCGCATGTGTGTGGACGGAAATATCTTCACCGCGGGCGGCGTAACCTCCGGCATCGACATGGCCTTGAAGGTCGTCGCCATGCTGAAGGGAGACGAAGCCGCCAAGCAAATCCAGCTCCAGATCGAATACGACCCCAAGCCGCCCTTTCCAGGTGGTACACCTTTGACATCGGAGCCGGCCATCGTTGAAAAATGCCTGGCGGCGACGCAAGCCCGGCGAGCCCTTCGGGCTTCAGCCGTCGGACACGCAGCCCTTCGCATGCCAGCTTGAAAAAGTACCGCTAACCCTGGAGAACCTTATGAGCAAAAAACTATTTTTACTGGTTTTGTTGGCTTTTCTGGCATGCGGCATGGGCGCGCAGGCGCAAGGTGTTTACCCCTCGAAACCGGTGACATTGATTGTTCCCTATCCCGCAGGAGGCCCCATGGACAAGCTCGCGCGGGAGCTTGCCTTGCCCCTGGCAAAGCAGCTAGGGCAACCCATCGTCATCCAGAACCTGTCAGGCGCTGGAGGCAACCTGGGCAGTGCCATCGCCCTGCGTGCGGCTCCAGACGGCTATACCTTGCTGCTGAACCATATCAGCATGGCGACAGCCCCTGCCCTGTATCGCCGCCTTGGGTTCAACCCGGAAACGGATTTCGAACCTTTGGGCATCATGGCCGAATCACCGCTGATGCTGGTGACGCGCCCACAGATAAGCGCTGGCTCAGCGGTTGAGTTGGTGCGATGGATCGCCAAGCAACCACAGGTCAAGCTTGCCAATGGCGGCATCGGGTCGGCATCGCACCTGTGCGGTTTGCTGCTCCAATCTTCGCTGGGCATCGGCATGACCACCGTTCCCTATCGCGGTACCGCTCCGGCATTGGCGGATTTGCTGGGAGGCCATGTAGACCTGATGTGCGATTTGACCGCCAATGTGCTTCCCCAGGTATTCAGCGGGAAAACCAAGCCCATTGGCGTGACATCACGCAAGCCGCTCAGCGTCCCCGGCGCCTCGGCGATCCCGACGCTCGAGAAATTCGGCATCCCATCCGTGCAGCTCGGCGTCTGGTACGGGCTGTACGCGCCGAAGAATACGCCTGCGGAAGTACAAACCAGGGTCAACAGCGCACTGCTGGCCGCAATCCAGACGGACGCATTCAAACAGGCACAACTCGCTTCAGGGATCGACGTGGTTCGAGACGCGCGCAACACACCCGCGGGCCATCGCGAATACCTGCACAGCGAAATTGCGCGCTGGACGCCGGTGATCAAGGCGGCGGGGGCTTATGCGGACTAGGGCCGGCCGGAAGCAGTGATCCATCAACCCCGGGTTGTTTTTTCGATCATCAGGAGTGCCTGTTTGTCGTTCCATACAACCAGGGCAAATCCAGCACCTTCTCCCCCAGCATCTTCATCGCCATGTCCCGCCCCCACCGCACCACTCCATCGGCATGGAAGATCTGCCCATTGCGCAGCGCCCTCGCCTGCACACGCGCATTGCGTTGCCAGCGGTTGAGCGCATAACGCTGCAGCATGGTGGGCACGTCCAGGGCCGGGTCCAGCGCCTGAGCCAGGGCGCGGCCCAATTCGGCGGCGTCTTCAATCGCCATGCCCGCGCCCTGCGCCAGGTAGGGGCGCATGGGATGGGCGGCATCGCCCAGCAGGGCCACGCGGCCGACCGCATGCTGGTGGGCGCCCTGCATGGGCGCGCGGTCATGCAGCACCCACAGGCGCCAGCCTTCAATCGCCTCTATCACTTCGCGCAGGGCGGCGCAGCAGCCGGCCGTCGCGGCGGCCAGGTCGGCGGCATTGGCACTGTGGTCCCAGAGGTCAGCCTCGGCCGCAACCTCGCCGTGCACGATGGCCACCACGTTGAGCGACTCACCGCCGCGCACCGGGTACTGCACCACATGCATGCGCGGCCCCAGCCAGGCGGTGACCTGCTGGCTCCTGAGCAGCTCGGGCAGGTCTGCCTGCCGCACCAGCGCGCGGTAAGCCAGGTGGCCGGTGCGGCGCGGCAGGCCGTCGCCCAATAACTCCTGGCGCACCGTGCTCCACAGGCCGTCGGCGCCTATGAGGGCGTCGCCCTCAATGCCGGGGCCGTCGTCGGCCTGCACCGTGACGGCCTGCGTGGTCTGGCTGAAGGACTGCAGCGGGCGGCTCAGGTGCAGCTTGACGTCGGCGTTTTGCTGCACGGCCTCCAGCAGCAGGCGATGCAGATCGGCCCGGTGCAAGGTGGCATAGGGCGCACCATAGCGCTGGGCGATGTTGGCACCCAGCGGCAATTCGCCCAGCACCTGGCCCGAAATGGCGCTGCGCACCTGCAGGCGCTCAGGAAACGCGGCCACGATCTGCAGGGCGCCAGTCAGGCCCCAGCCCTGCAGCACCTTGACAACGTTGGGGCCGAGCTGAATGCCGGCGCCGACTTCGCTGAAAGCACTCGCGCGTTCAAACAGGCGAACATCCCAGCCGGCACGCGACACTGAAAGCGCCGCAGCCAATCCGCCGATGCCGCCGCCGGCTATCAGGGCTTGCCTGAACATCAAGCCAACAGTTGCCGCAACACAAAAGGCAGGATGCCGCCGTTGCGGTAGTAGTCGACCTCGATGGGCGTGTCCACGCGCAGGATCACAGTGACCTCCTCGCGCGAACCGTCGGCGCGCGTGATGACCAGCTTGGCCTCGCTTTGTGGCTTGAGCTCGGGGTGCGGGATCACGTCTATGACTTCGGTGCCGGTGAGCTTGAGGGTTTGCCACGAGTCGCCGGGCTTGAACTGCAGGGGCAGCACGCCCATGCCCACCAGGTTGCTGCGGTGTATGCGCTCGAAGCTGCGCGCCACCACGGCCTTGATGCCCAACAGCTGCGTGCCCTTGGCGGCCCAGTCGCGCGAGGAACCGGTGCCGTATTCTTCGCCGGCAAAAATCACCGTGGGCGTGCCCTCGTCCATGTACTTCATGGCGGCGTCGTAGATGAACATCTTCTCGCCACCAGGCTGGAACAACGTCACGCCGCCCTCTTCGCGCGAGCCGTCGGCGCCGGGCGGGATCATGAGGTTCTTGATGCGCACATTGGCAAAAGTGCCGCGCATCATCACGTCGTGGTTGCCGCGGCGCGCGCCATAGCTGTTGAAGTCGGCCTTCTGCACGCCGTTGGCCTGCAGCCACAGGCCAGCGGGCGAACTGGCCTTGATGGAGCCGGCTGGCGAGATGTGGTCCGTCGTGATGGAGTCGCCGAACAGCGCCATGATGCGCGCGCCCTTGACATCGACGCTACCAGCCTTGCCGGCATCCATCGCGAAGCCCTTGAAGAAAGGCGGCTCGGCGATGTAAGTGCTGGCGGGCCAGGTATAGGACGTGCCCTTGACGCCCTTGATGTTTTCCCAGAGCTTGCCGGGTTCGGTCTTGACCTTGGCGTAGTTGGCGCGAAAGGCCTTGCCGTTCATCGCGTACTTCATGAGCTTGTAGATCTCGTCGCTGCTCGGCCAGATGTCGCCGAGGTACACATCCTTGCCGCCCTTGCCTTTGCCTACGGGCTCGGTCATCAGGTCGCGCATCACCGTGCCGGCAATCGCATAAGCCACCACCAGCGGCGGGCTGGCCAGGAAATTGGCCTTGAGGTTGGGGTGTATGCGCGCCTCGAAGTTGCGGTTGCCCGAAAGCACGGCCGCGCAGACCAGGTCGCTTTTGGTAATGGCTTCGTTGAGCTCGGGCGTCAAGTCGCCGGCATTGCCTATGCAGGTGGTGCAGCCGTAGCCGGCCAGCGCGAAGCCGAGCTTTTCAAGGTAGGGCAGCAAACCGGTTTCGGTCAGGTACTCGGTCACGATGCGCGAGCCGGGCGCCAGCGAGGTCTTGATGTGCGGCTGCACCTTCAGGCCCGCCTCCACCGCCTTCTTGGCCAGCAGGCCGGCGGCCAGCAGCACGCTAGGGTTGGAAGTGTTGGTGCAGCTGGTGATGGCGGCGATCAGCACGTCGCCGTTGCCCACCGTGATGCCGGGTGCGGAATGCACGACCTCGGTCTGCGCGGTGGCGGGTGCATCGGTGGTGTTGCTGGCGCGTGCGTGCGCCAGCGTCGGGCGGTTGCCTTCCATTTCCATGACGGGCCGCGCGGCGCCCGCCGGGGTGGGCGGCGCGGAGGGCAGCGTATCCTGCCGGCCCTCGTCGGTGCGGCGCACCAGGTGGCGGGTGTTGAGCATGCCGGCGGGCTGGTTAAAACCGTTCTCGGCAATCGGCTTGCTGAACAGCGACTTGAACTGGCCGGCGACATTGCCCAGCTCAATGCGGTCCTGCGGGCGCTTGGGACCGGCCAGGCTGGGCGTGACGTCGCCCAGGTCCAGTTTCACCACATGCGAATAGTCGATCTCGCCGGCTTTCGCCACGCCGAACAGGCCCTGGGCCTTGAAGTAGGCTTCGAAGGCTTCGATCTCTTCCTTGGTGCGGCCCGTGCCCTTGAAGTAGTCAATGGTTTTTTCATCGACCGGAAAGAAACCCATGGTGGCGCCGTATTCGGGCGCCATATTGCCTATGGTGGCGCGGTCGGGCAAGGCCAGCGTGCGCGTGCCTTCACCGAAGAATTCAACAAACTTGCCGACCACTTTTTCCTTGCGCAGCTGCTCTGTCACGCGCAGCACCAGGTCGGTGGCGGTGACGCCTTCGCGCAGGCGGCCGGTCAGCTCAAAGCCGACCACGTCGGGCGTGAGGAAGTAGACCGGCTGGCCCAGCATGGCAGCCTCGGCCTCGATGCCGCCCACGCCCCAGGCGACCACGCCTATGCCGTTGATCATGGTGGTGTGGCTGTCGGTGCCCACCAGCGAATCGGGGTAGTACACGCCGCCCGCCGTTTTATGCACGCCGCGCGCCAGGTATTCGAGGTTGACCTGGTGCACGATGCCGAAGCCCGGCGGCACGACGCCGAAGGTGTCGAAGGCCTGCATGCCCCATTTCATGAACTCGTAGCGCTCGCGGTTGCGCTGGAACTCGAGCTTCATGTTGAGGTCCAGCGAATTTTTCTTGCCGTAGTAGTCGACCATGATGGAGTGGTCCACCACCAGGTCCACCGGCACCAGCGGCTCTATGGCTTTCGGGTTCTTGCCCAGCTTGAGCGCCACGCTGCGCATGGCGGCCAGATCGGCCAGCAGCGGCACGCCGGTGAAATCCTGCAGCACCACGCGCGAAACAACAAAAGGGATTTCCTCGCTGCGCTCGGCCTGGGGCAACCAGTTGGCCAGCTGGCCCACGTGCTCAGCCGTGACTTTTTTGCCGTCGCAGTTGCGCAGCACCGATTCGAGCACGATGCGCATGGACACCGGCAGGCGCGCGACTTTGGGAAATTGTTTGGCCAGTTCCGGCAGGGAGTAGAACTTGCCGGTCTTGCCGGAGGCGGTCTTGAAGCTTTTGAGCGTGGAGGGAAAAGCGTGGGGAGGCGGTTTGGCCATGGCGGACTCCTTTTTTATTGACGGCAGCCCCCATTCTGGCAGGCCCCAGGGCCCCGTGGGAGCCTGGGCCCGCATACCCTGCCCGCCTACCGAGTCTTGGGCCTTGTCACCAGGCCGGCTGCGGTGCCGCGCGGCGCAGGCCGAAGTACTGCAGTTCGGCCAGCACCGCCACCGTCAGCGCCTGCACCACCACATACGCCACGCCCAGCATGGATGGCGACACCAGCCCGCCAACCAGCAGCAGCACGCAGGCCAGCGCCCAGCCAATATTGCCCGCGACCAATACCCAGACAATGGGCCGCGGCAAGGGATTACGCGTTGAAACAAACGCAACGATGGCAGCATAGACCAGCAGGAACTCGCCGGTGTAGGCGACGAGCCCCTCGGGCAGGTTCAAGAGGCGGGCCATCGCGGCCGGGAAGGCAAGCTGCAAGACGCCGCAGGCAATGCAGGACAGCGCATCCACACGCAGCACGTTGCGCAGGAAACTG
The DNA here is from genome assembly GCF_047303325.1 of Polaromonas sp. CT11-55. Lineage (NCBI taxonomy): Bacteria > Pseudomonadati > Pseudomonadota > Betaproteobacteria > Burkholderiales > Comamonadaceae > Polaromonas > Polaromonas sp. CT11-55. The sequence goes on along the minus strand of NZ_JBKBEX010000002.1, from coordinate 139,350 downwards.
GGAGAAGACAGCACGGAACTCGAAGACATGGCAAAACTCCTGAAGCGGCGGCCGGTGATGGGATCAGCGCGCCGGGCCGCCGGGTCGGTGCGCATGGAGGTCATCATTCCCGCGCGCCAGCCGACCGTCGATAACCTGGCAGGTAATGGAAACCTGCTCACATGGCTTTACGATGGCGCCATGACCGCCAGCACCCACCACCCCAGCCGCCCGGCGCCGCGCAGCGCGCCCCAGCCCTTTGGCGACCACCTGCGCCACTGGCGCCAGCACCGGCGCCTGAGCCAGCTGGACCTGGCCCACGAGGCCGACATCTCGACGCGTCACCTGAGTTTTGTGGAAACCGGCCGCTCGGTGCCCAGCCGCGAAATGGTGCTGCGGCTGTCGGAGCGACTGGACATTCCGCTGCGCGAGCGCAATGCGCTGCTGGTGGCTGCCGGTTACGCGCCCATGTACCACGAACGCCCGCTGGACGACCCTGCCCTGGCCTCAGCCCGGCAGGCCGTGGAGCTGCTGCTCAAAAGCCATGAGCCCTACCCGGCCCTGGCGGTGGACAGGCACTGGAACCTGGTGGCGGCCAACCGCATGGTGCCGCACCTGATGGAGGGCGCCGACGCTTCGCTGCTGCAAGGGCCGGTGAATGTGTTGCGCCTGAGCCTGCACCCTTTGGGCCTGGCGCCGCGCATCGCCAACCTGCCGCAGTGGCGCACGCACATCTTTGAGCGCCTGCGCCAGCAGATTGCGGCGACGGCAGACCCGCTGCTGGCGGCCTTGCTGGAAGAGCTCAAGGCCTATCCCGTGCGTGAGGAAGCGATGGAGCACCTCGAAGGCGAGCACCCGGGTGTGGTCATGCCTTTTTTGTTCAAGACCCCCGCCGGTATGCTGAGCTTTATCAGCACCACCACCATCTTCGGCACACCGGTGGACGTGACCTTGCAGGAACTCGCCATGGAAACGTTTTTCCCGGCCGATGATTTCACGCGCCAGGCGTTGCTGGCACTAGCGGCGCAGGCTTAGACGTCAGCAGCCTTCACAACTCGACGATTGTCTTGAAGCCGCCAAAGATCATCCGCTTCCCGTCGAAGGGAAGATTCTTTGGGTCCATCATGGCTTCAAGGCGAGGGTCGGACATGACCTTTTTGTTGACGCTGTCGCGCTGCTTGCGCGACTTGTAGGTGATCCATGAGAACACCACCACTTCATCCTTCTTGAGCTTGACGCTTTGCGGAAAGGACGTGACCTTGCCCGGTTTCACATCGTCGGCAATGCACTCGGTGTACTCGATCGCGCCGTACTCCTTCCAGATCTTGCCGGCCTTGCGGGACAGTTTGCGATAGTCCTCCACTTTCTTGGCGGGGACGGCAACAATGAATCCATCAACATAACGGGCCATGGGAAATCTCCTTGTTAAAGGGCTTGTTGAAATATTGTGTACACCGTACACAATATAGCCAAAAACAGGCATTCCCTCTGCGGAAAAAGTAACAAAGCTTGTTGGCCCAGCGGGTGGGCACCTCGGCGCCGGCTTCAGGCGCTGAAAACGTGGGCCTGGCCGGCCACCGTGATGCGCACCATCGCGCCCAGTGCTGGCGCATGGATTCCCGCGCTGTGCACCAGCAGCGGTTCATCCCAGGCGGTCGACGGTACCGGCGCTGCGGCGGCCGGGCCGGTGCCGCGCACCAGGCGTACGGACAGCACACAGACCGAGCCGCCGAAATCGGTATCGGTGACCGCGCCGTAGCAGGCGCCGTCTTGCGGGCCATGCACCGCCGCTTCGGCGGGCACTTCAGCCACTTGCAACTGTTCGGGCCGCAGCATGATTTGCGCCGCGCCCCGGCGCCCGCTGTCGTTGACGGCGACACGCCCCAGCGCACAGTCGGCCCAACCGCCGGCCAGTTGCGCGGGCAGCACAATGCTGTCGCCCAGGAAGCCGGCCACGGCCGCATCACGCGGGCGCAAATACACATCGAGCGGACGGCCGGCCTGCACCAGCAGCCCTCCGCGCATCACGGCCACCTGGTCGGCAAACGAAAGCGCCTCGGCCTGGTCGTGCGTGACGAGGATGGTGGTGATGCCCGCCGCGCCCAGCAGTTGCGCCACCGCCTTGCGGGTGCTGGCGCGCAGGCCGGTATCGAGTGCCGAGAAAGGCTCGTCCAGAAGCATCAGCCGCGGCCGCTGCGCCAGCGCGCGCGCCAGCGCCACGCGCTGCTGCTGGCCGCCCGAGAGCTCATGCGGGCGGCGCGCCAGCATGGCGGTGTCGAGCGCGACCATGTCCATCAGCTCGGCAATGCGTTCGGCGCGCCGCGGCGTGTTGCGCGGCAGGCCGAAGCCGACGTTGCCCTCAATCGTGAGGTGCGGAAACAGCGCGCCGTCCTGCGGCACATAACCTATGCCGCGTTCGTGCGCGGGCACGGCCTCAGGCCCGTCGGCCAGTTGCCGGCCGCCCAGGGTGACGCGGCCTGCGTCGGGCGCTTCGAAGCCGGCGATGATGCGCAGCAGTGTGGTCTTGCCCGAACCCGAGGGGCCGACGATGGCGGTGCGGCTGCCGGGCGCGACCCTCAGGTCCACGCCGCCCAGCGCCTGCACGGGGCCGTAATGTTTGCGTATGGCCTGCAATTCCAGAGAAGTCGTCATCGTCCCGCCGTGCGTTTGGATTGTTGGTAAAGCAGCCAGGTCATGGGCAAGGAGAGCAGCACCATGATGAGCGCATAGGGCGCGGCGGCGGCATAGTCGATCTCGCTGCTGTAGGCCCAGAAAGAGGTCGCCAGCGTGCGCGTGCCGTTGGGCGCGAGCATCAGCGTGGCGGTGAGTTCATTGGTGATGCCCAGGCCCACCAGTGCCGCGCCGGCCGCCGCGCTGGGCGCGGCCAGCCGCATCGTGACGGCCCACAGCGCCTGTGCGGGCGTGCGGCCCAGGCTGCGCGCGGCCTGCTCAAGCTCCACCGGTGCCTGCGCGATGCCGGCACGCAGGCTGATCAGGGCGCGCGGCAGGAACATCAGCAAATAAGCCAGCAGCACCGTGATCGCCGTCTGGTAAATCGGCAGGCGCACGGTCACGGTGACAAGCGCCAGCGCCACCACCACACCGGGCAGCGAGCCGACCATGTAATTGCAGGCTTCCAGCACACGCTGCAGCCGGCCGGGCGAGCGAATCGACAGCCAGGCCATAGGCACAGCGGCCACGGTGGTCAGCAGCGCACCGGCCAGTGCAAGGCCCAGGGTTTGCACAAGCGACGGACCGAGTTCATCAAGGCGCCAGACGGCCGCACCGCCGGCCAGCAGCCAGCGCCCCAGCGTGAACAGCGGCACGCCCAGGGCCAGCAGGCTGAGCAGCGCGGGCAGCAACAAGCCCAGGGCGGCCATGCGGCCCAGCTTGCGTTTCAATGGCATGCGCGCCGCGCCCGTGCCCACACGCGCATAACGCTCCTTGCCGCGCGCGGCCGCCTCCAGCCCCAGCAGCGCGAAACAGCAAACCACCAGCACGCCCGAAAGCATGTTGGCAGCGGGCCCGTTGTAGGTGGACTGGAACTGGTCGACGATGGCGGTGGTGAAGGTGTCGAAGCGGATCATCACGTAAAGGCCGTACTCGGCCAGCAAGTGAAGGCCCACCAGCAGCGAACCACCGCACACCGCGAGCCGCAGCTGCGGCAACACCACACGAAAGAACACGGCCCAGGGGCCCAGGCCCAGCGAGGCGGCGCTGTCTTCCATGCCCGGGTCCAGCCGCCGCAGGGCCGCAGCCACCGGCAAATACAGAAACGGGAAATAGGCAATCAAGGAAACCATCACGCCGGCTGTGAGGCCGTGCAGGCCTGGCGCCACCGTCATCCAGGCATAGCTGTGCACAAAGGCCGGCACCGCCAGAGGCGCGACCAGCAGCCAGGCCCAGGTGCGAGCGCCGGGCAGGTCGCTGCGCTCGGTGAGCCAGGCCAGCGCCACCGCCAACACCGCGCACAGCGGCACGGTGAGCGCCACCAGCAACGCGGTATTGACCAGCAACTCCGCGACGCGCGGCCGGAAAATCAAAGCCGAGGCGGTATCCCAGCCGGTCTGTATGCCGACCCAGAGCACGAAGCCCAGCGGCAGCAAGGCCAGCAGCGACACCACCAGGGCCGCCCCACCCACCCAGGAAAGGCGCCAGCGGCCACGGTCGACCGCCGGCGCGGGGAGCAACACCGCGGCCGCCGGCTTCAGGGCGGCTTCGGCGCCGGCATCAAGGGGCAAGGCACTCACGGGAAGTGTCCGGTCAGCGGACTTGAAAACGGTTTACAGCAGGCCGGCCTGGGTCATCAGGTCGGTGACTTTTTTGCTGTTGAGTTTGGAGGGCTCAACCTTGGGCGCCTGCAGCTCGGCCAGCGGCACCAGCTTGGGATTGGACTGCGCGCCCGTGCCGACGGCGTACTCATAGGCATCGCCGGTTTTCAGAATCTCCTGGCCGCCCTTGCCGGCGATCCACTTCACAAAAGCCTGGGCTTCGGGCTGGTGCTTGCTGGAGGCCAGCACGCCGCCGCCGGAAATGCTCACAAAAGCGCCCGCATCCTGGTTGCGGAAATAGTGCAGCTGGGTGTTGTTGCTGTTCTCGCCGGTCTTGGCCTGGTCGCCGTAATAGTAGTAGTGGTAAATCACGCCGCCCTCAATCTGGCCGGCGTTGACGGCCTTGAGCACCGTACCGTTGCCTTTGTAGGGCGTGGCGTTTTCCTTCATGGCCTTAAGCCAGGCGGCAGTGGCGGCCTCGCCCTTGAGTTCGAGCAGCGCGCTCACGATGGCCTGGAAGTCTGCGCCGGAAGGCGACGCGGCCCAGCGGCCCTTCCACTCGGGCGTGGCCAGGTCCAGCATGGACTTGGGCAACTGGGCCGGCGTGAGCTTGGCCTTGTTGTAGACAAACACCGTGCTGCGCGCGGCGATCCCTATCCAGCGGCCGTGCGCGGGCCGGAAGTTGGCGGGCACTTCAGACAAGGTGGCCCCGTCCAGCGGGGCAAACAGCCCGGCGGTGTCGACCAGCGCCATGGCGGGCGAGTTCTCGGTCAGGAACACATCGGCAGGCGATGCGACGCCCTCCTGCACGATCTGGTTGCCCAGCTCGGTGTCGCTGCCGTTGCGCAACGTGACCTTGATGCCGGTTTCCTTGCTGAAGGCATCGGCCCAGGCCTTGGTCAGGCTGGCGTGCTGCGCGTTGTAGACCACGATGCCTTCCGGTGTGGGCTTGACGCCCTGGGCGGTGGCGGCCAGAGGTGCGGCCAGCAGGCCGGCGGTCAGTGTGGCGGCGACAAGGGATGGGAGGGACAATTTCATGAAACACCTTAGGGACGGAAAACGGCAAGCGTGTGGAAGGGCCACACTCATAAGCCAGCCGTAATACAAATGCGAATTACTTGTATCCGTATGGTAACCGCTTCTAACGCCCCCGGGGCCTGTCTGGCGGGTAAACGTGCACGGGCTGTGAGGCTGTGGGCCCGCGCTGACAGGCGGCCGCGACCGAGGCTTATGGGCAGGCCCCGCGTGGGGGCCTAGCATCAGCCAGATACCCGAATTTTTGAGGGTTTTGAGGGAATTCCCATGAGCACACCCAAATCCGACCACGACACCCTGTGGGAGCTGATCCAGGGCATACGCTTTGGCATGCTGACGCACCGCCATGCGAACGGCATGCTGCACGCCCATCCACTGACCACCCAGAACCAGTCGCTGGACGAGGATGCGCGGCTGTATTTCTTTATCTCGCGCAAAAGCGAGTTGGCGCAGCGCCTGCAGCAGGACGGCAACGTCAACGTGTCTTATGCCGATCCCGGCGAGGACAGCTATGTGTCGCTGTCGGGCCAGGCGCTGATCGCCGAGGACCAGGATAAAAAAGAGGAGCTCTGGTCACCGCTGGCCCGAAGCTGGTTTCCCGCCGGTGTCCACGACCCGGACCTGGCTTTGCTCGAAGTGCGCGTCCACCATGCCGAATACTGGGACGTCAAAGAAAGCAAGATGGTGCAGCTGTTCAAGATGGCCAGGGCGGCCATCACGGGCGAGCTGCCGCGCAAGCTGGGCGAGCACAAAGAGCTGCATATTCCCTGAGAACCTCCTTCCGAGCCCTTTCAAAAAAACTACACCCACGGGCCCACACCATGTCCTCCATCTCCTTTATCTCATTCAACAAAGCCACCGAACCGACCGCCCCGGACGACCTGCGCATCAACACCGCTGCGGTGCTGTATGTGGAGGCCTCGCGTCCCGATCTGGTCGGTCAGACCACCATCCACATGCTGGGCCAAGGCACCACGGTCAATGCCGTCACCGAGTCGATAGGCACAGTGGTCTCTTCCATAGGCGGGCTGGTGGCGGTTAAACGCCATTACCTGGCGCCACCGCCCGACGACGGTGCAAGCACGGTCTATGTGCAGCCGGCCAATGTCAGCCACATACGCCCCAACCTGCCGCTGGCGCCGGAGTTCTGGTATTTGAAATTTGTCGATGGTTCGGAATTGCGGGTGGCGGACCCGCTGCCGTCCGGGCTATAGCCTCCCCTCAATGAAAAAAAGCCCTGCAGGAAACTGCGGGGCTTTTTTGCATGCGCACGGGGCAAGCTCACTTCTTTTCAGCCTGCACCGGTACATAGCGCACGGGCTCATCACCCACACGCAGGTAGTTCACAACGCCCATTACGTCGTCGACCAGCCAGACGGCTTTTTCAAGCGCTTCGGACTGCTCGCGCGTCTTCACGCAGCCCTTGAGAAACACCAGCCGCCGCTCGCCCTGCACCCAGACGCTGGTGTCGTCAAACCGGCCGTCGAGCTTGATGTATTGCGACACGCGCGGAATGATCTCCTGGTCATACCAATAAGAGTTGGCCAAGCGGCAACGTCCCACCCGGTAACAGCTGCCGCCGTGCTGCGCCCGCACATGGGCCACGTCGCGCACTTCCTGCTCGGTGTAGAGCGGCCCTTCGGGAACCGGGCACTGGGCGATGGCCGAGGTGACCTGCAGGAAAGGGTCGTTGAAGGCGTTGGTGCGCGCCTCCTGGGCACCCGCGCCCGTTGCCGAAAAAAGGACAAAAAAAAGGAAGGAAAGAAGTGACGGTTTCATCATCACTTCATCCTTCCATTTCAGCTTGCGGGTGTCAAGCTCAGGCCGTGACGCCGTCCTTCACGGTATCGGCCATGTCGGTGTAGTCCTTGACCTGGTCGAAGTTGAGGTACTGGTAGACCTGCGCGCTGGCGGCCGTCAGCACGCCCATGTCGGCCATGTACTCGGCCTTGGTGGGGATGCGGCCCAGCTTGGAACAGATCGCGGCCAGCTCGGCGGAGCCGAGGTAGACGTTGGAGTTCTTGCCCAGGCGGTTCGGGAAGTTGCGGGTGGAGGTGGAAAACACCGTGGCGCCCTCCTTCACCTGCGCCTGGTTGCCCATGCACAGGCTGCAGCCCGGCATTTCCATGCGGGCGCCGGCCGAACCGAGCACGCCGTAATGGCCTTCTTCCGTGAGCTGCTTCGCGTCCATCTTGGTGGGCGGCGCCATCCACAGCTTGACCGGGATGTCGCGCTTGTTTTCGAGCAGCTTGGAGGCCGCGCGGAAATGGCCGATGTTGGTCATGCAGCTGCCGATGAAGACTTCATCGATCTTGCTACCGGCCACTTCAGCGAGGGTCTTCACGTCGTCGGGGTCGTTCGGGCAGGCCACGATGGGTTCGTGGATGTCGGCCAGGTCGATCTCGATGACGGCTGCGTATTCGGCGTCCGCATCGGCCTTGAGCAGCTGCGGATCGGCCAGCCAGGCTTCCATCGCGGCGATGCGACGCTTGATGGTGCGCACATCCGAGTAACCCGTGGCGATCATCCATTTCAGCATCGTGATGTTGCTGTTGATGTACTCGATGATGGGTTCCTTGTTCAGGTGCACCGTGCAGCCGCCGGCGGAGCGCTCGGCCGAGGCGTCGCTGAGCTCGAAAGCTTGCTCCACCTTGAGGTCGGGCAGGCCTTCAATCTCCAGGATGCGGCCCGAGAAGATGTTTTTCTTGCCCTGCTTGGCGACCGTCAGCAGGCCGGCCTTGATGGCGTACAGCGGGATCGCGTTGACCAGGTCGCGCAGCGTGATGCCGGGCTGCATCTTGCCCTTGAAGCGCACCAGTACGGATTCAGGCATGTCCAGCGGCATGACGCCGGTGGCGGCGCCGAAAGCCACCAGGCCCGAGCCCGCGGGGAAGCTGATGCCGATAGGAAAGCGCGTGTGGCTGTCGCCGCCGGTGCCCACGGTGTCGGGCAGCAGCATGCGGTTGAGCCAGCTGTGGATGATGCCATCACCGGGACGCAGCGAAATGCCGCCGCGCGTGCTAATGAACTCAGGCAGTTCGTGGTGCATCTTCACGTCGACGGGCTTGGGATAAGCCGCCGTGTGGCAGAAGGACTGCATGACCAGGTCGGAGCTGAAGCCCAGGCAGGCCAGGTCTTTGAGTTCGTCGCGGGTCATGGGGCCGGTGGTGTCTTGCGAGCCGACCGAGGTCATCTTGGGCTCGCAGTAGGTACCGGGGCGCACGCCCTGGCCTTCCGGCAGGCCGACCGCGCGGCCGACCATTTTTTGCGCCAGCGTGAAGCCGCGGCCGTTGTCTTCAGGGCTGACCGGCAGGCGGAACTGGGTGGACACGGGCAGGCCCAGCGCGAAGCGCGCCTTGGCGGTGAGGCCACGGCCGACGATCAGCGGAATGCGGCCGCCGGCGCGCACTTCGTCGAACAGCACGTCGCTCTTGAGCTTGAACTCGGCGATCACCTTGCCGTCCTTGAGCGCCTTGCCTTCGTAGGGGCGCAGCTCGATCACGTCGCCCATGTTCATCTGGCTCACGTCGAGCTCAATCGGCAGCGCGCCGGAGTCTTCCATGGTGTTGTAGAAAATCGGGGCTATCTTGCTGCCCAGGCAGACGCCGCCGAAGCGCTTGTTGGGCACGAAGGGAATGTCCTCACCGGTCCACCAGAGCACGGAGTTGGTCGCGGACTTGCGCGAGGAGCCGGTGCCGACCACGTCGCCGACATAGGCCACAAGGTTGCCTTTGGACTTGAGGTCTTCAATGAACTTGACGGGGCCGCGCTTGCCGTCTTCTTCGGGCGTGACGCCCGGGCGCGCATTCTTGTGCATCGCGAGCGCATGCAGCGGGATATCGGGACGGCTCCAGGCGTCGGGCGCGGGCGAGAGGTCGTCGGTGTTGATTTCGCCGGCCACCTTGAAGACGGTCAGCTTGATGGACTGGGGCACTTCGGGGCGGCTGGTGAACCACTCGGCGTCGGCCCAGCTTTGCAGCACGGCCTTGGCGTATTTGTTGCCCTTCTCGGCCTTTTCCTGCACGTCGTGGAACTGGTCGAACATCAGCAGGGTGTTTTTCAGGCCGCTGGCGGCTTGCGTGGCAACGCTGTCCTCAGCGTCGTCGAGCAGCGCGACCAAGGGGCTGATGTTGTAGCCGCCCAGCATGGTGCCCAGCAGTTGCGTGGCTTTTTCACGCGAGATCAGCGCGCATTTTTCCGTGCCGTGGGCCACGGCGGCCAGGTAGCTTGCCTTGACCTTGGCGGCGTCATCCACGCCGGCGGGAACGCGGTGGGTAATGAGTTCGACCAGGAAAGCTTCCTCGCCCTTGGGCGGGTTCTTCAGCAGCTCGATGACTTCGCCGGTCTGCTTGGCGGACAGCGGCAGCGGCGGGATGCCGATCACAGCGCGTTCGGCGACGTGGTTGCGGTAAGTTTGCAAGAACTCGGATGACATGCTGGTTTCTCCTGTAATCGAAATCGTGGTGTGTAAAGAAAACGGACGTTGTTTACTGGGCGGCCGAAGCGGGCTGCGCGGCAGCGGCCGGCGCATCGGAAGTAGCCGGAGCGGCGGCAGGCTTGGGCGCATCCAGCACGCTGGCGGGCGGGTTCAGCTTGATGGCTTCGGCCACTGCGAGTTGCGCCGGGCTCATGCACTCGTCGGCCAGGCGCACGCCCAGCTTCTGGTTCATCAGCATGGATTTATTGGCCAGTTGCAGCCAGACGGCGCCGGCCTTCTGGTCTTCCAGGCGGATCGCGCCGGTGGTGGTGGCCACGGGAAACATGCGGTACTTGAAGTTCTTGCCGCTGACATTGAAATAGCCGGGGGACTTGGTGTCGGCCACCAGGTCGACCGCCGCACCCAGTTCACAGGGCAGCTTGCCCACGTGAACGCGCTCGGCGATGGCCAGCTCGGCCGGCGTCAGCGCGGCTTCGGCGGCCTCAATGCCGGCGGCCACGTTCTTGGCGGCGCTCTTGAGATTGGTGCGGCTGGACGGGTTGACGACGGGCTGCTTCTTGGCGGCGGGTTTTGCGGCAGGTTTTGCCGCGGGCTTGGCGGCCGCGTCGGTCTGGGCCATGGTGAAACCGGAAGCAGCCAGCAAAACAGCGGCGGCCAGGGCGTGGACAACAGAGGGGGTGTGGAGTTTTTGCATGGGGCTTTCGTACGGGTGATGAGGTGGTGAATGTTCAGTGAAACGCGGTCTTGAAATAAGCTCGCGCCTCCGGGGGAAGCGGCCGGCCGGTCTGGTGCGCGCGCTCAAGGACCTGCCAGAAATAGCGGTAGCTCGCGCGGTCGTGCAGCTTGCCTTCAAAGCTGATGGGAGCCCAGTCTGCGCTGGCTGCGGCGGTGATTATTTTGGTAGCGTCCTCAATCTCGCCTTCGCCGGGCGCGAAGGCCTCCAGGATGGGGCGGATCTGGTTCGGATGGATGCTCCACATCCGGGTATAGCCAAGTTCGCGCGAGGCATGGCGTGCGGCAGCGGTCATGGCTTCAGTGTCATTAAATTCCGTGACAACACAATGCGAGGGCACTTTGCCATGGGCATGGCAGGCCGAGGCGATTTCCAGCTTGGCGCGCAGTACCAGCGGGTGCGTGAACTGACCCCGGCTGCTCATGCCGGCGGCGGGAATCGCCCCCGCATGGGCTGACACAAAATCCATAAGCCCGAAGCTCAGCGACTGCACGCGCGGGTGCGCCGCAATCTCAAAGGCGTTGCGCACCGCCAGCGGCGACTCGATCAGCACGTGCAAGGGCAAGTTGCCGGCGCCGGCGGCCAGCAACGCCTCTTCGGCGCGCAGCACGTCGGCCAGCGATTCGACCTTGGGCACCATGATGTGCGAGAGATGGCGCGCGAGCTTGCCGGCGATGACCGCCATGTCGGCCTCAAAAGCCGGGTGGTCGGCCGCATGCACGCGCACGGCCACACGGGCCTTGTCGCCGGCCAGGGCCGCCAGGGCCACTACCATGGCCGCGTGCTCGGCCTCGCCGCCCACGGGGGCGCCGTCCTCACAGTCCAGCGTCACGTCGAACACGCAGGCGCCGAATTCCTCGATCATCTCGGCCTGCAGCTGCAGGCTTTTACGCATGCGCGCTTCCACGCCACTGTAGTGGTCGCAGACGGGCAAAATCATGGCACCGGCCTGGGCGCCCAGCAGCACTTGCGCGGGATGAACGGCGATGGTGCTCATGGCTTGCGCTGCGCCACGATAAACATGCGAGGGAAAGCCAAAAGCAGCTTGCCATCGGTACGCACAGGGTAAGCCTTGGCAACGCGCCGCTCGTACTCGGCGAGGTAACTCGCTTGTAATTCAGGCGGGAGGCGGTCGACAAATGGCTTGAGGCCCGTCGCACGCACCCATTCCACGATCGCCGCGGCCGAAGCCATGGGGTGCTGGTAAGCCGTGCGCCAGACATCGACATGCGCGGCCTTCTCGGCCAGCAGGTCGTAATAGCGGTCTATGGAAAAGAGATCGGTGCGCAGCTTTGAATAGTCGCCTATGGCTTCGCTCCAGAGCACCTCGGCCGCCAGCTCGCGCATCAGGCGATGCGTGGGCTCGTCGCGGTTGTCCGGCATCTGGACGGCCAGTACGCCGCCGGGTGCCAGCGCGGCGAACAGCCGCGGGATCAGTGTGGCGTGGTCGGGCACCCATTGCAGGGCCGCATTCGCGTAGATGAGCTGGGGTGCATCTCCAGTCGCGGGCTGCCAATCGGCGATGTCGCTCAACTCAAAGCGCGCGGCCGGCAGGCGCTTGCGCGCGCTGGCCAGCATGGCTTCGGAGTTGTCGGTGCCCGTAACCGTGGCACCCGGAAAGCGGTGGACCAGCAACTCGGTGGAGTTGCCCGGCCCGCAGCCCAGGTCGAACACCGTGGCCGCCTGCGCCAGCGGAACCCGCGCCAGCAGCTCCTGGGCCGGGCGCGTGCGCTCGTCCTCATAGCGGCTGTAGAGTGCGGGGTTCCAGTCGCTCATGAGGGGCGGCGGTGGTGTGCGGGCAAGGTGCTGGGCGGCCTCGGTGCTGGGTACTGGTTTACAGCAGGTGCTTGACGCCGTCCTGCTCACCCTTGAGCTCGTCCAGGGTCTTGGTGATGCGTTCCTGGCTGAAGGCGTCGATTTCCAGGCCTTCGACCAGCTTGTATTCGCCGTTTTCGCAGGTCACGGGAAAGCCGAACATGATGTCCTTGGGAATGCCGTACTGGCCGTCCGAGGGGATACCCATGGTGACCCACTTGCCGTTGGTGCCCAGCGCCCAGTCGCGCATGTGGTCGATCGCGGCGTTGGCGGCCGATGCGGCCGAGGACAGGCCGCGCGCTTCAATGATGGCGGCGCCGCGCTTGCCGACGGTGGGCAGAAACACATTCGCGTTCCATTCCTGGTCGTTGATCATCTTGGCGACACTTTCGCCCTTGATGGTGGCGAAGCGGTAGTCAGCGTACATCGTGGGCGAGTGGTTGCCCCAGACGGTGAGCTTTTCAATGTCGGCCACGGGCTTGCCGGTCTTGGCGGCGATCTGGCTGGCGGCGCGGTTGTGGTCCAGGCGCAGCATGGCGGTGAAGTTCTTGCGCGGCAGGTCGGGGGCGCTCTTCATGGCGATGTAGGCATTGGTATTGGCGGGGTTGCCGACCACCAGCACCTTGACGTTGCGGCTGGCGACGGCATTGAGGGCCTTGCCCTGCGCCGTGAAGATGGCGCCGTTGACGGCCAGCAGTTCGGCGCGTTCCATGCCGGGGCCGCGCGGGCGCGAACCGACCAGCAGCGCGTAGTCGGCATCCTTGAAGGCCGTCATCGGGTCGCTGTGGGCTTCCATGCCGACGAGCAGCGGGAAGGCGCAGTCGTCGAGCTCCATCATCACGCCCTTGAGCGCTTTTTGCGGGCCTTCAACAGGCACTTCGAGCAGTTGCAAAATGACGGGCTGGTCCTTGCCGAGCATTTCGCCGGAGGCAATGCGAAACAGCAGTGCGTAACCGATTTGGCCAGCTGCACCGGTGACTGCAACACGGACGGGTTTTTTGCTCATGATCGAGGGCTCCAGGAAAGTTAAGAATCGGTTGATGAGGGGTGTGATGTGAGATGTCTGGCGCGAGCCTGGGATATTCAGGGATGGTTTGGCGGGGTTTCGCCCCTCAAAATCACCGCAAAACGGCAGGCCATGCACTGGCTCAGCCCAAGATTTTACGCTTGAAAAGTGACGGGCGTCAATTTGTCTTATGTCTTATATAAGATATGATTCGGGCTTGATTCGGAGTTTATTTCCCGGGATGCCGCGCGCCCGCTGCGGCGTCGCCGCAACCTGCCGTTAACCGCCGCCCAACTGCTGCCATGGCCATCAACACGTCCTCATTGACCGATCCCGCCGCCCTCGCCGGCGATGCAGGCGCGGCGGCGGGCGTGGCGCCGGCCTTCAGCCCGCTGTACCAGCAGATCAAGGTGCTGATCCTGCAAAGCCTGCAGGCCGGCGAATGGAAACCCGGCGAGGCCATCCCCAGCGAGATGGACCTGGCCGCGCGCTTTCGCGTGAGCCAGGGCACGGTGCGTAAAGCGATCGACGAACTGGCCGCCGAAAACCTGGTGGTGCGCCGCCAGGGCAAGGGCACCTTCGTGGCCACGCATGCCGAGCAACACGTGCAGTACCGCTTCCTGCGCCTCATGCCTGACAGCGGCGACACCAACAGCGAAGGCCCGGCCGAACGGCAGATCATCGATTGCAAGCGCCTGCGCGCGCCCGCCGACATCGCGCGTCCGCTGTCGCTGCGCACCGGCGACGCCGTGCTGCAGCTGCGCCGCGTGCTGGCCTTCCAGGGCACGCCGACCATCCTCGAAGACGTCTGGCTGCCCGGCGGCCCCTTCAAGGGCCTGACCGCCGAGCGGCTGGCCACCCACCGCGGTCCCATGTACGCGCTGTTTGAAACCGAGTTCGGCGTGCGCATGGTGCGCGCCGAGGAAAAAATCCGGGCCGTCGCGGCCGATGAAGCATCCGCAGCGCTGCTCGGCGTGCTGGTGGGCGCGCCGCTGCTCAGTGTGGAGCGCACCGCCTTTACCTACAACGACCTGCCCATGGAATTGCGCCGGGGCCTGTATCGCACCGACACCCATCACTACAAAAACGACCTTAGTTGACGGGATTCATCAAGAAGCTGCAATCGTTTGTAAGCTTATTGTTGCGTTGCAATAGAATTCGGCTGTTTAGCTGTAATTGCATCCCCGGTTACCCATCAGTTACACCCCCCACGAAAGCCTAAAAAAATGACAGAGCTGGCATCCAAACAGCGTCCCAAACGGCCCGAGTTCCGCAATATCAATGCGCTCTCCGACCTTCCTTCCTATCGTTTGCCGCCTGCAGGCTGGGTTTCCATCCTCCACCGCATCAGCGGGTTAATCATGTTCCTGCTGATGCCCTTCATCATCTGGATGTTCGACACCTCGATCTCCTCGGAGATCTCCTTCGAGAAATTCAAGGCCGCCTTCAATATCGGCATGCTGGGCCTGCCCGGCTTCCTCTGGAAGCTCGCGGCCCTGGCCCTGATATGGGCCTACCTGCACCACTTCATCGCCGGTCTGCGCCACCTCTGGATGGACGTGAGCCACGCCGCCGTCAGCAAAGAGTTTGGCAAGTCCTCCGCCATCTTCACACTGGCCGCGAGCATCGCCCTGACACTGGTCCTCGGCGCCAAGCTGTTCGGCCTTTACTGATCACAAGGAGCATAAAAAATGGCAGTTAACTACGGCTCCAAGCGCATTGTTGTCGGCGCCCACTACGGCTTGCGCGACTGGCTCGCGCAGCGCGTCACGGCGGCGCTGATGGCCCTCTTCACCGTGCTGTTGCTGGCCCAGGTCATCTTCAGCAAAGGCCCCATTGGCTACGACAAATGGGCCGGCATTTTCTCGGCGCAATGGATGAAAGTGCTGACCTTCACGGTCATCATCGCCCTGCTCTACCACGTGTGGGTCGGCATGCGCGACATCTGGATGGACTACATCAAGCCGGCCTCCATCAAGCTGGTCCTGAATGTGTTCACCATCGTCTGGCTGGTGGCCTGCGCCGGCTGGGGCATCCAGGTTCTCTGGCGCCTCTGAGCCGCCGCCCCGCAGATCCGACAAGAAGACCGACACCCCACAAAAATCATGACCGCAACTTCCCAACTCCCCAAGCGCAAATTTGACGTCGTCATCGTCGGTGCCGGCGGCTCCGGCATGCGCGCATCGCTGCAGCTGGCGCGCGCCGGCCTCAACGTGGCCGTGCTCTCCAAAGTGTTCCCCACGCGTTCCCACACCGTCGCGGCACAGGGCGGCATAGGCGCCTCGCTCGGCAACATGAGCGAGGACAACTGGCACTACCACTTCTACGACACCGTCAAGGGCTCCGACTGGCTCGGCGACCAGGACGCGATCGAATACATGTGCCGCGAAGCGCCCAAGGTCGTGTACGACCTCGAGCACATGGGCATGCCCTTCGACCGCAACCCCGACGGCACGATTTACCAGCGCCCCTTCGGCGGCCATACCGCCAACTACGGCGAAAAACCCGTGCAGCGTGCTTGCGCCGCGGCCGACCGCACCGGCCACGCCATGCTGCACACGCTGTACCAGCAAAACGTCAAGGAAAAGACCAGCTTCTTCGTCGAATGGATGGCGCTGGACCTGATCCGCGACGCCGCGGGCGACGTGGTGGGCGTGACCGCCCTCGAAATGGAAACCGGCGACGTCCACATTTTTGAAGCCAAGACCACGCTGCTGGCCACCGGCGGCGCGGGCCGCATCTTCGCCGCATCGACCAACGCCTTCATCAACACCGGCGACGGCCTGGGCATGGCGGCGCGCGCCGGCATCCCGCTGGAAGACATGGAGTTCTGGCAGTTCCACCCAACCGGCGTGGCCGGCGCCGGCGTGCTGCTGACCGAAGGCTGCCGCGGCGAAGGCGCCATCCTGCGCAACAGCAACGGCGAGCGCTTCATGGAGCGCTACGCGCCCACGCTGAAGGACCTGGCGCCGCGCGACTTCGTCTCGCGCTCCATGGACCAGGAAATCAAGGAAGGCCGCGGCTGCGGCCCCAACAAGGACTACATCCTGCTGGACATGACCCACCTGGGCGTGGACGCCATCATGAAGCGCCTGCCCTCGGTGTTCGAGATCGGCCACAACTTCGCCAACGTCGACATCACCAAGGAACCGATTCCCGTGGTGCCCACCATCCACTACCAGATGGGCGGCATCCCGACCAACATCCACGGCCAGGTTGTCACGCAGGACGCCAACAACCAGAGCCAGGTGGTCAAAGGCCTTTACGCGGTGGGCGAGTGCTCCTGCGTTAGCGTGCACGGCGCCAACCGCCTGGGTACCAACTCGCTGCTGGACCTGCTGGTCTTCGGCAAGGCCGCCGGCAACCACATCGTCGAGTTCGCCAAGACCACCACGCACAAGGCGCTGCCGGCCGACGCCGCCGACAAGACCCTGGCCCGCATCGCGCGCCTGGATAACGCGACCGACGGCGAATACGCGCAGGACGTGGCCAACGACCTGCGCGCCGCCATGCAGCAGCACGCCGGTGTGTTCCGCACCCAGGCCATCATGGACGAAGGCGTGACCAAGATCGCCGCCCTGCGCGAGCGCGTCAACCGCATCGGCCTGAAAGACAAGTCCAAGATCTTCAACACCGCGCGCATCGAGGCGCTGGAAGTGGAAAACCTGATCGAGGCCGCACAAGCCACCATCGTGTCGGCCGCCGCCCGCAAGGAAAGCCGCGGCGCACACTCGGTGGACGACTACGGCGACACCCCTGAGCACCCGAACGGCCGCAACGACACCGACTGGCACAAACACACGCTGTGGTACAGCGAAGGCAGCCGCCTGGCCTACAAGCCGGTGCAAATGAAGCCCCTGACCGTCGATTCCGTGCCGCTGAAGACGCGCACGTTCTGACACCACCGACGCACAGCCGGCCTGCGACCCCACAAGAAGCGAGAACCCCATGACCAAACGCACCTTCAAGATCTACCGCTACGACCCGGACACCGACGCCAAGCCCTACATGCAGACCATCGAGGTGGAACTCGACGGCCATGAGCGCATGCTGCTGGACGCGTTGATGAAGCTCAAGGCGCAGGACCCATCCATCAGCTTTCGCCGCTCCTGCCGCGAAGGCGTCTGCGGCTCCGATGCGATGAACATCAACGGCAAGAACGGCCTGGCCTGCCTGACCAATATGCGCACGCTGCCCGAGGTCATCATCCTCAAGCCGCTGCCGGGCCTGCCCGTGGTGCGCGACCTGATCGTCGACATGACGCAGTTCTTCAAGCAGTACAACTCGATCAAGCCCTACCTGATCAACGACAACGTGCCGCCCGAAAGAGAGCGCCTGCAGAGCCCCGAAGAGCGCGACGAGCTCAACGGCCTTTACGAGTGCATCCTGTGCGCCAGCTGCTCGACCTCCTGCCCCAGCTTCTGGTGGAACCCCGACAAGTTCGTCGGCCCGGCCGGCCTGCTTCAGGCCTACCGCTTCATCGCCGACAGCCGCGACGAAGCCACCGCCGAGCGCCTGGACAACCTGGAAGACCCCTACCGCCTGTTCCGCTGCCACACCATCATGAACTGCGTCGACGTCTGCCCTAAGGGCCTGAACCCGACGAAAGCCATCGGCAAGATCAAGGAAATGATGGTTTTGAGGACAGTCTGACCGTTCGCTGACCGACCCGCCGACATGGAAACCGCCGACGCCCTGCTCGATGAGCGCGCCCTGAGCAAGCTCAAGTGGCGCTGCCGGCGCGGCCTGCTGGAAAACGACCTGCTGATAGCGCGCTTCTTCCAGGGCCACGAGGCCACCCTGACCGTCAGGCAGGCTAAAGGGTTGAGTGATTTAATGGATTTGTCCGACAACGACCTGCTCGACCTGCTGCTAAAACGGAAGGACGCTGGCCAGCTGGCGGACGAATCGGCCAAGGCAAGCGCCTCTACTTCTGAAGCCCATGACGTTTTAAAGTTGCTGCGGCCCTCGACCCCGGCTCCGTGATTCCCAGCCCGACCCAATCTGACACTGATACGAAAGAAAGAAGCAAGAAATGAAGCTAGCTGACAACAAAGCCACCCTGTCCTTCAGCAACGGCAGCCCCAGCATTGAACTGCCGGTGTACCAGGGCAATGTCGGCCCGGACGTCGTCGACATCCGCAAGCTGTATGCCCAGACCGGCATGTTCACCTATGACCCCGGTTTCCTGTCGACCGCATCCTGCCAGTCGGCCATCACCTATATCGACGGCGACAAGGGCGAGCTGCTGTACCGCGGCTACCCCATCGAGCAGCTGGCCACCAACTGTGACTACATGGAAACCTGCCACCTGCTGCTGTACGGAGAGCTGCCCAATGTGGCGCAAAAGGCCGACTTCGTGCACCGCGTGACCAACCACACCATGGTCAACGAGCAGATGCAGTTCTTCCTGCGCGGTTTCCGCCGCGACGCGCACCCCATGGCCATCATGACCGGCCTGGTCGGTGCCCTGTCGGCCTTCTACCATGACAGCACCGACATCAACAACCCGGAACACCGCGAAATCGCCGCGATCCGCCTGATTGCCAAGATGCCGACCCTGGTCGCCATGGCTTACAAGTACACCGTGGGCCAGCCCTATATGTACCCCAAGAACCACCTGAGCTACGCCGGCAACTTCCTGCACATGATGTTCGCCACGCCGTGCGAGGAATACAAGGTCAACCCGGTGCTCGAACGCGCGCTGGACCGCATCTTCATCCTGCACGCCGATCATGAGCAGAACGCCTCCACTTCCACCGTGCGCCTGTGCGGATCCTCCGGCACCAACCCGTTTGCCGCCATCGCGGCCGGCGTGGCCTGCCTCTGGGGCCCGGCCCACGGCGGCGCCAATGAAGCGGCCCTCAACATGCTGGGCGACATCCAGAAGCAGGGCGGCGTCGAGAAAATCGGCGAATTCATCAAGCAGGTCAAGGACAAGAGCTCCGGCGTCAAGCTGATGGGCTTTGGCCACCGCGTCTACAAAAACTACGACCCGCGCGCCAAGCTCATGCAGGAAACCTGCAAGGAAGTGCTCCAGGAGATGGGCCTGGAAAACGACCCGCTGTTCAAGCTGGCAATGGCCCTGGAAAAGATTGCCCTCGAAGACGACTACTTCGTCTCGCGCAAGCTCTACCCCAACGTCGACTTCTACTCAGGCATCGTGCAGCGCGCCATCGGCATTCCCGTGCCGCTGTTCACTGCGATCTTCGCGCTGGCCCGCACCGTCGGCTGGATCGCCCAGCTCAATGAAATGATCGGCGACCCCGAGTACAAGATCGGCCGCCCGCGCCAGCTGTTCACCGGCGCCACGACCCGCCAGGTCAAGCCGCTGGCCAAGCGCTAAATAAGCCTGGCTTTGCGCAAAGCCCGCCTGATGGCAGCATCGGCGGGCTTTTTTACGCCCCGGCCGGAAAACGCCCGCCGGCAAGCGGGTCATCGCGTATTGCGATGGCAAAACCCGACTCTTAGCGGCAAAATAGCGATTCACCGTCGTCGAACGCGATGACGTCACGCATTACCCCCCATGAAAAGCTCAGAACGCAACTTTGCCCGCCGCATTGACCTGACCTCGCTTCAGCTCTTTGTGGCCGTCTGCGAGCTGGGCAGCATAGGCAAGGCCGCCGAGCGCGAATTCATCGCCGCCTCGGCCGTAAGCAAGCGCCTTTCCGACCTTGAGGCCACGCTGGACACCCCGCTGCTGTACCGCCACACCCGCGGTGTCGACCTGACGCCGGCCGGTGAAAGCCTGCTGCACCATGCGCGCTCGGTGCTGTTCAGCCTCGAGAAAATGCAGGGCGAGCTCAGCGAATACGCCGACGGCGTGCGCGGCCATGTGCGTGTGCACGCCAGCATTTCGGCCATCGTGCAGTTTTTGCCCGAAGACCTGGGTGCTTTCACGCGCGAGCATTCCGGCATCAAAATAGACCTCGAAGAGCATCTGAGCACCGAGGTCGTACGCGCGGTGCAGGAAGGCGCAGCCGACCTGGGCATCTGCAACACCGCCGACGGCACGGGCGACCTGCAGACCCTGCCCTACCGCAGCGACAAGCTGGTGCTCATCGTCCCCCGGGGCCACCCGCTGTGCGCCGAAAGCGCCATCCGCTTTGAAGCGGCCCTGGACTACGACCAGGTCGGCCTGCACTCCAACAGCTCGATTTACCTGGCCATGCGCGAAGCCGCGGCCAGGCTGGGCCGCACCATCAAGCTGCGCATCCACGTGACCGGCCTGGATGCCATGTGTCGCATGATCCACAACGGCCTGGGCGTGGGCGTGATGCCGCAGCGCGCCTTTGAGCTGACGCATGGCGTCGGCGAGCTTGAATCCATACCGCTGCTGGACAGCTGGGCGGAGCGCCAGATCCAGTTGGTGGCGCGCGACTTTTCCACGCTGCCCCTGACGGCGCGGCTGCTGGTGGAGCACCTGACGAAGCCCGCAGCGCCGACGGCCCGCGCCAAACCGGCCAAAACCGGGACCGCCCCCGCCGGTGTGGCCGCCTAAAATTACCTCCAACGACAAACACAAACGGCAACAAGAGACCACGAAGGAAAACCATGGGACGCACCCTTTACGACAAGATCTGGGACGAGCACGTCGTTCATACCGAAGACGACGGCACGGCCATCCTCTACATAGACCGCCACCTGGTGCACGAAGTCACCAGCCCGCAGGCCTTTGAAGGCCTGCGCGAGGCCGGCCGCAAGGTCTGGCGCATCAGCTCCATCGTCGCCACCGCCGACCACAACACGCCCACCACCGGCTGGGAACTGGGCTACGACGGCATCACCGACCAGGTCAGCAAAGAGCAAATCACCACGCTGGACAGCAACATCAAGGAATTCGGCGCGGCCGCCTTCTTCCCCTTCCTCTCCAAGCGCCAGGGCATCGTGCACGTCATCGGCCCCGAAAACGGCGCCACCCTGCCCGGCATGACGGTGGTCTGCGGCGACTCGCACACCTCCACCCACGGCGCGTTCGGCGCGCTGGCGCACGGCATAGGCACCAGCGAGGTCGAGCACGTCATGGCTACGCAAACCCTGCTGGCCAAAAAAGCCAAAAACATGCTGGTGAAGGTGGAGGGCAAGCTCGCCCCCGGTCTGACCGGCAAGGACATCGTGCTGGCCATCATCGGCAAGATAGGCACGGCCGGCGGTACCGGTTACACGATTGAATTCGCCGGCTCGGCGATACGCGCGCTCAGCATGGAAGGGCGCATGACGGTCTGCAACATGGCGATTGAAGCCGGCGCACGCGCCGGCCTGGTCGCCGTCGACCAGAAAACCATCGATTACGTCAAGGGCCGCCTGCTGTCGCCCACCGGCGTGGAATGGGACATGGCCGTCAAGTACTGGAACACGCTGCACTCCGATGCCGACGCGAAGTTCGATGCCGTGGTCGAGCTCGACGCCGGCCAGATCCTGCCGCAGGTCACCTGGGGCACCTCGCCCGAAATGGTGCTGTCGATTGACGACCGCGTGCCCGACCCCGACAAGGAAAAAGACGCCAACAAGCGCGATGCCATCGAACGCGCCCTGAAATACATGGGCCTGGAGCCCGGCAAGGCGCTGAACGACCTTTACATCGACAAGGTGTTCATAGGCTCCTGCACCAACAGCCGCATCGAGGACATGCGCGAAGCCGCCGCCGTGATCAAGAAGATCGGCCAGAAGGTCGCGAAAAACGTCAAGCTCGCGCTGGTGGTGCCGGGCTCCGGCCTCGTCAAGGAGCAGGCCGAACGCGAGGGCCTGGACAAGATTTTTGTGGCCGCCGGCTTTGAATGGCGCGAACCGGGCTGCTCCATGTGCCTGGCCATGAACGCCGACCGGCTGGAGCCGGGCGAGCGCTGCGCCTCCACCAGCAACCGCAACTTCGAAGGCCGCCAGGGCGCCGGCGGACGCACCCACCTGGTCAGCCCCGCCATGGCGGCGGCGGCGGCCGTGCACGGCCACTTTGTCGATATCCGCAAGTTTGTCTAACCCGAGCCACAGGAGGAACTGTTCATGAAAAAGCTCACAACACTGCTCGCACTGTCACTGGCATGCGTGACCCTGCTGCTGGCCGGCTGCAACACCTTCCGCGGTGTCGGGCAAGACGTCCAGAAGGTCGGCGAAAAAATTGAAAATGCGGCGAAAAAGTAAATGCAATGAAAAAATTCATCGTACACAAGGGCCTGGTTGCGCCCATGGACCGCGAGAACGTCGACACCGACGCCATCATTCCCAAGCAATTCCTCAAGTCCATCCGCAAGACCGGCTTCGGCCCCAACCTGTTTGACGAATGGCGCTACCTGGACGCGGGCTTTCCCGGCCAGGACCCCGCCACGCGCAAGCCCAACCCCGACTTCGTGCTGAACCAGCCGCGCTACGCGGGCGCCTCCATCCTGCTGGCACGCAAGAATTTCGGCTGCGGCTCTTCGCGCGAACACGCACCCTGGGCGCTGGACCAATACGGCTTTCGCGCCATCATCGCGCCCAGCTACGCCGATATCTTCTTCAACAACAGCTTCAAGAACGGCCTGCTGCCCATCGTGTTGCCCGAAGCGCAGGTGGCCCAGCTGTTCGACGAGGCGCTGGCCTTTCCCGGCTACCAGCTGACGGTGGACCTGGAGCGCCAGGTGATCGTCAAGCCGCAGGGCGGGGAGCTCCCCTTCGAGGTGCAGGCTTTCCGCAAATACTGCCTGCTCAACGGCCTGGACGACATCGGCCTGACTCTGCGCCAGAGCGACAAGATCAAGGCCTTTGAAGCCGAGCGCCTGGCAACCAAACCCTGGCTGAACCACACCGTCGCGGGCTAAACACCCTTTTCTTTTCCTTTTCACGCATACGCTGCGAGCCGCCTCATATGGAGGGCGCGCAGCCATTCAAAGACAGCACCATGAAAATCGCAATCCTGCCGGGTGACGGCATTGGCACCGAAATCGTCGCCGAGGCCGTCAAGGTCCTGAAGGCCCTGGACCTGAAGTTCGAAACCGAAAGCGCGCTGGTCGGTGGCGCCGCCTACGAGGCCCACGGCCACCCGCTGCCCGAGGCCACGCTCAAGCTCGCCAAGGAGGCCGACGCCGTGCTGTTCGGCGCGGTGGGTGACTGGAAATACGACAAGCTGGACCGGCCGCTGCGGCCCGAGCAAGCCATCCTGGGCCTGCGCAAGAACCTGGGCCTGTTCGCCAACTTCCGCCCGGCAATCTGCTACGCGCAACTGGTGGATGCCTCCAGCCTCAAGCGCGAACTGGTGTCCGGCCTGGACATCCTCATCATCCGCGAGCTGACCGGCGACATCTATTTCGGCCAGCCGCGCGGCCGCCGCGTTTCACCCGACGGCCACTTTCCCGGTTCGGAAGAGGCTTTTGACACCATGCGTTATTCGCGCCCCGAGATCGAACGCATTGCCCACGTCGCCTTCCAGGCTGCCCGCAAACGCGGCAAGCGCGTGACCAGCGTCGACAAGGCCAATGTGCTGGAAACCTTCCAGCTCTGGAAAGACGTGGTCACCGAAGTCGGCACGCAATACCCCGACGTCGCGCTGGACCACATGTATGTGGACAACGCCGCCATGCAGCTGGTCAAGGCGCCCAAGAAGTTTGACGTGGTCGTCACCGGCAATATGTTCGGCGACATCCTCAGCGACGCCGCCGCCATGCTGACCGGCTCCATAGGCATGCTGCCCTCGGCCAGCCTCAACGACAAAAACCAGGGCCTGTACGAGCCCAGCCACGGCAGCGCGCCCGACATCGCCGGCAAGGGCGTGGCGAATCCGCTGGCAACGATTTTGAGCGCGGCCATGATGCTGCGCTTCAGCCTGAACCAGCCCGAAGCCGCCGCCCGCATCGAAAAAGCCGTGGACGCCGTGCTGAGCCAGGGCCTGCGCACACCCGACATTTACAGCGAAGGCACGACCAAGGTCGGCACGGTGCAGATGGGTGATGCCGTGGTCAAAGCCTTGGCCTGACGTTTTTTTGCAGCAAACCACCTCAAACCGGCGTCAAAACACAGGTTTGGGGCGGTTGTCAGCCCCGCTAAAGCCAAGCCTGGCTACAATCGACACCTATGCGCAAAAACCCCGCTTTCACCCATTGCCCCGCCGCCCTGCGCGCGGGTCATGGCGCGCCGGTTTTTGCCCAGATCACCAAAACGACCACCATTAAAGGCTAGCAAGCCTGGTTCGTCGTGCCCCTGCCGGCTCGATGAGCCGGGCCCAAAAGCCATATTTTTGACTTTTTGAAGGGGCAGTTCCAATGAAACTCAAAGGCAATCTCACAGGGCTCGTCGGCTGGCGTGGCATGGTCGGCTCGGTGCTGATCGACCGCATGCAGGCCGAGGGCGACTTCGACCTGATCGAACCGGTGTTCTTCTCGACCTCCAATGCGGGCGGCAAAGCCCCCGCCCAGGCGAAGAATGAGACCACGCTCAAAAACGCCTTTGACATTGAAGCGCTCAAGAAGTGCGACGTCATCATCACGGCCCAGGGCGGCGACTACACCTCCGAGGTCTTCCCCAAGCTGCGCGCGGCCGGCTGGACCGGCCACTGGATAGACGCGGCCTCCACGCTGCGCATGAACAACGACGCCGTCATCATCCTGGACCCGGTGAACCTGCCGGTCATCCAGAACGCCATGGCCAAGGGCGGCACGAACTGGATTGGCGGCAACTGCACGGTCAGTTGCATGCTGATGGGTGTGGGTGCGCTGTACAAGGCCGGCTTGGTCGAGTGGATGACCAGCATGACCTACCAGGCGGCGTCCGGCGGCGGCGCCCAGCACATGCGAGAGCTGCTGACGCAATACGGCACCCTCAACACCGAAGTCCGCGCCCTGCTGGACGACCCGAAATCAGCCATCCTGGAAATCGACCGCCGCGTGCTGGCCAAGCAGCAATCACTGAGTAGCGACGAAACCGCCAACTTCGGTGTGCCGCTGGGCGGCTCCCTCATACCCTGGATCGACAAGGACCTGGGCAACGGCATGAGCAAGGAAGAGTGGAAAGGCGGCGCGGAGACCAACAAGATCCTCGGCCAGGGCGCCAGCTTCGGCACGGCCGAAACCCCTGTGGACGGCTTCTGCGTGCGCATAGGCGCGATGCGCTGCCACAGCCAGGCGCTGACCTTCAAGCTCAAGAAGGACGTGCCGCTGGCCGACATCGAGGCCATGATCGCGGCCGACAACGAGTGGGTCAAAGTCGTACCCAACACGCGCGAAGCCTCCATCAAGGACCTCACGCCCGTGGCCGTCACCGGCACCATGCAGATCCCTGTGGGCCGCCTGCGCAAGCTGGCCATGGGCCCCGACTACCTGGGTGCGTTCACGGTGGGCGACCAGCTGCTGTGGGGCGCCGCCGAGCCACTGCGCCGCATGCTGCGCATCCTGCTACAGGCCTGAAATAATGGAGGTGAGCGACTGCCAACATACAGCCGCCCATCAGTAACTACATGTCACAGGACGTTGTCGTCAGACAACATCCGAAACTTGTAAGTTGCTGCTAACTCGCTGTGTCAAAACTTAAGTGGTGTCTTAGCTTGTCAGCCTAATGCCTTGATGTTAAGGTTGTTTTTCGAAAATTCGCATCGAGGTTTTTGTGCGCATAAGCAGAATAAAGTTACATGCAGACCGAGCACTGGAGGCTCACAACCCCATGAATAATCGCGGTCGTTGGCGCATAGGCGCCCTGGCAAGTGCCATTGCACTGCTTGGCAGCCTGGCAAGTCTGGAAGCCCACGCGCTCGCGCTGGGCCGAATCACAGTTCAGTCCGCATTGGGTGAGCCCCTTCGCGCTGAAATCGAAATCGCCGACATCAGGCCCGAGGAAGCATCCAGCCTCAAGGCCGGCGTGGCTCCGCCCGACACCTTCAAGGCCGCAGGGCTTGAATACGGCAGCGTGGTTTCCGGCGTCGAGGTCAGCCTGCAGCGGCGCTCCGACGGCCGCTCCTTTCTGCGCCTGAGCAGCAGCCGCCCCGTCACCGAGCCGTTTGTCGACCTGATCCTGGAAGCCAGCTGGGCCAACGGCCGTATCACGCGCGACTACACCATGCTGTTCGACCCGCCGGCCCTGCGCTCGGGCAGCACTGCAGCCGCGCCCACCGCGCCGGTCCTGTCGTCCCGTCCCGCGGCGCCGCCCGCCAAGGGCATTGCGTCCATTCCCTATTCCCCCCCCGCCGGCCCCAGCACCCGGTCCGCGCCGGTCGCCAAGGCTCCAGCCGCGCCACTCGAGAAAGTGCCCGCCGGCGGAGATAAACAAGTCACCGTCAAAAGCGGCGACACCGCCGGCAAGATCGCCGCCCAGAACAAGCCCGCCAGCGTGTCGCTGGACCAGATGCTGGTGGCCCTGCTGCGCAGCAATCCGGACGCCTTCATCGGCGGCAATGTGAACCGCATCAAATCCGGTGCCGTGCTGGACATCCCGAGCGCCGAAACCGCCGGCGCGATAAGCGCCGGTGAAGCCAGCCAGACTATCGTCGCGCAAAGCAAGGACTTCAACAGCTTCCGCCGCAAACTGGCCGAAGGCGTGCCGGCCACCCAGGTGGCCAGCGCCGACCGCCAGGCCGGCGGCAAGGTGCAGGCCAAGGTCGAAGACCGCGCGCCCGCCAGCAGCACACCCGACAAGCTGACTCTCTCCAAGGGAGCGGTCCAGGGCAAGGCAGCTCCGACGGCGGCCGAAGACAAGATCGCCAAGGAACGCCAGGCCAAGGAAGCCTCCACGCGGGTGGCCGAACTGTCCAAGAACATCAGCGAACTGAACAAGCTGGGCGCCGCTCCCACGGCAGCGCCCGCAGCCAGTGCGGCCAAAGCCCCCGGCGTCGCCGTTCCCGCGCCCGCCATCGTGCCTGCACCGGCTCCTGCCGCAGCAGTTACCCCTGCGGCACCCGCATCCATCCCGGCCACCATGTCGGCACCAGCCCCGGCTGTTGCCGCCGTCGCGCCGCCGACGCCCGCCGCCAGCAGTGTGCCGGCGGCCGCCGCGTCAGCTCCCGCATCGGCAGCCTCCGAGGCCGCCACTAGCGCATCCCCGGTGGCCGCAGCTTCCCAGTCCACGCCCGCCGCCAGCGCTGCGGTCACACCAGCTCCTGTGGCTGCGGCCAAAAAACCCGCGGCCGCACCGCCGCCGCCACCTGAACCCAGCCTGATCGACGAACTGCTCGACAACCCGCTGATACTGCCCATCGCTGGTGGCCTTCTGTTGCTGCTCGCCGGTTTCGGCTTTTACCGCTACCGCCAGCGCGGCGGCGCGGCCCAGGTCGACAGTTCCTTCCTCGAAAGCAGGCTGCAGCCCGATTCTTTTTTCGGCGCCAGCGGCGGCCAAAGGATTGACACGAACGAAGGCAACGCCACAGGCTCGTCCCTGGTGTATTCGCCCAGTCAATTGGATGCCGCTGGCGACGTCGACCCCGTAGCCGAAGCCGATGTGTACCTGGCCTATGGACGCGACCTGCAGGCCGAGGAAATCCTCAAGGAAGCCATGCGCACCAGCCCGATGCGCGTGGCCATCCATGCCAAGCTGATGGAAATCTACGCCAAGCGCCGCGACAGCAAGGCGTTTGAGACTGTCGCCATCGAGGCATTCAACCTCACCCACGGCAGCGGTCCCGAGTGGGCCTACATCACCGAAATGGGCCGTGAACTCGACCCCGCCAACCCGATGTACCAGCCGGGCGGGCAGCCCGCCGGCGCCGGCCATGGCGGCAGCACCTCCGCCTTCAGCCCGGGCGGCACCGTGGCCATGGTGGCACAGCCGGTGCATGTCCCCGCGCCCACGCCATCGGTGGATGTCGACCTCGACCTGGACTTCTCACTCGGTGACGAACCCAGTGAGCCGACCACGCCGGCAGCCATCTCGGCCCCGCCGCCTCCGCCGCCGGCACCCGTGCGCGTCGAGCCCACGGCGGCCATGAAGGCGCCGGAACCCGCTGCCCTGAACATGGATTTCAGCAGCGCCACGGTGGCGCTCCAGACGGCCGCCAAACCCGCCGCAGCCGCAGCCGACGCGTCTTTCCTCGACGAAGGCCTGAATTTCACGCCCGAACCGTTCACTCCGGCGCCCAAACCGGCACCCGCCCCCGTGAAAGCGGCGGCGCCCGCGCCGGCCCCTGCGCCAGCACCGGCACCGGCACCGGCGGCTGACAACGGCATGCTGGAGTTCGACCTCGGTTCGCTGTCGCTGGACCTGAACGGCCCCACCACGGAAAGCCCCGCCCATCCCGAGGAAGCCTTGTCCATGTCCGGAGACCCGCTGGAAACCAAATTCCTGCTGGCTGAGGAATTCCGTTCGCTCGGCGATTCCGATGGCGCCAGGTCCCTGGCCGAAGAGGTAATGGCCGAAGCCAAAGGCCCGCTGAAGGTCAAGGCGCAGGCCTTCCTGAACGCCCTGTCGTGAGCGCAGCCTGAACGCGCTGCGTTCACTGCGTGCCCGCCTGTGAGGATCGCACTCGGCATCAGCTACAGCGGCAGCGGCTACGAAGGCTGGCAGAGCCAGCTTTCGGGCAACACCATCCAGGACAAGCTGGAGCTGGCGCTCGGCAAGTTCGCCGCCCAGCCCATACGCACCCTGTGCGCCGGCCGCACCGACGCAGGCGTGCACGGCCTTATGCAGGTTGTGCACTTCGACACCCTGTTGCAGCGCGACATCGCCTCCTGGGTACGCGGCACCAATGCTTTCTTGCCGGCCGACATCGCCGTGCAGTGGGCACGCGAAGTCCCGGACGAATTCCATTGCCGCGGCAGCGCCATCGCCCGCCGCTATGCCTACGTGGTGCTGGAGTCGCCGGTGCGCCCCAGCGTGGAAGCCGGGCGCGTCGGCTGGGTCTACCGGCCTCTGGACGAGGCGGCCATGCGCCAGGCCGCCACCCATCTGGTCGGCGAGCATGATTTCAGCTCCTTCCGGGCCGCGCAATGCCAAGCCAAGTCCCCGGTCAAAACCATCAACCGCATCACGATCTCGCACCGTGGAGAAACCGGAGCCCGGTACTGGCGCTTTGAGTTCGAAGCCAACGCCTTTTTGCACCACATGATCCGCAACATCATGGGCTGCCTGGTCGCCATAGGCCAGGGCAGCTACCCGCCGGACTGGCTGGCCGGCGTGATGGCCGCGCGCAGCCGCGACGCCGCTGCGCCGACGTTTTCGCCGGACGGCCTGTATTTCCTGGGGCCGGTGTATGAAGACCACTATGGCCTGCCGGCCCACGCAGCGGCCTATGATTGGCTGCCATGACACCCATTCCCCCTACCCGTACCCGCATCAAGATTTGCGGCCTGACCCGCGAGGAAGACGTGGATGCCGCCGTGGCCGCCGGGGCCGATGCGGTCGGCTTTGTGATGTACGAGGCCAGCCCGCGCCATGTGACGGCCGAACGCGCCGCCGAACTGGCCCGCCGCCTGCCGCCCTTTGTGACCCCGGTGCTGCTCTTCGTCAATGCGCCCGCGGCCCGCATCAGCGCTGCCTGCGCCCTCATGCCCACGGCTTTCCTGCAATTCCACGGCGACGAAACGCCAGAAACCTGCCTGCAGGCCGGCCGGCCTTTCATGCGCGCCGCGCGCATTCCGCTTGATGAAAAAGCCGCCGAAAACACCTCGGGCAACCCGGGCGGCTTTGATCTCGTAAAATACGCCCAGGACTTCAAGGCCGCACAAGCCATCCTCCTCGACGCCCATGTCGAGGGTTACGGCGGCGGCGGGAAAACATTCAATTGGTCACTTCTTCCTCCAAACGTCAACGCTCACCTCGTTTTGTCTGGTGGATTGACGCCTGCAAACGTGATCGATGGCATTTCGCAAGTCAGGCCGCGTTGCACAACGCTGGCCGTTGATGTCAGTTCCGGCGTCGAGATTTCCAAGGGAATCAAAAGCGCCGACAAAATCAACCAGTTCGTCGCGGCCGTGCGCGCCGCCGACGAGTTACTTGCAAAGAGTCCCCATCATGTACGAGTACCACCAGCCTGACGCTTCAGGCCATTTCGGAATTTACGGCGGCAGTTTCGTTTCGGAAACGCTGACCCACGCGATCAACGAACTCAAGGCCGCCTACGCCAAATACCAGCACGACCCGGAATTCATCGCCGAATTCCATTCCGAGCTGGCGCATTTCGTGGGCCGCCCTTCCCCGATCTACCATGCCGCGCGCATGAGCCGTGAACAGGGCGGCGCGCAGATTTACTTGAAGCGCGAAGACCTCAACCACACCGGCGCGCACAAGATCAACAACACCATAGGCCAGGCCATGCTGGCGCGCCGCATGGGCAAGCCGCGCGTCATCGCCGAGACCGGCGCCGGCCAGCACGGCGTGGCCACCGCCACCATCTGTGCGCGCTACGGCCTGGAATGTGTGGTTTACATGGGCAGCGAAGACGTCAAGCGCCAAAGCCCCAATGTCTACCGCATGAACCTGCTGGGCGCCACGGTGGTGCCGGTCGAAAGCGGCAGCAAGACGCTGAAAGACGCGCTCAACGAGGCCATGCGCGACTGGGTCGCCAATGTGGACAACACCTTCTACATCATTGGTACGGTGGCGGGGCCCCACCCCTACCCCATGATGGTGCGCGACTTCCAGAGCGTGATAGGCGCCGAATGCCTGCAGCAGATGCCGGAATTCATCGGCAACAAGCAACCCGACGCGGTGATCGCCTGCGTGGGCGGCGGCAGCAATGCCATGGGCATCTTCCACCCCTATATCCAGCACGCCAAAACCCGGTTGATCGGTGTCGAGGCCGCCGGTGAGGGCCTGGAAAGCGGCAAACACTCGGCCTCGCTGCAGCGCGGCCTGCCCGGCGTGCTGCACGGCAATCGCACTTATGTGCTGCAAAACGAGGACGGCCAGGTCACAGAGACCCACAGCATCAGCGCCGGGCTCGACTACCCCGGCGTGGGCCCGGAACACGCCTTTCTCAAGGACATAGGCCGCGCCGAATACGTCGGTATCACCGACAAGGAAGCCCTGGAGGCCTTCCATTACCTGTGCCGCACCGAAGGCATCATTCCCGCGCTGGAGTCCAGCCATGCCGTGGCCTGCGCCATGAAGATGGCGCGCAGCATGCGCAGCGACCAGAGCCTGCTCGTCTGCCTTTCGGGGCGGGGCGACAAGGACATAGGCACGGTGGCCGACCTCTCGGGCGCCGACTTCTACGACCGGCCGTCCATGCGTGGCCTGTCCGTCAAGGGTGGCACGGCTTCGGCCGCCTCGTTCGATGCCAGCGGTGCCAAGGGCAGCGGGGTGCAGTCATGAGCCGTATTGCCGCCACTTTCTCCACGTTGAAAAGCCAGGGCCGCAAGGCCTTGATTCCTTACGTCACCGCGGGCTTTCCCTTTGCCGACGTCACACCGGAGCTGATGCATGCCATGGTGGCCGGCGGCGCCGACGTGATCGAGTTGGGCGTGCCCTTCTCCGACCCCAGCGCCGACGGCCCGGTGATCCAGAAAGCCGGCGACAAGGCCCTGTCCTTCGGCATAGGCCTGGCCCAGGTGCTGGACATGGTGCGCCAGTTCCGCAGCAAAGACAGCAACACGCCGGTGGTCCTGATGGGCTACGCCAACCCGGTGGAGCGCTACGACATCAAGCACGGTGGCAGCAAGACGGAAAGCGCCTTCATCCGCGATGCGGCCCAGGCCGGCGTGGACGGCGTGCTCATCGTCGATTACCCGCCCGAGGAATGCGTGGAATTCGCCGCCCGGCTGCGCGCGCACAACATGGATTTGATCTTTTTGCTGGCGCCCACCAGCACGGACGCCCGCATGACCCAGGTGGCCGAGGTTGCCAGCGGTTATGTGTACTACGTCTCGCTCAAAGGCGTGACGGGCGCCGGCACGCTGGATGTGGCGGCCGTTGAGGCCACGCTGCCGCGCATACGCAAGCATGTGAGCGTGCCCGTGGGCGTGGGCTTCGGCATACGCGACGCCGCCACGGCCAAAGCCATCGGCAAGGTGGCCGACGCCGTGGTCATAGGCAGCAAAATCATCCAGTTGATCGAAAACCAGCCGCGTGACAAGGTGGCCGCCACCGCGCAGGCGTTTTTGCAGGAAATCCGTACTGCTTTGGACTGACTTTCAAGCGGGCCGGCGTTGGGCCGGAGACCGGGCAAACCGGCGCATAATTGCGCTTTTCGCCCGGCAAGCCCCAGGCGCCGCCCGACACCAAAAGGACTGACTTCATGTCTTGGCTAGAAAAACTTCTCCCCCCAAAAATCAGCCCCACCGACCCGACGGAACGCCGCCAGGTGCCCGAGGGCCTCTGGATCAAATGCCCGAGCTGCGAAGCGGTGCTCTATAAGACCGACCTGGAAAAAAACCAGAACGTCTGCCCGCAGTGCAGCCACCACCACCGCATAGGCGCGCGTGCGCGGCTGGACGCCTTCCTGGACCCGGAAGGCCGCTACGAGCTGGGCCAGGAAGTGCTGCCGGTTGACGCCCTGAAATTCAAGGACAGCCGCAAATACCCCGAGCGCCTCAAGGAAGCCCTGGAAAACACCCAGGAAACCGATGCGCTGGTCGTCATGGGCGGCGCGGTGCACAGCATAGGTGTGGTCGTGGCCTGCTTTGAGTTCGACTTCATGGGCGGCAGCATGGGCAGCGTGGTGGGCGAGCGCTTTGTGCGCGGCGTGCACGCGGCCATTGAACAAAAAGTCCCTTTCATCTGCTTTACCGCCACCGGCGGCGCGCGCATGCAGGAAGGCCTGCTCAGCCTCATGCAGATGGCCAAAACCAACGCCGCCCTGACGCGCCTGGCCAAAAAAGGCCTGCCTTACATCAGCGTGCTGACCGACCCGACCATGGGCGGGGTGAGCGCCGGCTTCGCGTTTGTCGGCGACGTGGTCATTGCCGAGCCCAAGGCCTTGATCGGTTTTGCCGGCCCGCGCGTGATTGAATCGACCGTGCGCGTGACGCTGCCGGAAGGTTTCCAGCGCGCCGAGTTCCTGCAGACCAAGGGCGCGATCGACTTCATTTGCGACCGCAGGGAACTGCGCAAGACCGTGGCCAACTCGCTGGCCATGCTGCTGCGCCAGCCGGCGGATGCCGTCAGCTGAAAAACCGGTAAGCCCTACCCCCCGAAAAGCCCCTCAAGCAAGGCGTATTAGCCGCACGAAAAGTTCGCAGCGCGGGTCACATGGGATGATGTGGTTCACGGCACCCCAGAGCACGATGAGACCATGTCAGAAGCCTTG
Source organism: Polaromonas sp. CT11-55 (assembly GCF_047303325.1). NCBI lineage: Bacteria > Pseudomonadati > Pseudomonadota > Betaproteobacteria > Burkholderiales > Comamonadaceae > Polaromonas > Polaromonas sp. CT11-55. Next base: position 105,939 of record NZ_JBKBEX010000002.1, on the reverse strand, counting down.
ACCCTGAGCTCCCTTCCCCTGTTTCCGCTGGGTGCGGTGCTGTACCCCGGCGGTGTGCTGCCGCTGCGCATTTTCGAGGTCCGCTACCTCGACATGATCGGCAAATGCCACAAGGCCGGCGCCCCCTTCGGTGTGGTTTCGCTCATCGAAGGGTCTGAGGTCCGCCGCCCCGCCGATGCCGCTGCCCCTACGGGCGACGGCTTTGCGCACGAGATCTTCAGCAGCGTAGGCACCCTGGCCACCATCACCGAATTTTCCATCCCCCAGCCGGGCCTGATGGCCATACGCTGCACCGGCGCGCAGCGCTTTGAAATCTCCCGTCGCAAAAAACTCAAGCACGGCCTGTGGATCGCCGACGTCACCCGGCTGGAAGACGACCAGCCCGTCGCCATTCCACCCGACCTGCAAGCCGCGGCCGACGCGCTGGGCAGGCTGATCAAAAGCCTGCAGGTGCGCGACATACCGCAGGCCCAGATGCCGCTGCAGTCGCCCTACCGGCTGGACGACTGCGGCTGGGTTTCCAACCGCTGGTGCGAACTGCTGCCCATCCCCCTGGAGCTCAAGCAACGCCTGATGCAGCTGGACAACCCCCTGATGCGGCTGGAACTGGTGAGCGACATCCTGGAGCGCACCGGCATCGCGCTCTGACCGCCAGACACGCGTTTTCAGGCATCCGGGCCAAAACGCCCGCGTCACTTAAAATCGACAATTCGGCGCTTTCCAGCTCCCACCCCACGTGGGCGGGGCGCCCGACATCTTTTGACCTTTTTCCGGAACCTTGACCTTATGTCCATCCCCCCGCAAGACGAAAACCAGTTGATCATCGAGCGTCGCGAAAAGCTCAAGGCCCTGCGAAAAAATCAGGCGGACGGCAAAGGCGTGGCCTTCCCGAACGACTTCAAGCCGACCGACCATGCGGCCAAGCTGCACGCCGCGCACGATGACAAGGACGGCGAGGCACTGGCCGCCGAGGCGATTCCGGCGAAGATCGCCGGCCGCATGATGCTCAAGCGCGTGATGGGCAAGGCGAGTTTTGCCACCCTGCAGGACAGCACCGGGCGTATCCAGATTTTCCTCACGCGCGACGAGATCGGCGAAGAACTGTATGCCGCCTTCAAGCACTGGGACCTGGGCGATATCGTGGCGGCCGAAGGCAAGGTCTTCAAGACCAAAACCGGCGAGCTGTCCATCCACGCCACCAGCGTGCGCCTGCTGACCAAGAGCCTGCGTCCCCTGCCCGGCGATTTTTACGGCATGGCCGACCAGGAACAGAAATACCGCCAGCGCTATGTCGACCTGATCACCGACGAGCAGGCGCGCAAGCGATTCACCGCGCGCAGCAAGGCCGTCAGCTCGATCCGCGAATTCATGGTCAAGCACGACTTCCTCGAGGTCGAGACGCCCATGCTGCACCCCATCCCGGGCGGCGCCAATGCCAAACCCTTCAAGACGCACCACAATGCGCTGGACCAGGAGATGTTCCTGCGCATCGCGCCCGAGCTCTACCTCAAGCGCCTGATCGTCGGTGGTTTTGACCGTGTCTTCGAGATCAACCGCAGCTACCGCAACGAAGGCATCTCGGTGCGGCACAACCCAGAATTCACCATGATGGAGTTTTATGCAGCTTACTGGGACTACAACGACCTGATGGACTTCACCGAGGCGCTGATCCGCGACGCCGCGCAAAAGGCCGTGGGCACGCTGCAGCTGAGCTACGGCGGCAAGGAAGAAAAAGTCGACCTCGCCAAACCCTTTGCCCGCCTCACGATACGCGAAGCCATCCTCAAGCATACCGAAGCCGGCGACCATGTCGACGACGCCGCCTGGCTGACCAATGCCCTCAAAAAACTAGGCATGAACGAGGAAAAAGACCGTCTCTCGACGCGCTCGCTGGCCAGCCTGCAGGTGCTGTACTTCGAGGAATTGGTCGAAGAAAAGCTCTGGCAGCCCACCTTCATCATGGAACACCCGACGGAAATCTCGCCGCTGGCGCGCGCCAACGACAGCCGGCCCGAAGTGACCGAGCGCTTTGAGCTCTACATCACCGGCCGCGAATTCGGCAACGGTTTCAGCGAGCTCAACGACGCCGAAGAGCAGGCCGCCCGCTTCAATGCCCAGGTCGCGGCCAAGGACAGCGGCGACGACGAAGCCATGTTCTACGACCACGACTTCGTGCGCGCCCTCGAATACGGCATGCCCCCCACCGGCGGCTGCGGCGTGGGCATTGACCGCCTGATGATGCTGCTGACCGACAGCCCCAGTATTCGCGATGTGATCCTCTTCCCCGCCCTTCGCCGCGAAAGCTAGCCCCCACGCTTTTCACTTCGTGTAATGCGCTGCCCCCCCCGAGGGGGGCGCCCGCCCTGCGGCCCGGCAAAGCCGGCTCCGCGGCTCATGCTGGGTTTAAGAATTCATGGCACCGCTCAAATACCTCGCCGGCTACCCGGACAACCTGCAGACCCAGGTTCAGCAATTGCTGGACAAGGGCCGGCTCGGCGAGGTGCTGCTCGCCAAATACCCCCAGGGCCACGGCGTGCGGACCGACAAGGCGCTATACGACTACGTGATGGATCTCAAGAACGATTTCCTGCGCAGCTCCGAGCCTTTGTCCAAGGTGGCTTTCGACAGCAAGCTCCACGTGATCGCCCACGCACTGGGCACGCACACGGCTGTGTCACGCGTGCAGGGCAACAAGCTCAAGGCCAAACGCGAGATCCGCGTCGCCACCTTGTTCAAGGATGTGCCCGCAGAATTTCTGCGCATGATCACGGTACATGAGCTAGCTCACATCAAGGAAAAAGCCCATGACAAGGCTTTCTACCAGTTGTGCACGCACATGGAGCCGCAGTACCACCAGTACGAGTTTGATTTGCGCGTCTACCTCACGCACATGGACGCGGTGGGAAAGCTGGCCTGGCCGGGAAGCCAGGCCGCCTGAGGTCCAGGGTCGGCAGCGTCAGGGAATCAGCCCCAGCGCGTGCATATACGCCGGCTGCACCATCAGCTCATCCCAGCCAAACGCCCTGCCCTGCGGCAACAAGGCCAGGCGCCGCAACTCGCTGGCCTCCATGGCTTCCCATTGGCCCTTGAGCAGGGCCTCGGACATGCCGTCCAGCAGTTCGTCGACGGGCTGGCCCTCGCCGACGGACTGATTGCACAGCAGCACCATGTCGCAGCCGGCGTTGAGTGCCGTGACGGCCGCCTCGGTGTAGCTCACTTCCTTGCCGTCTATCAGGCGGGCACCGGCCATGCTGAGGTCGTCGCTGAAAATCGCGCCGCCGAAGCCCAGCTGGCTGCGCAGGATGAAATTGAGCCACTGGCTGGAGAAACCGGCCGGCCGGGCATCAACCTTGGGATAGATCACATGGGCGGGCATCACACTGCTGAGCGTGGTGTTGAGCCAACCGTAAGGCGCTGCATCGTCGGCCAGTATGGCCTTGAGGCTGCGCTTGTCGACGGGGATGTCGGTGTGGGAGTCGGCCTTGACAAAACCATGGCCGGGGAAGTGCTTGCCGCAGTTAGCGACGCCGGCCTGCAACAGGCCGTGCATCAGGCTCTTGGCCAGCAGCGTGACAACGCGCGGGTCGCGACCGAAGGCGCGGTCGCCGATCACGCCGCTCTCGCCATAGTCCAGGTCCAGCACCGGCGTGAAGCTGAAGTCGACGCCGCAGGCGCGCAGCTCGGCGCCCAGCACATAACCGCAGGCGGTCGCGGCATTGGTGGCGGCCAGCTGGTCTTTCATCCACAGCAGGCCCAGCTCGCGCATGGGCGGCAGATGGGTAAAGCCGTCGGTCTTGAAGCGCTGCACGCGGCCACCTTCGTGGTCCACGCAGATCAGCAAATCCTCGCGGATGTCCTTGATCTCTGCGCACAGGTCGGACAGCTGCCGGCGATCCTTCCAGTTGCGGGCGAACAGGATGATGCCGCCGGTCAGCGGGTGTTTCAGGCGCCGGCGGTCGGCCTTGGTGAGCGCATGGCCGGCGATATCAATGATGAGGGGAGCGTGCTGGGTCATAAGAAAAATCCGGAGTTGGGAGCTTCCGTTGGTGGGTCAGGAGAGCTTTTCCACCACGCAGAAACTGGCGGCGTAATCGGTCTCGTCGGTTACGGTGATATGGGCAGTGAGCTGGCGCGCCTCGAACCAGGTTTTGAGCGCGCCGTGCAACACGATTTCGGGCTTGCCGCTGGCGGCCTTGGCGATTTCGCAGGAGCGCCAGGTCATGGGCATGCGCATGCCCATGCCTATCGCCTTGCTGAAGGCCTCCTTGGCGGAAAAACGGGTGGCCAGGTAGCTGACGCCGCGGTCCGGCCAGCGCGCGCTGCGGGCCTTCCAGGTGACCAGCTCGCCGTCGGCCAGGATCTTCCTGGCAAAGCGTTCGCCGTGTTTTTCAAGGCTGGCGCGAATGCGGCGCACATCGCAGATATCAGTACCTATGCCGTAGATCATGCAGAAACAAACGCCCGGTCTATGCTGGCCAGATAGCTCCTGACGGTGGCGGCGTAGCCCAGTTCCAGCGCGTCGGCGACCAGGGCGTGGCCTATGGAGACTTCCAGCACGCCCGGCACTTCGCGCACAAACTCCGTGAGATTGTCGCGGTTCAGGTCGTGGCCGGCGTTGATGCCCAGGCCTGCGGCCGCCGCAGCCTGCGCCGCCGCGGTGAAGCGGGCCAGCACCTGTGCTTTTTCGGGGCCGGCCCAGGCGCGGGCATAGGTTTCCGTATAGAACTCCACGCGGTCGGCGCCCACGGCCTTGGCGGCCGCCATGGCTTCGGGCACCGGGTCCATAAAGAGGCTGACGCGCACGCGGCGGTCGTGCGCCTGCTGGATCAAAGGCCGCAGACGCTCGGCGTCCTCGGGAAAGCTCCAGCCGTGGTCGCTGGTGAACTGGTCTTCGCTGTCGGGCACAAAGGTGCACTGGTGCAGCGGCAGGCCGCGGGCGGCCAGGTCGTGCACAAAGTCCATGAGGTTCTGGAAAGGGTTGCCTTCAATGTTGAATTCGCGGTCGGGCCAGTCCTTCATCAGCGCCGCAAGCTCAAAGACGTCGTCGGGACGGATGTGACGCTCGTCCGGGCGCGGATGCACCGTGATGCCCTGGGCGCCGGCCTCCAGGCACAGCTCGGCGGCGCGCAGCACGCTCGGAATGTCCAGGTGGCGGGAATTGCGCAGCAAGGCGACCTTGTTGACATTGACCGACAGTGCGGTCTTGCCGTACACATGGGACACGACGGGAACGGGCGAAAGGATTTTCATGGCGGTGGCTCGTTAAAAAGCTTGCAGGTCCATCATCATTTGCCGGGTTTTCAGGACCTTGACGCCACAATGGTAGTGCAGCAGGCCGCGCAGCTGGGTTTTAAGCTCATTGAAGCCCGGGATACAGGCCCGCACGGTGTCGGAAAACAGGGACTCTTCGCCCAGCGCCTGCTGCAGCGCCTGCCACTGCCCGCCGGGCAGGCTGACACGGTCATCGTCATGCGCTTGCCGCAGGCCCGCCTCGGGCACCAGCACATAGCGGGTGTCGGAATCCAGCGGCGCCAGCGTGGCGGTCTCAAGATCCAGCAGGGGCAAAAGGCCGATATCGCGCAGCAGCCGCAGTTCAAAGGCGCGCAAGGCCAGCTGCAGGGTCTCGGCGCTCTGCGCGGCGAGCAACTGCACCGTGGCCGCATAGGCCTCAAACAGCACGGGGTGCGGATCGTCCCGGGCCAGCAGGCGCATCAGCAGTTCGTTGAGGTAATAGCCTGACAGCAGCGCGTCGCCGGTCGGCATCACATGGCCCCCTTGCCATTCAGCGCTCTTGAGGGTGCGGATTTCCGCGTCGCCGCCGAAGGCGATGTGCAGCGGCTGCAGCGGCAGCAGGATGGGCCGGAAATTGGAACTGGGCTTTTTCGCCCCGCGCGCGACCAGCGCTACCCGCCCGTACTTGCGGGTGAACACCTCCAGGATCAGGCTGGACTCGCTCCAGTCGTAGCGGTGCAGGACATAAGCGGGTTCATCGCCAATGCGTTTAGTGGCCATGGGCGGTGCGCAACTCCGCTTACTCGTAGCCGAATGTTTTAACTCTGGCTTCGTCGTCCGCCCAGCCCGAGCGGACCTTGACCCAGATTTCCAGGAACACCTTGCCGCCCGTGAGGGTCTCTAGTTCGTGCCGGGCTTCGGTGCCTATGCGTTTGAGCTTTTCGCCCTTCTCGCCAATGATCATGCCCTTATGGCCGTCGCGCTCGACAATGATGGTGGCGGCGATCTTGCGCAGGGCGCCCTCTTCCTCGTACTGGTCGATGACGACGGTGGAGGTGTAGGGCAGTTCGTCGCCGGTCAGGCGGAACAGCTTTTCACGGATGATCTCGGCGGCCATGAAGCGATCGCTGCGGTCGGTCAGCTCGTCGGCGCCGTACATCCAGGGCTGGACTGGCAGGTATTTTTCGCAAATGCCGAACAGGCGCTCGATGTCCCTGGCGTTGTTGGCCGACATGGGTACGAACTCGGCAAAATTGTGCCTCTCCTGCATCTCCTTGAGCCAGGGGGCGATGTCGGCACGGCGGTGTATCAGGTCGAATTTGTTGGCCAGCAGGATCGCGGGCGTCTTTTCGGGCAGCAGGGCCAGCACCTTGGCATCGGCCTGGTTGAACTGGCCGGCTTCGACGACGAACACAATCAAGTCCACGTCGTTGACGGCACCGACCACGGTGCGGTTCAGCGAGCGGTTCAGCGCGTTGCCGTGCCGGGTCTGGAAGCCCGGCGTGTCGACGAACACATATTGTGTTGCCTTGACCGTGCGCATGCCGGTAATGCGGTGGCGCGTGGTCTGGGCCTTGCGCGAGGTGATGCTGATTTTTTGCCCCACCAGGGCATTGAGCAGGGTGGACTTTCCCACATTGGGCTTGCCGACAATGGCGATCAGGCCGCAGCGCTGCTCGCCGGCGGACGGCGTGTCGGGGGCGGGCACGGCCGCGCCGCGCGAGGACAGGGCCTGCGCCAGCATGGCTTCGAGCGCATCGGGCGGCTGCACCGCCTCTAAAGCTTTGGCCGGCCGCGCCTTGGGCTTGGTAGCGGGCGCTGCTGCGGCAGCGGCCGGTTTCTTGGCTTCTTTTTTACCTGTACTCATAATTTTGGTGTGTTGGCCCGCAGCCTCTGGGCGGCGGCAGGCTTGGAGTCAGGATTCCAGTGTCTTGACAAACATCAGCATGGCTGCTGCGGCAGCCTGCTCGCCGGCCCGGCGCGAACCGCCTATGCCGCGCTCGGCCCGCCCGAACTCCGCGATTTCACACTCGACGTCGAAGGTCTGCTTGTGGGCGGCACCCATGGTGCCCACCACGCGGTAGATGGGCAGGTTCATTTTGCGCCCTTGCAGCCACTCCTGCAATTCGGTCTTGGGGTCCTTGCCGATGGCCTGCATCTGGGGGTTGATCTCGACATCCTTGAAGAGTCGATGCACCAGCCGCGCGGCGGTGTCAAAGCCTGCGTCGAGGTAGACCGCGCCTATCACGGCCTCCAGCGCGTCGGCAAGAATGGAGGGCCGCTTGTGGCCGCCGGACTTGGCCTCGCCCTCGCCCAGACGCACCATCTCGGGCAGGCCCAGCCCGACCGCCAACTTGTGCAGGGTGTCCTGCTTGACCAGGTTGGCGCGCACGCGCGACAGGTCGCCTTCGGGCAGCTCGCTCAGTTGTTCATAGAGCAGGCCGGCCACCGCCAGGTTCAGGACGGAATCGCCCAGAAACTCGATGCGCTCGTTGTGGTCGGACGAAAAACTGCGGTGCGTCAGTGCCTGCAGCAGCAGTTTGGGGTTGGAGAACTCATGCTCCAGGCGCTTTTGCAGCGCCGGCAGGCCCGGGCTCGAGGTGGCGCTGGCTCGCACTTATTTGGATTTGCCGCTGTACTTGAGCAGCAAGAAGGCGGGGCCGGCCATGTGGATTTCCTTGTTGTAGGCGAAGGACACCACGGTTTTGTCGCCTTCCTTGGTCACTTCCAGGTCCTTGCCGCTGATGGACTTGATGTCGTCAATCTGCGCCGCCTTGTCGAAGATGGTGCGGACTTCAACGACGGTATTGCCGTCCCTGGCCTTGTTGACGGCCTTGGTGATGGCCTGGAGCTCAACCAGCGTGGGGAAAACCTGGGCGGCCAGAATCCCCGCGCAGACCAGGATGACGCAGAAAAACAGAAGGCCGATGAAGGAAATGCCGCGTTGCTGATGTTTCATTTTTTCTCCTGCTCTGACTAGAAAACCCTCCGGCCCGCCGTCCCGGACGGCGCTGCCGCCCATATTGCTATTCGAAAGAGCCGATACGTTTGAGGTTGCCGAAATTCATCCAGACAAAAAAGGCCTTACCCACGATATTGGCCTCCGGGACAAAGCCCCAATAGCGCGAATCCTGCGAATTATCGCGGTTGTCGCCCATCATGAAGTACTGCCCCTCAGGCACCTTGCAGACCATGCCTTCGCTACTGTAACGGCAATTTTGCTTGAAAGGAAAGTCCATGACCTCACGCTCGTCCAGTCCGGCGCGCCGTGTGTCGTCATTGAGCAGGCGGTATTTCTTGCCGCCGTTGACCTCTTCGAATTGCTTGGCGTAGCGCAGCACGTCCTCGTCAAAGAAATCCGGCAACGGCGTCTTGGGCAGGGGTTTGCCGTTGATGGTCAACTTTTTGTTGATGTAGGCCACTTCGTCCCCGGGCACGCCGACCACGCGCTTGATGTAGTCCAGGCTGGGCTTGGGCGGGTAGCGAAACACCATCACGTCGCCGCGCTGCGGGCTCTGGTTGTTGATGACCTTGATGTTCAGCACGGGCAGGCGCACGCCGTAGTGGAATTTGTTGACCAGGATCAGGTCGTTGATCAGCAGCGTCGGGATCATCGAGCCGGAGGGGATCTTGAAGGGCTCGAACAGGAAGGAGCGCAGCAGGAAAACCACCACGATCACCGGGAACAGGCCGGCGGTCCAGTCCAGCCACCAGGGCTGCATGATGAGCCGGGCGCGGGCTTCTCCGAGATTGTTGTTGTCGACCTGGGTAATGCCTTTTTGGGCCAGCTCGGCCTGGCGCCTGGCGGCGCTTTCCTCTAGCGCCGCGGCGGCCCTGTAGCGCTGCGGCAGGAAATAAAAGCGCTCGGCCAGCCAGTAGATGCCGGTGACCACCGATGCCAGGAACAGCAGCAGGGAGAAGTTGCCTTCGACGATGCCGAAGTACCAGGCGGCGCCGTAACCCACAAAGGCCGCCAGCACCACGGCCGTGATCGTGCTCATTGCGCCGCGCATCAGTCTTCCACCTGCAATATGGCCAGGAAAGCTTCCTGGGGTACTTCAACGGAACCGATTTGTTTCATGCGTTTTTTACCCGCTTTTTGTTTCTCTAGGAGCTTGCGCTTACGTGAAATATCGCCGCCGTAGCATTTGGCGATCACGTTCTTGCGAAGCGCCTTGATTGTCTCACGCGCAATAATGTTGGCCCCGATAGCGGCCTGGATCGCGACGTCGAATTGCTGGCGCGAAATGATCTCGCGCATCTTGGCGACCACCGCCCGCCCGCGGTAGGCCGACTGGCTGCGGTGGACGATGATGGACAGCGCGTCCACCTTCTCGCCATTGAGCAGGATGTCGACCTTCACCACATCCGAAGCCCGGAATTCCTTGAACTCGTAGTCCATGGACGCGTAACCGCGCGAGACGGACTTGAGCTTGTCGAAGAAGTCCAGAACGATCTCGCCCAGCGGCATCTCGTAGGTCAGCATGACCTGCTTGCCGTGGTAGGCCATGTTCAGCTGGATGCCGCGCTTCTGGTTGGCCAGCGTCATGACGGCACCCACGTAGTCCTGCGGCATGTACAGGTGCACGGTCACGATGGGCTCGCGGATCTCGTTGACGCGCCCGGCGTCCGGGATTTTGGACGGGTTCTCGACCATGATGGTCTCGCCGTCGGACTTGAGCACCTCATAGACGACGCTGGGCGCCGTCGTGATCAGGTCCTGGTCGAACTCCCGCTCCAGCCGCTCCTGGACGATCTCCATGTGCAGCAGGCCCAGGAAGCCGCAGCGAAAGCCGAAACCCAGGGCTTCGCTGACCTCGGGCTCGTAGTGCAGCGAGGCGTCGTTGAGCTTGAGCTTTTCCAGCGCGTCCCGCAGGGATTCGTACTCGCTGGCCTCGGAGGGATAAAGCCCGGCAAAAACGGCGGGCTGGATTTCCTTGAAGCCGGGCAGCGCCTCGGTGGCGGTGAATGCCGCGCCACCGGTGCCGGGCTTGACCAGCGTGACGGTGTCGCCCACGCGGGCGGCCTGCAGTTCCTTGATGCCGGCGATCACAAAACCCACTTCGCCGGGCTCCAGCGACTGGCGCGGCTCGGTGTGCGGGGTGAAGACCCCCAGTTGCTCGGCGTTGTACATCGCCTCGCTGGCCATCAGCTTGATGCGGTCGCCCCTGGCGAGCCGGCCGTCGACCACCCGCACCAGCATGACCACGCCCACATAGGCGTCGTACCAGCTGTCGATGATCATGGCCCGCAGCGGGCCGTCCGGATTGCCCTTGGGCGAGGGAATCCGGGCGACGATGGCTTCCAGGATTTCGTCGATGCCCATGCCGGTCTTGGCGCTGCAGGGGATCGCGTCGGTCGCGTCTATGCCGATGACCTCCTCGATTTCCTGCTTGGCGTTTTCGGGGTCGGCCTGCGGCAAGTCCATCTTGTTGAGCACCGGCACGACCTCCACGCCGAGATCCAGCGCGGTGTAGCAGTTGGCGACGGTCTGCGCCTCCACGCCCTGGCTCGCGTCCACCACCAGCAGCGCGCCCTCGCATGCGGACAGCGAGCGGCTGACCTCATAAGAGAAGTCGACGTGGCCCGGCGTGTCGATCAGATTGAGGTTGTAAACCTCGCCGTTGAGTGCCTTGTATTTGAGCGCAGCGGTCTGCGCCTTGATGGTTATCCCACGCTCTTTTTCGATGTCCATCGAATCCAGAACCTGCGCGCTCATCTCGCGGTCCTGCAAACCACCGCAGCGCTGGATGAGTCGATCGGCCAAGGTGGATTTGCCGTGATCAATGTGCGCAATGATCGAAAAATTTCTGATGTGATTCATCAACGAGAACGCCTAAGTACTTGAAAGTATTGCGAAGAGATTGGGTGCGATTCGCGAGGGGCCATAAAAAAGGGCGCGTCGATTAGCGACGCGCCCTGAACCAACAATCTATGGCAACTGCGATAGTTGGAACTTCATTGTAGGCAAAAAGCCAGAGCCGAACAGTCCCGAAATTGCCATATTTTTGTCGTTGCAGGCTAGCAACAGGAATCTTATACACAACTTATTCACATTTTTAAACTGCATGTCTCTGAACAACTTGTGGGTGATCTGTGGATCAGTGTGTATTACCCAAAATCAAGTTGGAAAGCGGGATTTTGGAGTCCCCGATATATCCAAAAGACACAGAGGCAAGCCCCTATTCTACCGAAATCCGTCCGTGACTCGATTTCGTTGTAAGTAAACACTAACAAAAAGCAAGTACCGGGCCGTCGAAAAATATATTTTTGGGGAGCTTAAAAAAGGCCCGGATGCCGGCAAAACCCATAAACCCCAGCAGGGTATGGGGGCCTTCCGGGCCCGTCGGCGGCTCTCGGTGCCAGGGCACGGGGCCCGGCCTGAACGAGAACGGGCCCGGTGGTTCAACCTGGGACGGGCCCTGCGATGCCGGTTTAACGCGCGGGCCGGATCAGCGCGTACTGCGCCCATTCACCGCGGCGGAACAGCACATTGATGGCTTTGGTCTTGTCGATCTTGGCAAGGGCCGCTTCGAATTCCTTGACGCTGGTGACTTCCGAATTGGCGATGGCCACGATCACGTCGCCCTCGCGAAGCCCTGCGCGCGAAGCCGCGGCTTCGGCTGTGTCCACCTTGACGCCGCCCTTGATCTTGAGTTCCTTCTTCTGCGCATCGCTCACTTCGCTGACCACCAGGCCCAGCGCCTGGGCCGCACCCACGGCCGGCGCCTTGGGTTCGGGGCCCGAAGCCTTGCGTGCCGGCTTTTCAGGCTCGACCTCGCCGATGGTGACCGAGAGGTCCTTGCTCGCGCCGCGCCTGAAGACGGTCACCACGGCCTTGGTGCCGGGCTTCACGTTGCCGACCATGCGCGGCAGGTCGCTGGATTTTTCGATGGGCTTGCCGTCGAACTTGATGATGATGTCGCCGGCCTCGATGCCGGCTTTTTCGGCGGGTGCGCCGCTTTCAACGCCGCGGACCAGAGCGCCCTGGGCCTTGCCCAGGCCTATGGATTCCGCCACGTCCTTGGTGACCTGGTCGATCTGCACGCCGATACGGCCGCGCGTGACCCTGCCGCTGCTGCGCAGCTGGTCGGATACGCGGGCGGCCTCATCGATGGGGATGGCAAAGGAGATACCCTGGAAACCGCCCGAGCGCGAATAGATCTGGCTGTTGATGCCCACCACTTCGCCGCGCATATTGATCAGCGGGCCGCCGGAGTTGCCCGGGTTGATGGCCACGTCGGTCTGGATGAAGGGCAGGTAGTCGCCGGTGTCGCGCTGCTTGGCGCTCACGATGCCCGCCGTCACGGTGTTCTCAAGGCCGAAGGGCGAGCCTATGGCCATCACCCATTCGCCCACCTTGAGGCGGTTGATATCGCCGATCTTGACGGCCGGCAGGCCGGTCGCCTCGATCTTGACCACGGCCACGTCGCTGCGCTTGTCGGCGCCGATGATCTTGGCCTTGAACTCGCGCTTGTCCGCCAGGGTGACGAGAACCTCATCGGCGCCCTCCACCACGTGGGCGTTGGTCATGACGAAGCCGTCCGCCGTCAGGATGAAACCGGAACCCACGCCGCGCGGCTGGTCTTCGTCGGGTTGCCCGCGGTCGGGCCGCGGCACGCGCGGCATATTGGGCGGGACCGGGATGCCGAAGCGCTTGAAGAACTCCAGCATCTGCTCATCGGCGCTTCCGCCGGCCGAGGGCTTGGCTTTTTCCAGGGTGCGGATATTGACCACCGACGGGCCGACCTGCTCCACCAGGTCGGTGAAATCGGGCAATGTGCGGGTTTGCGCCCAGGTCGGGGCCACGGGCACCAGCGTAGCGACTGCGGCAGCCGCCACCAGACCGGCGGTCAGGCAGGAGCGCAGGGGTTTCCAGTTCAATTCAAGCATCGTCAGCCTCGTCAAAAATAGGGGTCATCAGGCGAACCAGCTCGCCGGGGGGAAGCCGGCAGCGGGAGCGCCAGGGCATATTATTTCTTGCGCTCCAGGCCATTGGCAAAGAGCTTCAGGGTAGCCATGGGGACTTCACCCATGACGGTGACCCAATAAGTGTCGAGCTGGCGGGTGATGGTCTGCGTGGCGCCCATCGACAGGCTGGACTCTCTCTCGTGGCGTTGCCGGTCAAAGGGCTCCACAAAGACGGACACCGAGGCCAGGCCGTCCGAAAAAATCCATTGCAGGGGTTCCTCGCCGGGCACCGGATTGGCGGTCGCCGGCCGCTTGTAGCAACTCATGGGCTTGAAGCCCGCCACCGGCGCCTTCAGGACCCAGCCTTCGGCGCTGGCGGTGGTTTTTACCAGGACCGGTTTCTCGACACGGTAGCCTTCGACTTTGCCCATCATCTGCAGCAGCTTGTCCATCTTGACCGGGGCATCGAGCTGCAACTCGGAAAACGCCGCCTGCTCCAGCACCTTGCCGTCGGTGTCCAGCGTCTGCAGCTTCACGACCAGGCCTTTTTTCTGCTCGGTCCAGACACGGTAACCAAAGCGCATATTGTCCTTGGGCACCAGCAGCACGATGTCGGCTTCGACGCCGGCCACGCGCTCGGCGCCCTCCTGCTTGACCTTGTAGTAATCGGCAATACGGCCGTCGGCCGACTGCAGCAGTTGCGGGAACATGCCCAGCGACTCGCGCTTTTCACTGCGGACCACCTTGTGGTCGGGCATGAAGGTGACCACCTGGTCGTTGTGGCGAAAGATGGAGCGCGGCGCGCCCGTGAGTGTCTCGACCCGCTCCATCTGCTGGTCGCCCTCGCAGACATGCCAGATCTTGGCGCTGGACATGGCACCGCCCGACGAGACCACAAAGGTGCCGATGTAGGAACGCTTTCGGGAGGCCTCATGCATGCGCATCAGCCAGTCGTTGATGCTGCGGGATTCCACGGCCGATGCTGCGGGGGCAGGCGTAGCCTGCGCCGCCACGTAGCCCACGGCCGGCAAGGTGCATCCTGCCAGGGCGAGAAGACGGAGTAGCTTGAGGTTCATGGTGTCGCCAAAGCCCGGTAGCGGTGCAGCCTGCGCTCAGCGCGCCGCATTGCGGGGCGTCTCGAAAGTGGCATTGCGCAGAAAGCCCGAAGGCTCCTGCAGGGCCGAGGTGCCGCCCAGCTGTTTGTGCGCGGCCAGCAGTTCCTCAAGCCGTGCATCGCGCACCACGGGGCCTTGAGGCGAAGCGACCACCACCACCTGCTGGGCAGAAGTGGGGGAAGTGGGCGCCTGGGCCAGCTGCGGCGCGACGGCCGGGGCCAGCAGGCCGGCGGCATTCCATGCGATGGCGGACACCGCCGCGAGCGAGGCAAAGCCCGCCACCAGCTTCCAGCGGAACTCGCCGTCGTTGGCAGCCGAGCTGCGGTGATCAGGCAGGGCCGCAGGCAAATGCTGGACAGCCGGCGGGACGTGACGAGGGACAGAGGCCGGCGAGGCTTCCTGTGCCAGGCGCTGGTTCAGGCGGCTGAGAAATGCCGGGTCCGCGCCGCGCGCATCATGGGAGGAACGCAGCGCATCGCCGATCAGGTGATAGGTGGCCCAGCACGCGACCGCCGAATCATCGTGCCGGCTGGCGTGAAGCGCGGCCGCAAAGTCTTCCCCGCCCAGCTGCCCATCGGCCAGGGCGGACATGAGTTCGCTGGTTTGCATAGACGGTTTCATGATGTTCTTGGTATTCGTGGGGTTCATGGATGGCTCCTGGCTGCCGCGGCCTTACCAGCGCTTGCCGCTCTGGTTTTCCAGCAAAGGCTTTACCTTCTGCGAAATCGCTTCACGCGCCCTGAAAATCCGGGACCGCACCGTGCCTATGGGGCAATCCATGGCCTCCGAGATCTCTTCATAGCTCAACCCTTCGATTTCACGCAGGGTGATGGCCTGGCGGAGCTCCTCCGGCAAGGCTTCCATGGCGGCATTGATGATTTCCGCGATTTCCTTGCTGGCCAGCACGGCATCCGGCGTTTCCGAGCTTGTTAGTTCGTTTTCCAGCGGGGAAGTTTCATCGCTTTCGTCGCTTTGGCCCGATTTGAAGGCATTTTCGGAAACGGTCGGGTCCCGTTTGAGGTCCATCAGGGCTTTTTTCGCAGTATTCACCGCGATCCGGTACAACCAGGTGTAAAACTGGGCCTCACCCCTGAACTGCGCCAGGGCCCGGTAGGCCCGGATAAACGTTTCCTGGGCGATGTCCTCCACCAGATCCACGTCGCGGACCATGCGGCCTATCAGGCGCTGGATGCGCCGCTGGTATTTGATGACCAGCAGCTCATAGGCTTTCTGGTCGCCCGCGACCGTGCGCTCGACCAGCATGGCGTCGCTGTCGGTGGCTTTTTCAAGCGGCAAAAGTGGCAGGTCGGCGCTCATGAAGGGTTTGGCCCGCCGTCTAAGGAGTGCATAGCCCCCGATACTGCCACAGCTGCTTTGTGCGGCGAATAAACCGCCCTGCGCAAGTCCAGCCAGCGCTCGGGCATGCTGCGCCGCTCCATCCAGAGCCATAAACAGGCGTGGGCCTGGTTTTCAAGCCGCAGCAGCAAGATGTTCTGGAAATCAGCCAGGATCGACAGGCCGTATTCGGCAACACCGGCCTGGTAGCCCGGGCTTTCCCAGCGCCAGACCTCGCCGTCCCAGGCAAGCTGGCCTGCCGGGGCGTTTCGCCACCCGATATAGGCCGCTGCACCGGCTGCGGCAACACAAACAAGCGCCAGCGCGATACGCCAGTCGAGCCGCCCCGCACCCTGGAACAACCAAAGCAGGGTCAGCAACAGGCCGCAAAGCCACAGGCCCAGCAAGAGCGCGCCCAGAAAACGCGAACGCCCCAACGGATAAACAACCGGAGGGGCGTTGTGCGTGGCCAAGGGCTTGCGGAGCGCGGGTACCAATCAGGCGCGCTTGAAAACCAACGTACCGTTGGTGCCGCCGAAGCCGAAGTTGTTTTTCACGGCAACTTCGATCCTGGCGTCACGCGCGGTATTGGCGCAGTAGTCGAGGTCGCACTCGGGGTCCTGGTTGAAGATATTGATGGTCGGCGGGATCTTCTGATGGTGCAGAGAGAGCACGGTAAACACCGATTCAATGCCGCCGGCCCCGCCCAGCAGGTGGCCGGTCATGGATTTGGTGGAGCTGACCATCAGCTTTTTAGCATGGTCGCCGAAAGCCGCCTTGATGGCATTGGTCTCGTTAAGGTCGCCCAGCGGCGTGGACGTGCCGTGCGCATTAAGGTATTGGACCTCGTCGGCGTTGACACCGGCGTTCTTCAGGGCCATCACCATGGAGCGGCGCGGGCCGTCGATGTCGGGCGCGGTCATGTGGTACGCATCGGCGCTCATGCCGAAGCCGGTCAGCTCGGCATAAATTTTTGCGCCGCGGGCCTTGGCGTGTTCGTACTCTTCGAGCACCAGCACGCCGCCGCCCTCACCCAGCACAAAACCGTCGCGATCCTTGTCCCAGGGACGCGAGGCCGTTTTCGGGTCTTCGTTGCGGGTGGACAAAGCACGGGCTGCCGCGAAGCCGCCTATGCCCAGGGGCGACACGCAGGATTCCGCGCCGCCGGCCACCATGACGTCGCAATCACCGTACTCAATCATGCGGGCCGACAGGCCGATCGCGTGAAGGCCGGTGGTGCAGGCCGTAACGACCGCGACGTTCGGGCCCTTGAAGCCGAACTTGATGGACACATGCCCCGAGATCATGTTGATGATCGAGGCGGGCACAAAAAACGGAGATATCCGGCGCGGGCCGCGATTGACCAGTTCGGAATGCATCTGCTCGATCATGGGCAAGCCGCCGATTCCCGAACCGATATTGCAGCCTATACGCGTGGCCAGCTCGCCATCAAGTGCCTCGCCGGTCGGCAAGCCGCTATCGGCCACCGCCTGGCAGGCCGCGGCCAGGCCCAGGTGGATGAACCGGTCCATGTGCCGGGCTTCTTTTTCGGGGATGTAGTCCGCGATGTTGAAGCCCTTGACCTCGCCGGCGAATTTGCAGGCGAGGTTGCTGGCATCAAACCCGGTGACAAGATCAATCCCGGGCTTGCCGGCAAGAAGATTGGCCCAGGATTCGGCCACGGTATTACCTACCGGGCTGACGCAACCCAGACCTGTCACGACGACACGACGACGGCTCATTCAGAAATCCTGAAAAGAACCTGAAAAGGCCCTGTGGCTTTTCAGGCTTGGTGACGGCTGAGTCACAGGCGCGAACCTGCGACCTCAGGCCTTTTGATGGGTGTTCGCGTAGTCAATCGCGTTCTGGACGGTGGTGATCTTCTCGGCGTCTTCGTCGGGAATCTCAATGCCGAACTCGTCTTCCAGAGCCATAACCAGTTCTACGGTGTCAAGGGAGTCAGCGCCCAGATCGGCCACAAAGGCTTTTTCATTGGTGACCTGGCCTTCTTCCACGCCGAGTTGTTCGGCAATGATTTTCTTAACACGTGCTTCGATATCGCTCATAGTTCCCTCTGAGGGTTGTAAATTAATCCGTGATTTTACCGCGTTAGAGTCGTTTCCCTAAGCGCCGGGCCGGACGGATAAAAACCGGCTTCGATTTCCCGTGTTTTACCACTGTCAAGCCGCGGTTTTCATGAAACCGCCGCCTGACGGCCCCCAGGCCTACATATACATGCCGCCGTTGACGTGAATCTCCTGGCCGGTGATGTAAGCCGCCTGCGGGCTGGCCACAAAGGCCACGGCGTGCGCAATGTCTTGCGGCTTGCCCAAGTGGCCCAGCGGTATCTGCCCCAGCAGCGCTTTTTGCTGCTCTTCGGGCAAACCGGCCGTCATGTCGGTCTCGATAAAGCCCGGCGCTACACAATTGACGGTGATGTTGCGCGAACCGAGCTCGCGCGCCAGCGCGCGCGTCATGCCGGCCACGCCGGCTTTGGCGGCCGCGTAATTGGACTGGCCCGCATTGCCCGAGGCGCCGACCACCGAGGTGATGCTGATGATGCGGCCGTAACGCTGCTTCATCATGGTGCGCATCACCGCACGGCTCATGCGGAACACGGCCTTGAGGTTGGTGTCCAGCACGGCGTCCCAGTCCTCGTCCTTCAGGCGCATCGCCAGCATGTCGCGCGTGATACCCGCGTTGTTGACCAGCACCTGCAAACCGCCGTGCTCTTTGACGATGGCCTCGATCAGCGCTTCGGCCGCGGCGGCGTCATTCACGTTCAGGTTCTTGCCGGCGCAGCCCGGGAAGGCCGCGAGGGCCTGGCCAATTTTGGCCGCGCCTTCGTCGCTGGTTGCAGTGCCTATGACCTTGAGGCCCTTCTGGGCCAACTCGAGCGCGATGGCCGCGCCGATGCCGCGCGATGCACCGGTGACCAGCGCGACCTGGCCTTCAAACTTCACTTCGCTCATGCCAGTAACTCCTTCACTTCCGCCAGCGAGGCGGGATCAAACAGGGGGATGCCCGTCAATTCGGGATCGATTCTTTTGGCCATGCCGGCCAGCACCTTGCCCGGCCCGCATTCGACCAGCGTCGTGAGGCCGCGCGCCTTGATGGCTTGCACGCACTCCACCCAGCGCACGGGACCGAAGGCCTGGCGATACAGCGCCGCGCGAATGCGGTCCGCGTCTGTCTCGACGGCCACGTCGATGTTGTTGACCACCGGGATTTTCGGCGCCGCGAAATCGACGGCGGCCAGCTTTTCACGCAGTTTCTCGGCCGCGGGTTTCATGAGGCTGGAATGGAAGGGAGCCGACACCGGCAGCGGCAAGGCGCGCTTGGCGCCATTGGCCTTGAGCACTTCACAGGCTTTCTCGACCGCGGCCTTGCTGCCCGCAATGACAGTCTGCATCGGGTCATTGAAATTGACGGCCTCCACCACTTCGGCGGTGTTGCCGCCGAAACTGCGCGCAGCCTCGGCGCAGCCTTCGATCACCCTGGAGGCTTCCATGCCCAGGATGGCCGCCATCGCGCCGACGCCAACCGGCACCGCATCCTGCATGGCCTGCGCGCGAAAGCGCACCAGCGGCGCGGCCTGCGCAAGCGTCAGCACGCCGGAAGCCACCAGCGCGGAGTATTCGCCCAGCGAATGGCCCGCCACAGCGGCCGGCGCTACGCCGGTCTCTGCCATCCAGGCGCGGCAGGCCGCCACGCCGGCGACCAGCATCACAGGCTGGGTGTTGGTGGTCAGGGCCAGCGCTTCCTTGGGGCCCTCCTTGATCAAGCGGCCCACATCCTCGCCCAGCGCCTCCGAGGCCTCGGCCAGCGTCTGCGCGATCACGGGATGGTCGCCCCAGGCGTCCAGCATGCCGACCGACTGCGAGCCCTGGCCGGGAAAAACAATGGCAAACGATTTCAAATGATTACTCCATGGATCGAATTCTTGGATCGCGCAAAGGCGTCCGCATGCATTTTAAGAAGATGAGCAGCCATTTTTTGAAGCGCGTACTGTCAAGCCGAGGACGGCATGCCGCCATGACGCGCAGCCCGCAGCCGCGCAAGACCCCAATTGATTACCGATTTGATGCACTGAAAAATCGCCGCAACCGCCAGCCAGGGGTCTATGAGGTAATCCCACAGATTGGTGGATTCCAGCGCGCCGGCCACCCAGGCCAGCAAAGCCAGGGCCACCAGTGTGGGCAGCAGGCGCAAGCCCCCGGCCCAGCACACCAGCGACAGCGCCAGAAGCACCGCCCAGAGGGCTGGCGAACCCCATCCCAGCCGGTAGGCATCCCAATCGCCCCAGCCCAGAGCCAGCGGATACAGGAACAAGGCGCAGGCCGCGATGGCAAGGCTCAGCGCCATGCGCTCACGCTGCGGAGCGGGGGGCATGCCGTGCAGGCGGCGGTACATGCCCAGGCAGGCGATGAGCACCAGCGAAATGCTCAGGTCCGAGCTGATGCCGCGCACATACGCGACCAGCGGCAAACGGGCCGGGCCCACCGGGCACCACAGCAGTACAAACACCGCGGCACCGGCCCACTTGCCCCAGGGCGTGACGCCATGCCGCCAGCTGAGCAAGCGCAGGCAGCCGGCGCTGAGCACCAGGTTGATGCCAAGCAGGGCGATCAGGTCATTTACCGGGGGAAACATGGCCGGGCGCCGCTTGCGCGGCCTCTAGGGTTTGCAGGGGATCCAGCCGCACATGCTTGATGCGCGTGCGGTGCCAGGTATAGACAAGGTGCAGGTAGCCGTCGCGGCTTTGCAGCAGGTAGGGATAGGAAAACTCCTGGGAGCAGCTCTGGCCGCCGCACAGCTGGCGCCGGGCGCTGGCCACATAGGCCTGGGCCTCGCCGTCGCTGGCGCCGCGGGCCTTGAGTTCCTGGGTCAGCAGGCGCTCGTAGTCGGCCATGGATGTGCGTGCCTGCGGATTGACGGAGGACTCCACGATCCAGGGCGTCACGCCGTCAAATGAGCCACCCGCGGCGGTCTGCAGCAAGGCCAGTGTTTCGCGGTTGCGGGGCGCCGGGTTCAGGGCCAGCCATTGCGTGCCGCTGTTCGTCATGGTGCCGGCCAGGGCGGAATCCGGATTGGGCCAGGCGCTTGCATGGGCCGGCAACCAGGTCTTGCCGGCATCGGTGGTGCTTGAGGCCATCAGCGCCGTGGCATTGCCCGAACGCATATAGACCTGTGCCTTCTCCGGCCCCGACACCAGGACCACTGGCTGCAAGCTGGTGCGGCTGCCCGGGATGCGAACCTTGTCGACAACCTGGCCCTGGGCGTTGAGGCGCAGGACTTCAGCGAACTTGGCGACGAACTCGTGGTACACCGGCAAGCCGGTTTCACCATTCTCGAAGATGACGGGTGTGCCCTTGACCAGGGTGCTGATGTTCAGGAAGGGCGAGGTCACCAGCCGGCGCGGCGCGCTCCAGCTCGCGCCTTCGTCAGTGGAGCGCGCCCAGCTGATGGAACTACCGGCCCACCCCCCCAGCGAAACATTGACCATCCATAGGTTCAGCGAGCCATCGGGCGCGCGGGCAATTACCGGGTTGCCGATTTTCTTGACATAGCGCCAGAGGCCCTGCTGCAGCGCCTGCCGGTCGAACAGCGTGCTTTCCGCGCCCCAGCGCAAACCGGTGGCGTCCGTCGCGGCGCTCTGGATGGTGACGTCGCCTGCGCCTTCGCGCGAGCCCGAAAACCAGACCGCCCGCAACCGGCCGTCGCGCAGTTCCACCAGGGAGGCTGCATGCACGGCCTGGCCGGGAGAGGACGACACAAACTGCGCGTCAAAACGGAAACGGCCGTCGGGTGAGCGCTGCTGTGCCGGCGAATGAGTGCGAGGCGGCCCTTGGAGCGCATCGGTGGACGGCACCGCAAATGGGGAAGCCGCCGGCTGCTGCAGGACCTTCCATCCGGCCAGGGCGAAGGCCAGCACCAGCAAGGCGGCTGTAAGGCGCTCCAGTGCACCGGACGGTTTGAAATTCAAGTGCCCACCTGTCTGTGAAAGCCTGGCGGATGGGTAGGGAGCCGCTCAGTACTTGAGAAGCACCGCACCCCAGGTAAAGCCGCCGCCCACGCCTTCGAGCATGAGGGTGTCGCCTTTTTGGATCTTGCCGCTACGCACGGCCGTATCCAGCGCAAGCGGGATGGAGGCGGCGGAGGTGTTGCCGTGCTGGTCGACCGTGACGATGAGCTTTTCGAGCGGCATCTTCAGTTTTTTGGCCGTGCTCTGCATGATGCGGATGTTCGCCTGGTGCGGGATCAGCCAATCGATGTCGGCGTCGGTCAGGTTGGCTTTTGCCAGCGTGGCGCGCGCGGCGCTTTCGAGCACGCCCACCGCCAGCTTGAACACGGCCTGGCCGTCCATCTTGAGCAGCGGGTCGCCCAGGATCTGGCCGCCCGAGACGTTGCCGGGCACACAGAGGATGCCGACATGCTTGCCGTCGGCATGCAGGTCGCTGGCGAGGATGCCGGGCGTCTCCGAAGCCTCGAGCACCACGGCGCCGGCGCCGTCGCCGAAGAGCACGCAGGTGGTGCGGTCCGAAAAATCCAGGATGCGCGAGAACACTTCAGCACCTATCACCAGCGCCTTGCTGGCCGAGCCGGTGCGTATCATGGCGTCGGCCACGGTCAGCGCATAGACGAAACCGCTGCACACGGCCTGCACGTCAAAGGCCGCGCAGCCGGCGATGCCCAGCTTGTTTTGCAAAATGCAGGCGGCCGACGGGAACACCATGTCGGGTGTCGAGGTCGCCACGATGATGAGGTCGATATCGGATGCTTGCAGGCCCGCAGCCTGCAGGGCATTTTTGGCGGCTTCCACACCCAGGTCGCTGCTGGTCACATCGGGCGCGGCAAAGTGGCGGGCCCGGATGCCGGTGCGCTCCACAATCCATTCGTCGGAGGTTTCCACGCCTCGGGTGGCCAGGTCGGCGGCCAGTTCGGCGTTGGTCAGTCGGCGCGGCGGCAAATAACTACCGGTGCCGGTGATGCGTGAGTAACGGGTCATTAATGAGTGGCCGGTGTTGAAACTGCTGAGTCAACTGGCATTGAGGAGGGCTTCGGCGGGCGCATCGACGGGGGATGCCGCCTGCGCCGCAACCAGCAAGGGGGCCGCATGGGCGATGCGTTCGCGAACTCTCTCAAGCAAATTGTTCCGAGCCGCATCATAAGCCCGATTCAGCGCCCTCTCAAAAGCGAAGGCGTCCGCCGAGCCGTGGCTCTTGAAGACCAGGCCTTGCAGGCCCAGCAAGGCCGCACCGTTGTAACGCCTGTGGTCAACCCGGTTTTTAAATGCAGTTAGAACCGGATAAGCAATGATGGCGGAAATTTTCGTGAAGATATTGCGAGAAAACTCGGTTTTGATGAAACCGCCAATCATGCTGGCAAGGCCCTCGCTAGCCTTGAGCGCCACATTGCCCACAAAACCGTCACAGACCACGATGTCCGTCGTTCCCTTGAAAATATCATTGCCCTCGACATTTCCGTAGAAATTCAAATCACCGGAATTGGAAGCAGATCGCAACAGTTCACCGGCTTTTTTAATCATTTCACTGCCTTTTATCGCCTCTTCTCCGATATTGAGCAGGCCGACGCTGGGCGTGGCGTTGGTGGTGATAGCCGCCACCAGGGCGGAGCCCATCACAGCGAACTGCAGCAGGTGGTCTTCGGTGCAATCGACATTGGCGCCCAGGTCCAGCACGGTGGTGGCACCGCCCAGGGCATTGGGCAACTGGGTGGCGATGGCCGGACGGTCTATGCCTTCCAGGGTCTTGAGCACGTAGCGGGCAATCGCCATCAGCGCGCCGGTATTGCCGGCCGACACGGCCGCCTGGGCCACGCCATCCTTGACCTGGTTCATCGCGACCCGCATCGAGGAATTTTTCTTGCGCCGCAACGCAATTTCGATGGGATCGTCCATGGTGACGATCTCGCTGGCAGGAACAATCTGGCAGCGCGGATGGGCCTGGAGCCACGCATGCAAGGGATGCGCGGCCAGCACCTCGGGCTGGCCCACGAGCACCACGGCAGCGTCGGGATGGCCGTCCAGAAAAGCCATGCTGGCGGGCAAGGTCACGGCGGGACCGATATCGCCGCCCATGGCATCGACAGCAATCCTGATCATGAGGCGACCGGTGCAGTCAAGAGGTGGGATTC
Organism: Polaromonas sp. CT11-55; assembly: GCF_047303325.1. NCBI lineage: Bacteria > Pseudomonadati > Pseudomonadota > Betaproteobacteria > Burkholderiales > Comamonadaceae > Polaromonas > Polaromonas sp. CT11-55. The sequence goes on along the minus strand of NZ_JBKBEX010000002.1, from coordinate 82,189 downwards.
AGGCAAAAGAAAGGCCCGCAGGATGAGTGCGGGCCCATGCTCAAAGCGTGGAATTACGCTTCGGATTTGGTTTTCAGCACCTTGCGGCCACGGTAGAAACCGGTGGGGCTGATGTGGTGGCGCAGGTGGGTTTCGCCGGTGGTGGACTCCACGGCAATGCCTGGCACGGTGAGTGCGTTGTGCGAACGGTGCATACCGCGCTTCGAAGGTGACTTTTTGTTTTGCTGGACGGCCATGATCCGCTCCTGATGGGGTGTTAGGTTGGTAAATTACGCACCAAATTCCGAGTTCAGACAGCTGGACCTGAATATCGGCCCATGACAGCCTGAGCGCCATGACACCGTATCCACCGCATTGGTACGCGAAGCCTTTGATTATAGCTTGATGCAGTGGTATTTTCATCACCCCGGCCTCAGACGGACGAAATGTCCATGAATCCAGTGGTTTTTCGCATGAATTTAGTAATTAAAAATTACTACTTTTTATTCTTCAGCTGCGCCAGCACGGCAAAGGGATTGGGTTTTCCGGCAGGCTTACCCGTCTCACCCGGCTCCTCCACATCACCGGCCTGAAGCTTGGGGGTGACCGGGCACTCCTCATGCATGGGCACCAGGGGCAAGGCCATCAGCAGCTCGTCTTCCAGAACGGCGAGCAGGTTGAACTGGGGCTCCATCACCAGCAGGTCCTCTTCGGACTGGTCGTCCTCGGCCATCGCGATGTCTTCGCTGGCCACAAAGCGGTACCACTGGTCCACCTCCACCGGCGTCTGGACCACGCCCATGCAGCGCTGGCAGGTCAGCGGAACGCTTGCCTGGGCCTGCAAGTGCAGCCACACCTCATCATCGGCGCCGGTGCGCGGGCGCAACTCGCCGCGCGCCTCCCATTGAACAGTCGAATCGGCCTGCAGCCCTTGTGTTTCCTCGGCAAGGCGCTCCAGATTTTGTAGCGGAGTGGTTTCAGCGAGCGCCACACCCTCCTGGGCAAACGCTTTCATGTTGAGCCGGCTGGGCTGAAGGGGTCTGGACATGGATGCAGTGTAAGAGAATCGGGGCCATGACCCTTGTTTCCCCTCCCACCATAAGCCGCCCTCTCGTATTGGGTTCGACCTCACGCTACCGCCGCGAATTGCTGGAGCGGCTGCACATTCCGTTTGAGGTGGCCGCGCCCGAGGTGGACGAAACCCCGCAGCCCGGCGAGGCCCCGCAGGCCCTGGCCGAGCGCCTGGCCCTGGCCAAGGCCCGCGCGGTGGCAGCAGCCTTTCCGGGCGCGGTCGTCATAGGCTCCGATCAGGTAGCCGACCTGGACGGCGAGCCGCTGGGTAAGCCCGGCACCCATGAAAAAGCCGTTGCACAGCTGCGCCGCATGCGCGGACGCACCGTGATTTTCCAGACCGCCGTGGCCGTGGTGTGCCTGGAAACCGGCTACGAAGCGCAAAGCCTGGCGCCGGTGAAGGTGAAATTCCGAGCGCTGAGCGACGATGAAATCGAACACTACCTGCGCATCGAGCAGCCTTACGACTGCGCGGGCAGTGCCAAAAGCGAAGGCCTGGGCATCGCGCTGCTGGAATCCATAGACAACGATGACCCGACGGCCCTGATCGGCCTGCCGCTGATACGCACCTGCCGGCTGATCCAGGCCGCAGGCGTCCAGCTGTTGTCCGGAGGCCGGCTATGAGCGCCGCCGTGAAGGGCAAGCTCTACCTGGTGCCGGCACCGCTGGATTTCGGTTGCGACACGCAGGCGCCGCTGCAGGACGTCATGCCGCTGCAAACCCTGCAGCTCGCATCGCGGCTGTCCTGCTGGATTTGCGAGAACGCCAAAAGCACGCGTGCCTACCTCAAGCGCATAGACGCACTGCAGCCGCTGGCCGCGCCGCTGCAGTCGCTGCAGATCCAGGAACTGCCGCGCGAGGTCCATAAAAAAGGCGATCACGGCGGCAACTTCGACGCGCGTCCCCTGCTGGCGGCCGCCCTGGAAGGCCGCGACATGGGCCTAGTCAGCGAAGCCGGCATGCCGGCGATTGCCGACCCGGGCTCCTCCGTGGTGCGCGCAGCGCACGACCTGGGGCTGCAAGTCGTGCCGCTCACGGGCCCGATGTCGCTGATGCTGGCGCTGGCCGCCAGCGGCCTCAACGGCCAAAGCTTCGCCTTTGCCGGCTATGTGCCGCAAACGCCGGCCGAGCGCGCGCAGCGCCTGCGCGAACTGGAATCGCTGGCGCTGAAATCCGGCCAGACCCAGCTCTTTATCGAAACTCCTTACCGCAACGCGGCCCTGCTCCAGTCGCTGCTGCAAACACTGCAGGGCAACACCCGGCTGGCGCTGAGCTGCGGCCTGACCCTGGGTGCGGCCTGGTCGCACAGTGCACAGGTGAGCAGCTGGAAGCGCGACAAGCCCCAGGCGCCGCTGGACTTGCCGACCGTATTTGCAATAGGCCGCTAAAAACGGCCGCCGCAACGGCCACAAAAAAGCCCGCATGACGCGGGCTTTTTAACGAGGCAAACGCCTGGCGATCAACGCAGCGCGGGAATCGCCTTGAAAGCCTTCATCGCACCTTCGCCCATGGCCGCGCCGAACTTCTTGGCCAGGCGTTCGGCCACGTTGTCGCGGCGCGTGTAGTCGATGATTTCGTCGGTCTTGACCACTTCGCGCGCAACGTAATCGAGGTTGCCGAGCTGGTCGGCCAGCCCCAGTTCCACGGCCTGCTGGCCGCTCCAGAACAGGCCGCTGAACATCTCGGGCGTTTCCTTCAGGCGCTTGCCGCGACCGGCTTTCACCACCGCGATGAACTGCTGGTGGATCTGGTCCAGCATGGCCTGCGCGAAGACGCGCTGCTTTTCGTTTTGCGGGCTGAAGGGGTCCAGAAAGCCCTTGTTCTCGCCGGCAGTCAGCAGGCGGCGCTCCACGCCCAGCTTGTCCATCAGGCCGGTAAAGCCGAAGCCGTCCATCAGCACACCTATGCTGCCCACGATGCTGGCCTTGTCGACATAAATCTTGTCGGCCGAGACGGCGATGTAATAGGCGGCGGAGGCGCAGGTTTCCTCAACCACGGCGTAGACCGGCTTCTTGTGCTTGGCCTTCAGGCGCAGGATCTCGTCGTTCATCATGCCGGCCTGCACGGGGCTGCCGCCGGGGGAATTGATCAGCAGCACGATGGCCTTGGCGCCATCGTCCTCAAAGGCCGCGCGCAGGGCCGCATTGACGAACTCGGCGCTGGCATCGGCGCCCGCAGCGATCTCACCCTTGATTTCCACCACGGCGGTATGCGGCACGGTCGCGTCGCTGGCCGGCGTGCCGCGGTGCAGCGCCATCCAGACCAGGGCGACAAAAAACGCCAGCCAGGCCAGGCGCACAAAAGTCTTCCAGCGCCGCGTGGCCTTTTGCTCGTTGAGCGCGGCGAAGGCCAGCTTCTCCAGCGTTGCACGCTCCCAGCCCGGGGCTCCGGTCGGGTCTGCCGCGGATTTTTTCGCCTGGTTCACCGGGTTGTTATAGGGCGGAAGGGATTCCGGCTGATTAGGCCGGAAGTCCGATTCGCGCAGCAAATCGGGATCTGTGGAGGGCTCGGGGCGTTGGGGATCGTTCATGGTCACTAGTTTAGAGAGGTATTAGAACTGTAACGGTTTAAGGTTGTAAGCAGAATGCCAATAAACAACCCCCTCCGATTCGGAAAGTGCGATTTTGATCAGGCCGCCCTGGCAGGGCCCGCCCGCGCACTGGCCGGTGTCGGGGCGGTAGGCGGCGCCATGGCTGGCGCACAGCAGCCATTGGCCCTGGTCGTCAAACACCCGGTTGGGCTGCCAGTCGAGTTCCATCGCGACATGGCTGCAGCGATTGAGATAGGCATGGACCACGCCCTCGAAACGCACGGCGAAAGCACGGCAGGTCTGGCCGGCATAGACCACGTCAAACGGCACCGCCAGCCCGCCTTCGAGCAGGTCGCGACTGTTGCACAGGGCTTGCCGTTCGTCCATGGACTTCGATGCCTCTTAACGCCGGACTTCAGCCATGGGCCAGCAGCCAGTCCTGCAGCTCCGGCACCGAATGCGCGACGTGGCGCGGTGCCAGCACGGCGAAGCTGTCGGGTTCGTGCGCGCCGTAGCTCACGCCCACGCTGGGGCAGCCGGCATTAAGTGCCATTTGCAGGTCATGCGTGGTGTCGCCCACCATCAGCACACGCTCGGGCGCGACGTCGAACTCGGCCATCAACTCGTGCAGCATGCGTGGGTCGGGTTTGCCGGCCGTCTCGTCGGCGGTGCGCGAGCCGTCGAACATGCCCTTGAGCTCCACGGTGCGCAGCACCTCGTCGAGGCCGCGGCGCGACTTGCCGGTGGCCACCGCGAGCAGGTGGCCGCGCGCCTTCAGGGCGTCGAGCAGGGGCAGCACGCCGTCAAACAGGCTCAGGTCGTCGTAGTGCGCAGCGTAGTGGTGGCGGTAGCGCTCGCCGAGCAGCGGGTATTTTTCAGGCGGCACGTCGGGCGCGGCGTGGGCCAGCGCCTGCATGAGGCCCAGGCCGATCACGTAACCGGCTTCCTTGTCAGTCGGCACCGTGCCGCCCACGTCGTGCACCGCGGCCTGGATGCAGCGCACGATGATGCCGGTCGAATCAAACAGCGTGCCGTCCCAGTCAAAGGCGATCAGGTCGAAATTTCGGGTTTGCATATCGCCCTATTGTCGCCGTGGCCGCCGCACCTTGTCGCGGCATGGGCCTTAAACCACGTTCTCAGTCGCCGCCGGCAAAAACTGCTGCAGCTCGGGCGGCAGGGGCGCCTGCAGGTGCACGACCTTGCGCAGCTTGGGGTGATTGAATTTCAGGCTCCAGGCATGCAAAAACATGCGCTTGAGCGGCACCGCGCCGCCCGCGGTTTTCTGCAGCGCCCGGTTCAGCTCGAAATCGCCGTATTTGTCGTCGCCCGCAATCGGGTGGCCTTCATTGGCCAGGTGCACGCGGATCTGGTGCGTGCGGCCCGTCTTGATGGTGACTTCCAGCAAGGTAAAAGGCGTCGCCGGCGCCAGCGAGCTGGCGGGAACGGCCGCCCTGACTTTCACCAGCGTCACAGAACGCATGCCGTCGGGATGGTCGTTGTCCACCACTTTGACGCGCCGCTCGCCGTCGGGCAGCAAATACTTGTGCAGTGCCTTATCGATCACGCGGTGTCTGGCCGGCCAGTCGCCGCCGACCAGCGCCAGGTAGACCTTGTCGGTTTCACGCTCGCGGAACTGCTCCTGCAGCAGCTTGAGCGCCATGCGCCGCTTGGCGATCAGCAGGATGCCGCTGGTTTCGCGGTCCAGCCGGTGCACCAGTTCCAGGAAGTCGGCGTCCGGCCGCGCCATGCGCAACTGCTCGATCACGCCAAAGCTCACGCCGCTGCCGCCGTGTACGGCCACGCCGGCCGGTTTGTCGATGGCCAGCACAAAATCGTCTTCAAACAGGATGGGGAATTCGCGCGACGGCGCATAGCCTCCCGTGGTGGAACTCGCGCCGTGGCGGGCGATTTCCTGGGCCATGGCCTCGGCCTTCTGGCCGGCGCGCTCGGAGGTGCGCACCGGTGGCAGGCGCACCACGTCGCCGGCCTCCACGCGCGTGTCGGCCTGCGCCCTGCCCTTGTTCACCCTGACCTCGCCGCTGCGGATGATGCGGTAAACATGGGTTTTGGGCACGCCCTTGAGCTGGCGGATCAAAAAGTTGTCCAGCCGCTGGCCGGCGTAGTCCTCGTCAACAGTCACCAGCGTGGCCTGGGGCGCCGCCGGGGCCGGCGCCTGGGCAATGGGCGGAGTTGAGGCGGCTACAGGTTTGGGCCTGGCGGCGGCCACGGGCGGGCGACCCGGTGTTTTCCCGGGTTTCCTTGCCAAGCCCCTGGCTGACCCTATAATGTGTTTCACTAGCGATGCGCTGTAAGTGGTTGATTTGTCTGGAGTTTAGTCCACACACGTCCCCGGCCCTGAAAAGGCGAACAAGCAGCCTCGCTGGAAGGTCGATGCCCACGCCGGCAATTGCCCGCAAGCGACGAGTGCCAGGCACCTCGCGGCGAGCATCTTGCACGGTAGACGAGTCGACGTTTTGCGAACACAACTACGGAATACCATGTGCGCAGCCCAAGTCATGAACAACAGGCTGCTCACGGATCCAGCCGAGATCAAGTCCTTTAACGGGTAGCCCTCTGATGACAACACTGGTCAGTCTGATTTATATATGCCTGCGGCGCCTCACGACATTCGTGGGCCCCGCATTCGGCATGAATCAGCCGCCAGCCTTTGTGCAGTGGGCGCCAGCAGCCGCGCTTTGCGCGGCACCCACCCGTTTGACCCCTGCTCGCTCCATCCACGCGCCTACGCCCAGACCACGTCGCTGACCGATTCATTTCGGTCGGCCGCGCGCCGTCAAAAGCTCTCCGGCAATTCCTCCACGTTCGCACTGCGTCCCTCCGGCGTCGTTGGCCCATTTTGGGCATGTGATTGATGTTCGAGACATGACATCAAAACGAAGAACGATAAGGAAGGCTACCCATGAAACGGATGCTGGTAAACGCCACTCAGGCTGAAGAACGCCGCCTGGCGATCGTCGACGGACAAAAACTCCTCGACTACGAAATTGAAATCGAAGGGCGCGAACAGCGCAAGGGCAACATCTACAAGGCCGTCGTCACGCGCGTCGAGCCCTCGCTGGAAGCCTGCTTCGTCGACTACGGTGAAGACCGCCACGGCTTCCTGCCGTTCAAGGAAATCTCCAAGCAGTACTTCGCCCAGGGCGTGCCTGTCAGCCAGGCGCGCATCAACGACGTCATCAAGGAAGGCCAGGAACTGCTGGTCCAGGTCGAAAAGGAAGAACGCGGCAACAAGGGCGCGGCCCTCACCACCTTCGTCTCCCTGGCCGGCCGCTATGTGGTCCTGATGCCCAACAACCCGCGCGGCGGCGGCGTGAGCCGGCGCATCGAGGGCGACGACCGGGCCGAGCTTAAAGAAGCGATGGACCAGCTCGAGTACCCGGGCGGCATGAGCATCATCGCGCGCACCGCCGGCATAGGCCGCAGCGCTCCCGAGCTGCAGTGGGACCTGAACTACCTGCTCAAGCTCTGGACCGCCATCGACGGCGCCGGCAAGGGCGGCAAGGGCGCTTTCCTGATTTACCAGGAATCCAGCCTGGTGATCCGCGCCATCCGCGACTACTTCAACAGCGACATCGGCGACATCCTGTTCGACACCGACGACGTCTACGAGCAGGCCAAGCAGTTCATGGCCCACGTGATGCCCGAGCACGAGCACCGCGTCAAGCGCTACCGCGACGACGCGCCGCTGTTCAGCCGCTTCCAGATCGAACACCAGATCGAGTCGGCCTATGCCCGCACCGTACAGCTGCCTTCCGGCGGCGCCATCGTGATCGACCACACCGAGGCCCTGGTCTCGGTCGACGTCAACTCGGCCCGCGCCATCAAGGGCGGCGACATCGAGGAAACCGCCACCCGCACCAACCTGGAAGCCGCCGACGAAGTCGCGCGCCAGATGCGTTTGCGCGACCTGGGCGGCCTGATCGTCATCGACTTCATCGACATGGAAGAGTCGCGCAACCGCCGCGACGTGGAAAACCGCCTGCGCGACGCGCTGCGCCAGGACCGTGCCCGCGTGCAGTTCGGCACCATCAGCAAGTTCGGCCTCATGGAAATGAGCCGCCAGCGCCTGCGCCCGGCGCTGTCCGAAGGCGCGTCGATTCCCTGCCCGCGCTGCGGCGGCTCCGGCCATATCCGCGACACCGAAAGCTCGGCGCTGCAGATCCTGCGCATCATCCAGGAAGAGTCCCTCAAGGACAGCACGGCCTCGGTGCTGTGCCAGGTACCGGTCGACGTGGCCTCCTTCCTGCTGAACGAAAAGCGCTCCGAGATCGCCAAGATCGAAGTCAAGCAGCGCATCAACGTGCTGCTGGTGCCCAACAAGACGCTGGAAACCCCCAACTACCGCCTGGAACGCCTGAAACACGACGACCCGCGCCTGGACAACATCGCCGCCAGCTACAAGATGGCCGACGAAATCGAGGACCCGACCACCGTCACGCGTCGCAGCCAGGAAAAGCACAACAAACAAGAGCCGGTCATCAAGGGCGTGCTGCCCGATGCGCCCGCCCCAGTGGCACCGCCCAAGCCGGAACCCGTTGCGCATGCGGCGGCGCCCAAGCCGGCTGCCCGCCCCGCACCTGCGGTGGCGGCACCCGCTGAAAAAGGTTTCTTCGGCTGGATCAAGAGCCTGTTCGGCGGCGCCGAAGCGCCGGCCCCGGCGCCTGCGGCCAAGGAAGTGAAAAAAGACGAACGCGGCGAAGGCCGGCGTGAAGGCCGTGGCGGTGAAGGCCGCGGCGGCGAGCGCTCCGATCGCGGCGGTGAGCGCGGCGGCCGTGATGGCCGGCGCGGCGGCCGTGGCCGCAGCGAAGGCCGTGGCGGCGAGGGCCGCAGCGCTGAAGGTCGTGGCGAAGGCCGCGAGGCACGCCCCGAAGGCCGTGGTGAGCGTGGTGAAGGCCGCGGCGGCGAGCGCCGCGAACGCAATGCCGAAGGCCGCCAGGAACGGCCGGCCGGTGAAGCCCGCCCCGAAGGCGCGGGCGAGCAGCCGCGCGGCGAGACCCCCAACCGTGAAGGCCGCGAAGGCGGCCGCAACCGCCGTGAACGCGGCGAGCGCGGCGGCGAACGTGGCGAGCGCGGTGAACGCATCCAGCGCGACGCCGTCGAGCAGGACCTCGCGTTGGCCAACCAGGCCGCCATGGCAGCAGCCATGGGTGGTGAAGCCGCCGAGCCGCGCCAGGAGCGCGCACCCCAGGACGGCGAACGCCAGGCCAACCGCGAAGCACGCGGCGAGCGCGGCGAAGGCCGCCGTGGCGACCGCAACGGCCGCCGAGGCGAGCGCCGCGGCAGCGACCGCCCGGAAGGCACCGAAGGCCAGAATGCCGGCACCGGCTTCAACCCCGAGGCCACAGCGGCACCCGTGCTCGACGAAGCCGGCAATCCCGTCGCTCCCGTGCAGAACGGCCAGGGCGACGAGCAACGCCAGCCGCGCGAACGCCGCAGCCGCGACCGTTATGGCCGCGACCGCCGCGAACGCAGTGAGAACGGCGAACGCGGCGAGCAGCAGCCCGCCGAAGGTGTCGACGCCGGCCAGACCGGCTTCGCGGAGCCTCAGCAGCAACCGCAAGTCCGCGAAGAGCGCGCGCCGGAAATCGTCGCTGACTACGCGGCACCTGCGGCACCCGCGGCACCTGCGGCCGCTGTAACGCCCGCAGCGCCTTTTGTGCCTGAAGCGGCGCCAGCGCCAGCGCCCGCGCCCGCCTACACAGCCCCCGTGGCCGTTGCCGCACCGGCGCCCGCAGCTGCGGCGGCAGCGCAGCCCGCATCGGCCACCGCACCCATCAGCCTGCCCAAGGTCCAGTCCTACGCACTGCCTCTCGATGAACTGGCTCAGGTAGCCCAGTCCTCGGGCCTGCAATGGGTGAACTCCGACGCGGCCAAGATCGCAGAAGCCAAAGCTGCCATCGCTGCCGAGGTCAAGCCGGTGCATGTGCCGCGCGAGCGCCCACCGCTGGTGGTCGCCGACGAAGGCCCGCTGGTGCTGGTAGAGACCCGGCGCGACCTGGGCGCCATGAAGCTGCCTTTTGAGCAGCCAACCGGCCAGTAAGCCATAACGCCCCCTTGAAAAGGCCCGCAAATGCGGGCCTTTTCTTTAGGTTTTTCTCTTTGAGTGTGCTCTTTGAATGATCGGCATGGAGCCCGCTTATCTGCGGGCTGGCCGCCTGGTGCGTGGGAATGGAATGGATTGACCGCGCACAAGCCAGGGCAGGCGCTCAACGCGCAAGCCAGTCAGAACGCTTAAATCTGCGCGGCGCGCTTGTAAGCCTGCGCGGCGGCGGCTTCGTCCTCGCGCTGCTCGGCCAGCACGGCCAGCGCGCGCCAAGCATTGCGGTGCAGCGTCACGTCCTGCAGGGCCGGCGCAGCCTGCGACAGCAGCTGGCGGGCCTTGCCCCAGAGCTGGCGGTTCAGGCAGGCCATGCCCGCCAGGTATTGCAGGTTGGCGTCGCGCGGCCGGCTCAGCTGCGCCGTTTCAATGCGCGCCAGCCAGGCGGCGTCCAGCGAATCCAGGCCGGCTTCCAGCACGCCGATCAACTTGATACGCAGGTTGTCGCCTATGTCCGAGCGCGGCTGCATCATCGCGTCCCAGACCGTCAGCAGCCAGTTGCGCGCGAGGTCCGGCTCGCCGTGCAACGCCATCAGTCGCGACGCGGCATGCACCACCAACTCGGGCATGGCGCGCTCGCTTTGGTCGAGTGAAAGCCAGGCCTGCTGCAGTTGCACCGGGTCATGCGCGTCGTTAAGCAGCTCCAGCGCCAGGCCGCGGATGATGCTCTGCGCCGCCGCCTGTGAAAACGCGCGGTGCTTGGCCAGCAGGCGCGCGGTTTCCAGCGCCTGCGAAGTCTGCCGCGCGTGGCGCGAGGCACGCAACTTCATGCGCAGGGCCAGCGTGCGGCGCGAGGCGCCCTGCGGCAGCTGGGCCAGCCAGTCGAGCGCGGCGCCCGCATCGCGGTCGTCCAGCGCCCACCGCGCCGCGCGGAACTGCACGCCCTCACGCACTTCCTGCGCATGGCGCGGCGCCGAGCTTTTCAGCGCCTGGCGCAGGTGCTGGTCGCGCAGGCCCTTGTTCTGCAGCGACTGCGCGGCCTCGGCCACCAGCAGATGGGCCAGCGCGCGCAGCTGGGCGCCGCGGCTGGAACTGTGGCCGGTCACGTGGCTGTAGTGGTCGGCCAGCGGGCGCAGGCTTTTTTCCTGCGCCAGCGCGTTCTGCGCCGATTTGGTCGAGCGTATATAGCGCCCGGCCAGCAGGTGGGCCAGCGAGTCCATGAGGGCGCCGTACATGGCGCGCTCTTTTTGCTGGGCGCGCCAGCGACGCGCCTCGGCCGGCAGCGAGAACACCGCCGACACCGCGCGCAGCGCCAGGTAGAGCACAAAAAACAGCGCGGCCAGCAGCATCACCGCCAGGTTGAAGGAAATATCGACCCGGTGCGGCGGCCAGAAAACAGTCACCACGGCCTGGTTGTTGCCCGCGAACAGCGCCACGGCAACCGCCACGCCAAAAAGGGCCAGTAGCCAGAGGGCGGCGCGCATGCGTGTGTCCTGCCTTTGCGAAGAATCAGCGGCCCGCGGCCGCCGTGGCCAGCGCGGCCATGGTTTCGTCAAGGCGCGGCAGCTCGCTGGACTTGAGCTGGCCCTGCACCTGGGCCAGCAGCTGGGCCGCGGCCTGGGTCTTGCGCGAGGAAGGGTCGAAGTATTTGCCCAGCCAGGCGCTGGCGCTGGCAAGGTCGGTACGCACCGAATCGCTCTGGCGCGACAGCAGGGCCAGGCGTGCATTGAGCAGTCGCAGCTTCAGGTTTTCGCGCAGGAAGAAGGACTGCTCGGGCGACAGCAGGGCCGCCTCGGGCTGCTCGATGCGGCTCACGCGAAGCAGCTTGCGGGCTTCCTCGCGCAGGTTGTCCAGCGTGCGCTGCGACCAGGCGCTCAGCGAAAGTTTGTCGAACATCCCTTCCGAAGGCTTGTCGACCACCGGCGCGCTGGCGCGTGCGGCCGGGGCGGTCGCGGCCAGGGTGGGTGCAGCACGCAAGGGACTGTTGGCCACCATGGCATTGGCCACCGGCAGGTCGTCGGCCAGGCGGGCCAGTTCGTCAAGCTTGAGCATCAGCACCGGCACGTCGGTCAGCGTGGCGGCCTTGATGCGATCCATGTCACGGGCGATGGCGCGCTGCAGCGGGTTCAGCCGCGGCTGCGCGGCGCGCGCCAGGCGCTGGTCGGCCGACCTGAGCGCAGCCAGCAGCGGTTCGGCACTCCCGGTGAGCTGGGCCTGCTGCTGCGCAAGGCGCAGCGCGGACTCGACGTCCACCACCAGGTTCTCATCCCGCGAGCGCGACAGGCTTTGCATCAGTTCTTCAAGCTGCGTGCGCTGCAGGCTGACTTCGCTGATGCGGGTTTCCTGGATGGCCAGCCGCGCCGAGAGTTCGCGCGTGGCCTCCTGGGCCTGGCGCGCCAGCGCGCGCGCTTCGATGGCCTGCGCGCCGGAGTCCAGGCTGCGGCGGGCCAGCTCTTCCTGGATGGTGCCGAGCTTTTGCCACAGCAGGCCGCTGGCCAGCAGGCCGCCGGCCGCCAGCGCGGCCACCAGCAGCGCCCACTTGCGCGGCACCAGCCAGTTGTCGGGCGCCGTGACGTGCGGCTCGGCCACCACCAAAGCGCGCTCCAGCACAGGCTCCTTGTCGGGCGTGGAAGGCGTGGGCTGGGCTATGTGGGGATCGCTCATGGATGAAGAGATTCTATCGAGGCCAATGTCTCCCTGATGTCCGTCAGGGCGGGGCGTGACGCCACAACAACACCCCAGCCTGCGGCGCGCACCGCATCCACAATGCGTGGATGCGTCGCCACCGCGCGGGCGCCGCGCCAGTCGACACCGGCCAGCGCCGGCTCGCGAATGAGGTTGGCCAGCGCTTCCGAACTGCTGAACAGCCACACCGAGCCGTCCGCGCTGGCGGCGCGCGCGCGCGCCAGCTGCGCTTCGCTGAGCTGGGGCGCGCGGCGCTGGTACACGCCGACAAAATCCACCTGCGCGCCGGCGGCCTCCCACTGGCGGGCGATCCAGTCGCGCCCCGACGATACCGCGCTGCCCGCGGCGTCCGGACTTTCACCCCGCACCACCAGCACGCGCTTGCCCCGCCAGTCGCGCCGGCCTGCCACGGCCCACAGCGCCTCTGAATCAAATTGTTCGGCGTCCACACCCGGCGCATCGACCTGCGCGCCAGGCACGCCCGCGGCCAGCAAGGCCGCCACGGTGCCGGGCCCAGGCGCCATCAGGCGCAGGGACGGCGGCAATCCTCCCGCCAGGGGGGATTTGAAAAAATACGCCACCGCATTGCCGCTGACAAACATGCAGGCCGCGTAGCGGTCCAGCGTTTGCCAGGCCTGCGCCAGCGCGCCGGTGTCAAGCGCGGCTGCGATATCGATAAGAGGCAGCGCTTCGGCCGCGAAGCCGGCCTGCCGCAGCTCGCGCACCCAGTGCTGCGCGTCCGCCGCGGGGCGCGTCACGATGACGGGGGCCGCACCGGCCGCAGGCGCCGGCATGGGAGGCATCAGGCCTGGCCCTTGCCGGCCCAGACTGCGCCGCCGGCGCGCAGTCGCGCCGCCACGGCCTCGCCCAGCGCCTCGGCCTCGGCGAAATCGCGCACCTGGGCGCTCTGCTTCACCTGCACAAGGGGCGCCAAGGGGGCAGCATTGCCGGACGGGGCCTCGGCCGTGGCCGGGTCGCCCCAGGCCGCGCTCAGCTGCATGCTGCCGCCCGCCGCCGCGCCTTGCGTAAAGGCCGCCAGCGGCATGGAGCAACTGCCGCCCATGGCGCGCGAAACCGTTCGCTCGGCTGTCACGGCCAGCCAGGTCGGCTGGTGCGCCAGCGTGGCCAGCGCGGCCAGCAGGTCGGCGCGGTCGGCGCGCACCTCGATGCCCAATGCGCCCTGCCCCGCGGCGGGCAGCATCTGGGCCGGTTCAAAGGTGGCGCGTATGCGCGATTCCAGCCCCAGGCGCTTCAGGCCCGCGGCCGCCAGCACGATGGCCTGGTACTGGCCTTCGTCGAGCTTGCGCAGGCGCGTGTCCAGGTTGCCGCGCAGCGGCTGTATCACCAGGTCGGGCCGCAAGGCCTTGAGCAGCACCAGCCGGCGCAGGCTGGAGGTACCCACCACCGCGCCCTGCGGCAAATCGGCCAGGCCGGCGAATTGGTTAGACACAAAAGCATCGCGCGGATCCTCGCGCTCCAGCACGCAGGCCAGCGCGAAACCCTCGGGCAGGTCCATGGGTACGTCCTTGAGCGAATGCACGGCGATGTCGGCCCGGCCTTCACTGAGCGCCACCTCGAGCTCCTTGACGAACAGGCCCTTGCCGCCGACCTTGCTCAGCGAACGGTCCAGGATCTGGTCGCCCTGCGTGGTCATGCCCAGCAGCTCGACGCGCCAGCCCAGGCGCGACTCGAGCAAGGCCTTCACATGCTCGGCCTGCCACATCGCCAGGCGGCTCTCGCGTGTGGCGATGACCACCTTCTTCGTATCGGGGGGGTTGGATTCAGACACTGCGGACACTCGTAACCTGCTTGTAATACTTGGGGGGAAGTGAATGCTAGCATGCAGGGCTTGAGAACAAGCTTAAGAACTAGAGGGTAGAGATGGTCACTTCCGCGCGCGCCAAGAGGGTTCAACAACACGCCAGCGAGGGCGCCAGGGACGGCGCCGCAGCCGCCGCGCCCAAGGCCTCCACCCGCTCGCGGGACAACGAACGCCCCCTGGTGGAGGACATACGCCTCCTGGGCCGCATCCTCGGCGACGTGATCCGCGAACAGGAAGGCGTGGCCGCCTACGAGTTGATCGAGCAGGTGCGCAAGCTCTCCGTCGCCTTCCGGCGTGACGCCGACCAGGAGGCCGACAAGGCCCTCAAAAAGCTGCTCAAGGGCCTGTCGGGCGACCAGACGGTCAGCGTGATTCGCGCCTTCACCTATTTCAGCCACCTGGCCAACCTGGCCGAAGACCGCCACCACATTCGCCGCCGCGCCGTGCACGAGCGCGCGGGCGACACCCAGGAAGGCAGCATCGACGTGGCGCTGGCCCGACTGCGTTGGGCCGGCATCTCGACCCGTACCATCTCCAACACCCTCGCGCACAGCTTCGTCTCCCCTGTACTCACCGCCCACCCCACCGAGGTGCAGCGCAAAAGCATCCTGGACGCTGAACGCGACATCGCCCAGCTGCTGACCGCGCGCGACGACATCAAGGCGCTGGCCCTGGCCCACAACGCCGCCAAGGACGCCCTCACGCCGCGCGAACTGGCCGCCAACGAGGCCCAGCTGCGCGCCCGCGTCATGCAGCTGTGGCAGACCCGGCTGCTGCGCTTTTCCAAGCTCACCGTGGCCGACGAGATCGAGAACGCGCTCAGTTACTACGAAGCCACCTTTCTGCGCGAAATCCCCAAGCTCTACGCCAACCTCGAGCGTGAACTCGGCAACCAGCCGGTGCACAGCTTTTTGCGCATGGGCCAGTGGATAGGCGGCGACCGCGACGGCAACCCCAATGTCAGCGCCGAAACCCTCAACTACGCGCTGGGCCGGCAGGCCGAGGTGGCGCTGCGCCACTACCTGACCGAGGTTCACTTCCTGGGCGGCGAGCTCTCGCAGTCGGCCATGCTGGTCGATTTCAGCCCCGAGATGCGCGCGCTCGCCGAAAGCTCGCCCGACACCAGCGAACACCGCAAGGACGAGCCTTACCGCCGCGCCCTGACCGGCGTCTACGCCCGCCTGGCCGCCACCCTGAAAGAGCTGACCGGCGGCGATGCCGCGCGCCACGCCGTCGCGCCGCAGAACGCCTACCTGAAGTCCGAGGATTTCCTGGCCGATTTGCGCACCATAGAAACCTCGCTCCAGGCCCACCACGGCGAAGCGATCGTCGCCCAGCGCCTGCACCCGCTGATACGCGCAGTTGAGGTCTTCGGCTTCCACCTGGCCACCGTCGATTTGCGCCAGAGCTCCGACAAGCATGAGGAAGTGGTGGCCGAGCTGCTGGCCGTCGCGCGCATAGAAGCGAACTACGCCAAGCTCGACGAAGCCGCCAAGCGCGCGCTGCTGGTGGGACTGCTCAACGACGCGCGGCCGCTGCGCGTGGTCGGCAGGGACTACTCGGCCCATGCGCAAAGCGAACTCGCGATTTTTGAGGCCGCCCGCATCGCGCGCGCGCGCTTCGGCAAGGAAGCGATACGCCACTACATCATCAGCCACACCGAAACCGTCAGCGATTTGCTCGAGGTGCTGCTGCTGCAAAAGGAGGTCGGCCTGATGCACGGCACGCTGGACAGCAATGCCAGCAACGACCTCATCGTGGTGCCGCTCTTCGAAACCATCGAAGACCTGCGCAATGCCGCGCCCATCATGCGCGAGTTCTACGCCCTGCCCGGCATTGCCCAGCTGGTCAAGCGCAGCGGCGCCGAGCAGGACATCATGCTCGGCTATTCCGACAGCAACAAGGACGGCGGCATCTTCACCAGCAACTGGGAGCTTTACCGCGCCGAGATCGCGCTGGTCGAACTGTTCGATGTGCTCGCCAACTCGCACAATATTCAATTGCGCATGTTCCACGGACGCGGCGGCACCGTGGGCCGCGGCGGCGGCCCCAGCTACCAGGCCATCCTGGCCCAGCCCCCCGGCACGGTGCGCGGGCAGATACGCCTGACCGAGCAGGGCGAGGTCATAGGCTCCAAATACGCCAATCCCGAGATCGGCCGGCGCAACCTCGAAACCCTGGTCGCCGCCACGCTGGAAGCCACGCTACTGCAGCCGACCAAACCCGCAACCAAGGCCTTTTTGCAGGCCGCGGCCGAACTCTCGCAGGCCAGCATGGCGGCCTACCGCACGCTGGTCTACGACACCCCGGGCTTTACCGAATACTTCTTCAGCGCCACGCCGATACGCGAAATCGCGGAACTCAACATCGGCTCTCGCCCGGCTTCGCGCAAGGCCTCGCAAAAAATCGAAGACCTGCGCGCCATCCCCTGGGGCTTCAGCTGGGGCCAGTGCCGCCTCACGCTGCCCGGCTGGTACGGCTTCGGCTCGGCGATCTCGCACATGCTGGCCCAGGGCGGCACGCCCGCCGCGCGCAAGGAAGCCCTCGCCCTGCTGCAGAAAATGTACAAGCAGTGGCCCTTCTTTCGCACCCTGCTCAGCAACATGGACATGGTGCTGGCCAAGAGCGACCTGGCCCTGGCCTCGCGCTATTCCGAGCTCATGGGCGACGCGCGCCTGCGCAAAAAAATCTTCAGCACCATCGAAGCCGAATGGCACCTCACCGCCGAGGCGCTGGCCCTGATCACCGGCGAAAAACAACGCCTGGCCGGCAACGCCGCGCTGCAGCGCTCCATACGCCACCGCTTTCCCTACATCGACCCGCTGCACCATTTGCAGGTCGAACTGGTGCGGCGTTATCGTGCTGGTCAGGCGGACCAGCGCGTGCAGACGGGTATACATATTTCGATCAACGGGATCGCGGCTGGGCTTCGGAATACGGGGTAGGGCTTTCCTCCCTCTCCCTCCCTTTGCTAAGTTCTGCTGGCCGGGGGTTGCCCGGCGGCAACTCACTTTTCTTTTGCTTCGCCAAAAGAAAAGTAAGCAAAAGAAAAGGCGACCCTGGTGTCTGCGTCCCTCCGCTTCGCTACGGGCAACCTGCGGTGCTCGGTCCAGACGGGGTCTCGCTAAACTCGCTACGCTGCGCTTCGCTCAAACAACGCGATCCCTGATCCGTCTGGCCCTGCGCTCCTCGGCGCATCCACAAGGGGTGGGGACAGGAATACCAAACAGCCGAAAACCGAATGCCGAAAACCACAAGGACACGCCATGGCGTGTCCTTGTTTGTATTTGTCTTCTTGGTTTTCTGTCTTCTGTCCCCGCTCCCGATTGTCCCGTCCTGGCTGGGCCGAGGAGCGCAGAGACAAGCGGATCAGGGCAAAAACGTGTTTGAGCCGAAGGCGAGTTGTTTTTGACCCCGCTTGGCTCGAGCACCGCAGGTTGCCCGTAGCGTAGCGCAGGGGACCCAGACTGCGGGTCGCCTTTCTTTTGGGTACTTTTCTTTGGCGAAGCAAAGAAAAGTGCCTCGCCCGCCGGGGCGAGTCCCGGCCAGCAGCCTCAGAAAAAACACTTGCCGCCGGGTTAGCAAACCATAGGGGTATTCGAGAAGCGCATACTCCCCCGTTGTGTAGGCTTTGTCCTAGACAAACTCCAGCGTCTTCCGATGGCACCTTGCGGTGCCGGGTCTTAGCATGGTGCTAGAAGCTGTTCATGGCCCCGTTTGGATCGTGAACGGCTTCTTGAACTCGGAGCAATGCCGCATTCCGCACGCATTGCCCACCCCAGCCCGGAGCGCAAAATCATGACCACTTTGGAGATCATGGCCGACACACCGTCGGCCATTCATAACGATTTTGTTTCCACCGACGCCGCTGACCTGGCGTCGCACATGGACCAGTGCGCGCATTCGCGCGGCCGTTTCTTTACGCTCCAGAGCGGGCTGCAGTCCGCGCATTCCGTGGTTTCGCCGCGCATCGTGACGGTCGCGCTCATCATGGCGATCTGTGTCGGCCTGCTTGCCCTAGCCTGAGCGTGTGACTACGCCGGTCATAGAGCGGCTGGACACTTTAAGCGCCTACGCCCGGCAACTTCTCGCCTCCCCCCGCGGCGACATCCAGCAACCCATACGCGCCGAATTGTTCGGCGCCCAGCGTTTTGAGGAACACGGCCGCAGCCTGGCCGCGGCGCAAAGCGTGTTGCCCGCCGGCAGCACCGGCACCGGCCCGCCGTTTTTTCCGCGCGTGCAGGAAAACATCGCCGCCATACGCCTGGCCTACGACTACATCGCGCTGACCTCGCGCAGCGGCCACTACGTCACACCGGCCGCCGAATGGCTGCTGGACAACTTTCACCTGGTCGAGGCGCAGCTGCAGCAGATTCAGGACGGCGTTCCCCACCGCTACTACGCCGACCTGCCCAAGCTGGCCGACAAGCCGCTGCAGGGCCTGCCGCGCGTCTACGGCATCGCCTGGGCCTATGTGGCGCACACCGACAGCGTGCTCGACCCCGTCCTGTTCACCGCCTTCCTGCACGCCTACCAGGAAGTCAGCGAGCTCAACCTCGGCGAGCTCTGGGCCCTGCCCACCACCTTGCGCGTGGTTCTGCTGGAAAACCTGCGCCGCATGGCCGACCGCATCGCCTGGAACAAGGTCGCGCGCGAGGTCGCCCATGCCGCCTGGGACAAGGCCGAAGCACTGAGCCTGCGCGAGCTCGACGAGCTGCTGGCCCTGATGCAGGCCCACGGCCTGGAGCGCAGCTACCTGACCCAGCTCTGGCAGCGCATGCCGGCCGGCCATCCCGAGCCCGACGCGCCGCCACCCCTGCCGCTGGTGCGTTGGGCCGCGCAGCACTGCACCGACGCCCTGGGCATGATAGGTGAGGGCCAGACCGTGCAGGTGGCCGCCAACCTCACGGTCGGCAACATCATCACCACGCTGCGGCTCATAGGCCAGGTCGAATGGGCGGAACTGATAGAGCCCGTGAGCCACTCGCTGCAGGTGCTGCGCCGCCTGCCGAGTTTTTCGCGCGAAAGCGAGATCACGCGCCAGCAGATCACGCGCGCCATGGAAAGGCTGGCGCAGCAGTGCGGCAAGTCCGAACGCGCCGTCGCCGAAGCCGTGCTGGCCGCCGCGCGCCAGCCCAATAACTCCATGGTCGCGCGTACCGCCGGCTACTACCTGATAGGGCCCGGCCGCCCGCTGCTCGAGGCCGCGCTGCGCCCATCCACCGGCCCGCGCAAGCCCCTGCCGGCCGCCGGGACGCCGCTCGCCTGGCGCCTGCCGCTGTTCGCCGCGGTGTGGTCCGCCGGCACCGCCGCGCTGCTGGCCTGGGCCGCGCATCCGCTGGCCGAGCTGCCCTGGCCCGGCTGGGTGGCGGTCCTGCTCATGGCCTGGCCGGCCTCGGAAGCTGTGGTCGCGCTGATGCACCGGCTGATCGCCGAGTCCACCCGCATACAGCCGCTGGCCCGCCTGGACTTCGGCGCCGGCATACCGGCCGAGCACCGCGTGCTGGTGGTCATTCCCTGCATGCTCACGTCGACGGAGGCCAATGCCGAACTGGTACGCCGGCTGCAGCTGCACTGGCTGGCCTGCCGCGAGGCGCACGCGCAGTTCGCGCTGCTGAGCGACTGGGCCGATGCCGACACCGAGCGCGCACCCGGCGACCAGGCGCTGCTCGACGACGCGCTGGCCCGGCTGCGCGCCCTCAACGCCAGCTACCCGGCGGCCCCCGGCCAGCCCGCTCGCTTTGTGCTGCTGCACCGGCCGCGCAGCTGGTCGGCGACGGAGCGCCGCTGGATAGGCTGGGAGCGCAAGCGCGGCAAGCTCGAGATGCTGCTGCGGCACCTGGCCGAGCGCGCGGCCTCCCCCTTCACGCCCGTCGGCGCGGAGATGCGGCTGGCCGAAGGCACGCCATATGTGCTGACCCTGGACAGCGACACCGGCCTGCCCGCCGGCGCCCTGCGCGAACTGGTGGCGATTGCCGCCCACCCCCTCAACACGCCGCAAGTGGACCGCAAGAGCCGGCGCGTCGTCGCCGGCTACGGCATCCTGCAGCCGCGCGTGGCCACGCCCCTGCCGACGCGCCGCGAGCGCTCGCCCTTTCACAACCTGTTCGCCGGTCAGCGCGGCCTGGACCCCTACAGCAGCGGCACCTCCGACCTCTACCAGGATGTGTTCGGCATGGGCAACTTCACCGGCAAGGGGCTGCTGCATGTGCAAGCCGTGCACGCCGTGCTGGGCCAGCGCCTGCCCGAAGGCGCCATCCTGAGCCACGACCTGCTCGAAGGCAGCATCGCGCGCTGCGGTTATGCCGGCGACGTGGTGCTCATGGAGGACCAGCCGCACCATGCCGGCGTGGCCGCCTCGCGCGTACACCGCTGGACGCGCGGCGACTGGCAGTTGCTGCCGCTGATGCTGCGCGCCCGCACCTTCGGCATAGATGCCCTGGGCCTGTGGCGCATGGCCGACAACCTGCGCCGCTCGCTGGTCATGCCGACCGGCTTCGCGCTGCTGGCCTGGGTGGTCTTTACCGGGGCGCTACCCCTGCCGACCGCCGTCGCGCTCACCTTCATGGCGTTTCTGACTGGGCCTCTGGTGGGCGCGCTGGCCGGGCTGGTGCCCACGCGGCGCGGCATCGCCTGGCTGCATTTTTTCGACATCGGCGCACGCGACGTGGGGCGCGCCCTGGCGCAGGCGGCCTGGCAGTTCAGCCAGCTCGCGGTGCAGGCCGCGCTGCTGCTGGATGCGATCACGCGCGCGCTGTGGCGCATGGCCGCCAGCCGCCGGCGCCTGCTGCAGTGGACCACCGCCGCCCAGGCCCAGGCCTCGGCCCGCTACACGCTGGGCGCTTTTGTGCGCGGCCACGCGGGCGTGTCCGCGCTGTGCCTGGCGCTCGCCGTGGCCGCCTGCTGGAGCCCGCATCCGCTCATGGGCCCCGCGCTGTTTGTGCTGTGGGCACTCGCGCCGCTGGTCGCGTGGTGGGGCAGCAAACCCCAAGCGGCGGACCCGGACACCGCACCCCATGCCGCCGACCGCGACTACCTGCTCAAACTGGCGCGCCAGACCTGGAGCTTTTTTGAGCGCGTCGTCGGCCCAGAAGACCATCACCTGCCACCCGACAACCTGCAGATGGAGCCTGAGCCCACGCTGGCCCACCGCACCTCGCCCACCAACATAGGCCTGTACCTGATGGCCGCGGCCTGCGCGCGCGAGTTCAATTGGATCTCCACTGGCGAGATGATTGCGCGACTGTCCGCCACGCTGGACACCGTGGAGGCCCTGCCCAAGCACAAGGGCCATTTGCTCAACTGGTATGAAACCCGCACGCTGCAGGTGCTGCCGCCGGCTTATGTCTCCACGGTCGACAGCGGCAACTTCGCGGGCCACCTGCTGGCGGTGGCGCAAGCATGCAGACTGCTGGCCGGGCAGCCGGACACCGCCGGGGCCGAATGCGCACCGCTCATGCAGCTGGCCGGTCGCTGCGAACGACTGTGCATGGCCATGGACTTCAGCGGCCTTTACAGCGCCAAGCGCCACCTGTTCCACATCGGCCTGCGCGTGCATGAGCAGGCGCTGGACGCGAGCTATTACGACCTGATCGCCTCCGAGGCGCGCCTGACCAGCTTCCTGGCCATCGCCAAGGGCGACGTGCCGCGCCGCCACTGGCAGGCGCTGGGCCGCGCCTTCCTGACGGTGGGCGTCACGCCGGGGCTGAAATCCTGGTCGGGCTCCATGTTCGAATACCTGATGCCCTCGCTGGTCATGAGCGAACCCGATGAAGGCTTGCTGCATGTCTCGGGCCTGGCCGCCGTGAAAGAGCAGCAAGCCTATGGCCAATCCCAGGGCCTGCCCTGGGGCGTGTCGGAATCGGCCTATTTCGCGCAGGACCATACCCTGGCCTTCCAGTACTCGCCCTTCGGCGTGCCGCGCCTGGCCCTGCGCCGCACGCCGCCCACAGACCGCGTGGTCGCGCCCTATGCCAGCATCATGGCCGCCCAGTTCATGCCGCGCGAGGCCGCGGCCAACCTGCGCCAGCTCGAGCAGTGGGGCGCGCGCGGCGAATACGGTTTTGTCGACGCGCTGGATTTCACCGTCGCGCGCCAGCCCGGCGCGCAGGCCGTGAGCCTGGCCAACACCTTCATGGCGCATCACCAGGGCATGTCGCTGGTGGCGCTGTGCAACCTGCTGTGCGATGAAGCGCCGCGCCGCTGGTTCGCCTCGGCGCCGCTGGTGCAGGCCTTTGACTCGCTGCTGCACGAAAAAACCCCGCGCCAGATCATCGAGAGCGCCGACCCGCGCGTGCTGCCCGAACCCGAGGACGCCGCCGAAGCCCGGCTCTACCATTCGCGCGCGGTCGATCCCACGGCGCCCGGCTGGCAACCCACGCAGCTGCTGTCCAACGGCCGCTACAGCGTGGCGCTGCGCGCCAACGGCGCCGGCGTCAGCCGCTGGCGCAGCGGCAACCGCAGCTACAACATCACGCGCTGGCGCGACGATCCGCTGCGCGACGCCTGCGGCAGCTTCATCTACCTGCGGCCCGCCGGCCAGGACCGTGTCTCCTCGCTCACGCAGCACCCGGCGCCGCATCCGGACTGGCGCTACCAGGCCACCTTCCTGGCAGACCGCGTCCAGTACGAGATGGCGTCAAGCACGCTGGAGGCGACGCTCACCGTGCTGGTCAGCCCCGAGGACGACACCGAGCTGCGCACCGTCAGCTTGCGCAACATCTCGGATGCCGAGGTGACGCTGGAGCTCATTTCCTGCTTTGAGGCCGTGCTGACCGACCCGCGCGCCGACGAGGCGCACCCGGCGTTTTCCAATCTCTTCGTGCAGACCGAGTGGCATTCCGAGTGGCGCGCCCTGCTGCTGTCGCGCAAGGCCCGGCTGCAGGGCGACCCGGCCATGGCGGTGGCGCATTTCCTGGCCGACTCCGAGGCCAATGTGCGCGCCATCGACTTCATCTCGGACCGGCGCGCCTTCCTGGGCCGCAACCGCGGCGCCGGCGAGCCGGCCCTGCTGGCCGAAGCCCGCGACGAGGGCGGCGCGCCCATCAACGGCCTGGACCCGGTGGCCGGCCTGCGCGTGCGCATACGCATTCCCGCCGGCGGCCTGGCCCGGCTCAGCTTTGCCACCGCCGCCGCGGCCGACAAGGACGAGCTGGCCGCACGCATCGACAAATACCTGCAGCCCATGCACGTGGAGCGCGCCACCCGCATGGCCGCCACGCTGGCCCAGGTGCGGCTGCGCGACCTGGGCGTGGACCCCGGCGAGAACGCCGCGCTGCAGGACATCAACACCGCGCTGATGTACAGCTGCGCCCGGCCGGCGGCCGGTCGCGGCCTGATCGACCAGCGCCAGCTCTGGCGCTTCGGACTCTCGGGCGATAAGCCCATCGTGCTGGTGCTGATCCACTCGAGCAACGGCATGGCGCTGGTGCATGCGCTGCTGCGGGCCCAGCCCTGGTGGAGTTTTTGCGGCCTGGCCGCCGACGTGGTCATCCTCAACAGCGAGGCCAACTCCTACCTGATGCCGCTGCAGCGCGACATCCTCGCGCTGCGCGACCGCACGCTGCAGCAGGCCGAGAACAGTTTTCCGCGCAGCGACGCGGGCGGCTTTTTCCTGCTGCGCGAGCAGGAGATCGTGCCCTCCGAAAAAGCCGCGCTGACCGGCCTGGCCCGCCTCATCCTCGCCGCCGACGGCCGGCCGCTGGAGCAGCAGGCCGGCGCCCTGCAAGCCCTGGGCGGCGCGCCCAGCCGCGCCGGCACGGCCCCCGCCCCGCGCAGCCCGCGGGCGGCGCAGCTCCCGCAAACACCGCAGGGCCGCTTCGACCCGGCCACCGGCGAATTCCAGTTCGAGGCCGATGAGCTGCACCGCCCGCCGCGCCCCTGGGTCAACGTGATCGCCAACGCCTCCTTCGGCTTCCAGGTTTCGGAAACCGGCGCCGGCTACACCTGGGCCGGCAACAGCCGGCTGCACCAGCTCACGCCCTGGTCCAACGATCCGGTCACCGACCCCAGCTTCGAGCACTACCTGCTGCAGGACCTGGACACCCAGCAGCAGCTGCCACTCGGCGCCTCCGCCGAGGCCGGGGCATCCTGCCGCGTGCGCCACGGCCAGGGCTACAGCGTGTTTGAGCGCCTGCACGGCGCGCTCAAGGTGCAGGCCACCTGGTTCGCCGACCTGAAGGACGCCGTCAAGTGCGTGCAAGTGCACCTGCACAACCAGGGAAACGATGTGCGCCGCCTGCGCGCCCTGGCCATGGCGGAGTGGCAGATGGGCGCGGCGCGCCACGAACGCCGCACCGTGCACACCTGGCGGGCCAAAGACGCCGACCTCCATGCCGTCTTCGGCCAGCAGCGCGAAAGCCGCGCCGGCTTCGGCGGCAGCACCGCCTTCCTGGCGCTGGCCGGCCTGCCGGGCGCGCCGCAATGGACCTGCGACCGCGGCGAGTTTTTTGACGCGGCCGGTCGGTTCGCGCCGCCCGCCAACCTGGGCCGCAACGCCGCTGGCGGCATAGACCCCTGCGCCGCGCTGGCCGGCGATGTCACCCTGCAGCCCGGCCAAAGCCTCACGCTCAGCTTCGTGCTGGGCCACGCCGGCGATGCGGCACAGGCCGGGGAGCTGGCCCGCGCCTGGCAAGGCCGCGACACAGCCGCGGCGCTGGAGCAGGTCAAGGCTTACTGGACCGGCCTGCTGGGCAAGGTGCGGGTGCGCACGCCCGACCCGTTGTTCGACGCGCTGGTCAACCGCTGGCTGCTGTACCAGACGCTGGCGTCCCGGCTGTGGTCCAAGGCCGGTTTCTACCAGGCCGGCGGCGCCTTCGGTTTCCGCGACCAGTTGCAGGACGCCATGGCCTTTGCCCTGATCGAGCCTGGGCGACTGCGCCGGCAGATTCTGCTCAACGCCTCGCGCCAGTTCCCCGAGGGCGATGTACAGCACTGGTGGCACGCGCCCGGCGGCGAAGGCGTGCGCACGCATTTTTCCGACGACCTGCTGTGGTTGCCTTATGCCTGCGCCTGGTATGTCGCGGTGACAGGCGACACGGCCATCCTCGACGAAGAGCTCGCCTTCATCGACGGCCCGGCGATTCCCGAAGGTGCGGAAGACGCCTACTACGCACCGCAAACCAGCGCGCAAAGCGCCACGCTGTTTGAGCACTGCGCGCGCACGCTGGACCGCAGCCTGCCCACCGGCGCGCACGGCCTGCCCTTGATGGGCACAGGCGACTGGAACGACGGCATGAACCGCGTGGGCCATGAAGGCCGCGGCGAATCGGTATGGCTGGCCTGGTTTTTGTGCCGCGTGGCGCAGGACTTTGAGCCCCTGGCCCGTGCGCGCGGCGACACCCGCCGCGCCGACAGCTGGCTGGCCGCGCGCCAGGGCTGGATCAGCGCGCTGCACAAAGACGGCTGGGACGGCGCCTGGTTCCGCCGCGCGTTTTTCGACAACGGCGCGCCGCTGGGCTCCGCCGCCAACAGCGAATGCCGCATAGACCTGATCGCCCAGGCCTGGGCCGTGCTCTCCGGCGCCTCCCGCGACGAGTTCACCGTGCCCGCCATGCAGGCCATGAACGAGCAGCTCGTCGACCCCGAAGCCGGACTTTTGCGCCTGCTCACGCCGCCGCTGCAGCACTCGGCCAACAACCCCGGCTACATCCAGGCCTACCCGCCCGGCGTGCGCGAGAACGGTGGCCAGTATTCACACGCCGCCGTCTGGGCCATGATGGCCCAGGCCGCCACCGGCGACGCCGAGGCCGCGTGGGAGAGCTTCCAGGCCCTGAGCCCCGCGCACCGCAGCGAACACCCGCTGCGCGGCCCGGCCTACGAGCTCGAGCCCTATGTGATGGCCGGCGACATCTACGGCACAGCGCCCTACGTGGGCCGCGGCGGCTGGAGCTGGTACACCGGCTCGGCCGCCTGGCTGCACCGCGCCGCGCTGGAAAACATCCTGGGCCTGCGCGTGCAGCAGGGCGAACTCTCGCTGTCGCCCTGCGTGCCGGCGCACTGGCCCTCGTTTGAGATCGCCGTGGATGTGCAGGGCCATGCGCTGACGGTTCGCTGGCGGCGCGAAGGCGCGGCGGCTGAAGACGGCTTTCAGGCTGACCGCGTGATCGCGCCCGGACAGGTGGTCCTGCTCGCCGAATTGCCGGAAGCCGCGCGCCTGCTTGTGCAGGCTACAGGCTGACCGCCTCGGTAAACCTCGGTAAGCGTCAGCCGAGATACGGGCCCTTGACCTCGCCCCAGCCCCAGCGCGGCATGGGTGCATCGGGATCCACGGTGGCACCCGACTGCGAATTGATGACGGCCAGCCGCGAATTAACATTAGCGCCTGCATCCACCTCCTCAGGTAACTTCCACCCAACACCCCGCCGTGCTCATCATTAAAAACCTCAGCTTTCACTACCCCAATCCCAAGGTGGAACTCTTTGCCAACCTGTCCGCCGCCCTCCCGCCGGGCGTCACGCTGGTGCAGGGCGGCGACGGGCGCGGCAAGAGCACCCTGCTTCGCTTGATGGCGGGCGCCTTGGCTTCCGATGCGGGGCAGTTGCAGCTGAACGGCGTATCGCTGAAAGAGCAGCCCGAGGCCTATCGCCGGCAGCTGTTCTGGGTGGAGCCGCGCAGCACCGACTTCGACCAGCTCACGCCGCTGCAATATTTCGAAACCGTTGGTCGCCGCTACCCAGGTTTTGATGCGGATTCGATCGACTCGCTGGTCGAAGGACTGGGGCTGGAGCCGCATAAGGGCAAGCAACTCTTCATGCTGTCCACCGGATCAAAACGCAAGGTCTGGCTGGCTGCGGCGTTTGCTTCGGGTGCAGCGCTCTTGCTGCTTGACGAACCTTTCGCCGCGCTCGATGCGCCTTCGATTGCCTTTGTCAAAGAACAGCTTCAGGCTATTTCGACACAAGCCGGCCGCGCGGCGGTGGTCGCGGACTATGCGGCCCCAAGCGGGGTGACGCTGGCCGGTGTAGTGGATCTGGGCGATTAAGCAACCTAGCCTGAAAGCCTGGATCACGTTCCCGATTTAGCTCCTTCTCCCTTTGGGAGAAGGTTGGGATGAGGGCCGGCAGCGCATGATGCTGCTCCTTGCATAGTGGAAAGCCGTCGGCCCTCACCCCACCCTCTCCCAGGGGGAGAGGGAGTCAAGGCAGAAATGCCTGTTGCTGCGCCACAAAGCCGTCAAGGGCCTGGAGCAGCGGCTGGTACCTGCCGGCATCCCCTTCAAGCTGCGCGAGCGCCACGCAAGCCGCCTCCAGCGTGGACAGCTGTCCCGGCTTGTGGGCCTTGCGGATCAGGTAAGCCGACGCGCGCACGTCCTCCAGCGACAGGCGCGGCAGCCGCCGCAGCAACGGGTTGAGGTGCAGCATCTTGCGGCTCTTGCGCCAGGTCGCGTCCAGCACCACCAGGCGCACACGCGACGGGTCTTTGAGTCGCTCAAGGTCCAGGGCGGGCACTTCATCGTCCTGCGATGTGGGCGGGTATAGCAGCACCGTATAGGCAGGCGTTTCGGCCATCGCCGCGCGCAGCTCAGCCTCTTCAAATATTTCACCTGTCAGCATGCGGCTGCGCGGCAGACTCATATGCAGCAGGCGGCCGGTATTTTTGGCGTGGCCCGCTTCCAGGGGATGCTGCAGGATCAACACCTCGGCTTCATGCGCCACCGGCCTGATCCACTGGCAGATGCAGGCGCTTTGCGGCCGCAGGCAGGTGCCGCAGCGCGCGCGCCCGGCCGGCTCAGTCACGGGGACGAGGGCTGTCCGCCGCCTTGTCGCCTTCCGCCGAATAGGCGTTCCTCAGGTGCACGGGCTGGGCCGTCTTGCGCCGCATGCGGATGTTGAGCATTTCCACCGCCACCGAGAAGGCCATGGCGAAGTAGACATAACCCTTGGGCACATGGTGGTCCAGGCCTTCGGCAATCAGCACCACGCCCACCACCACCAGGAAGGACAAAGCCAGCATCTTGATGGTCGGGTGGGTGGAAACAAAGCGGCCTATGGCCGGCGCGAACAGCATCATGAGGCCGACCGAGGCGATGACCGCGGCGATCATGACCGCCAGGCTGTCGACCATGCCAACCGCGGTGATGATGGAGTCCAGCGAAAAGATCATGTCGACAATCATGATCTGCACGATCACGGCCGCGAAGGTGGCTTTGACGGTGCTGGAGGCGTGGCCTTCTTCACCTTCCATGGACTGGTGTATTTCACCTGTGCTCTTCCAGATCAGGAACAGGCCGCCCGCAATCAGGATCAGGTCGCGCCCCGAGATCTCCTGCCTGAACACGGTGAACAGCGGCTCCACCAGCCCGATGATCCACGACAGCACCAGCAGCAGGCCTATGCGCATGAACATGGCCATGAACAGGCCGATCTTGCGCGCCATTTCCTGCTTATCCCTGGGCAGCTTGTCGACCAGGATGGAAATGAAAATGATGTTGTCTATGCCCAGCACCAGCTCCAGCGCGGTCAGGGTGGCAAAGGCAATCCAGGCTTGCGGGTCTGTGAGCAGTTCCATCATGGGCATCTTTCCTGGCACCAGGCCATCAGCGGGTCCATCCCGCGCGCAGTTTATTCGGTCAAGACCCTAAAAATTCACCGATGGGTTTCAGGTCATCCACCCGGTCGCAAATCGCCTTGACAATCATCAGGATGGGAATGCCCAGCAGCAGGCCCCACACACCCCACAGCCAGCCCCAGGCCAGCAGCCCGACAAAGACCGCCACCGGATTCATGCGGCTGGCGCGGCTGGTCAGCCAGGGCGTGAGCAAATTGCCGACCAGGGTATGGATGAGCAGCGAGGCACCGCCCACGGCCAGCGCCATGTTGAGCGAACCGAACTGCAAAAACCCGACCAGCGCC
The DNA here is from genome assembly GCF_047303325.1 of Polaromonas sp. CT11-55. Lineage (NCBI taxonomy): Bacteria > Pseudomonadati > Pseudomonadota > Betaproteobacteria > Burkholderiales > Comamonadaceae > Polaromonas > Polaromonas sp. CT11-55. The sequence continues at coordinate 53,192 of NZ_JBKBEX010000002.1, read as the reverse complement.
GAGCCGGCCGCCGTGACCAGCGAACCGACATAGGGCACCATGTTCAGCACGGCCGCCGCGACACCCCAGACGGCGGCGTTGTCCAGGCCCAGGGCCAGCAGGGCCAGCCAGGTCAAAAGGCCCACCAGCGCGCTGGTCAGCAACTGCACCTGCAGGTAGCGCTGGATCTGGCCGGTGATTTCATTGAGCGCCTGCAGCGTGATCTTCTTGCTGCTCAGGCTGTCGCCCGCCAGCTTGAGCAGCTTGCGCCTGAAGGTGTCGCCCGAAATCATCAGGAAGTAAGTGAGGAAGACCACCACCGTGGCCTGGCCTATCAGTGCGATCAGCCCGACGGTACCCGACCACAGGTAGTGCCTGATGTCAAAGCGCGCGGGCTCGACCACCACACGCATGGCGCCGCGCGTGCTGCCGGGTGCCGAGCTCTCCTGCGCGGCCTGCTCTATTTGCGATGCGGCTTTCTGCACGGTTTCCAGCGCACTGTCGGATCGGCCGCTGCGCGCCTTCACGGCCTGGCGGAACTTCTGCGCCGCCGCCGGCAGCGCCTCCACCAGCTGCGTGGCCTCGTCGCCGAGCGACCAGGCGCCGCCGCCTATGGTGCCCAGAATCGCCAGCAGCAGCACGGCCGCGCTCAGCCAGCGCGGCACCCGCCTGGCTTCAAGCCAATTGACCACCGGCGAAAAAGCGTAGCTGAACAGCACGCCCAGCATCACCGGGATAAAAACGGCCTTGGCCCAGTGCAGCACGAACAGCAATGCCAGGCCGGCCAACACCACCAGCGACATGTTGCGGATGTCGACCGGCATGTGAAGAAGCACGCGCTGCGTTTCAGCGGCCAGCGCCGCATCGGCCGGCGGCGGCGAGTCGGCTTCTTCTTGTGTCATGTGTCCCCCGTGTCCGTTCAAGTCGCCTGGCGCGAATAGCGAAACTTCCGCGATGGAAGCCCCAGGTAGTACTTACGCAGATATTCAAACCGGGCCGCCCAGGAAAACGTGTAGGACGCTTTCGCCGGAACGTACCAGCTGTTGAGGCCGGTTCGCAGCAGCAGCTGGTAGCCGTTGCGCCGCATCAGCGCATGTTTGTGATGGTGGGTGACATGGTCTTCGATCAGCACCAGCCGGGGTTGCCAGTGCGCGAAGTCGAAGCCCGAAAGGGCAACCAGCTCATGCCCCTCGATGTCGATGGACAGCAAATCAAAACCCACGGGCGCGCCGTGCTCGCGCAGCATGGTGTCCAGGGTTTCGCAGCGCACCGCCACGGTGGAGCGCACCACCGCGCCCAGCGCGATGGGCCGCTCTTCCAGCGTCGAATGTGGGCCCGCGCGGTTCAGCTGCAGCAGTTTGCCGGCGTTTTCCGGGCTGGAGCAGGCCATTTCGATCACCGTGCCCTTGCGGCTTTGGCGCAGCAGCGCGCAGCAATCCGGATCGGGCTCGACCAGCAGGCCCGTCCAGCCCAGCGCCTCCAGGTGCTGGGACTGGGAGTCCAGCACCGGGTCGTTGGCGCCCACATCCACATAAAAGCCGGGTTTGCCGGCAAAAAAATCGCGCACCATCTGCTGCTCGACGGCGGGCTGGTTGCTGAAGCGGTGGATGTGGCGCTGGGTGAAATCGGCGTATGGGGGCATGTGGATTGGGAAAACAGGAAACGGGGAACGGGAGAAATGAGGCGGTGGATGCCGGGGGGCGATTACAGGGCGCGTCAGGTCGTGATGGCCTCGCGCACCGCGCTGAGCTGGCGGCGCGAGACCGCCAGCAGCTCGTCGATGCCGTTGAGCCGCACCGCCCAGCCCTCGCCCTCCTCGGGGTCGAAATGTTTTTCGAGCGCGCGCACCGCATGGCGCGCGATCAGCGCGTTGCGGTGTATGCGCATGAACCGCGCCGCGTGGCGCTCCTCCAGCTCGCTGAGCGAGCCGTCCAGGATGTAGCTGCGGCTGGCCGTGCGCACGGTGACGTACTTGAGCTCGGCCTTGAAATAAATCACCTCAGCCAGCGGCACGCGCTCGGTGCGTCCCCGGTCCTGGATGATGAGCATTTCCTCGACGGGCGGCTGGCCGGGGCGCGCGGCCTGCGCCAGGCGCTCCACCTTCTGCAGCGCCTGCTGCAGGCGTTCCAGGCGCACCGGTTTGGTCAGGTAGTCGATGGCCTCCAGCTCGAAGGCCTGCACCGCATGCTCGGAATGGGCCGTGACAAACACCACGGCGGGCCTGCGCGCCAGCGTGGCAATCATCTGGGCCAGCGCGATGCCGTCGGCGCCCGGCATGCGGATGTCCAGCAGCACCGCGTCAAAGGCTTCGCGCTGCAGGGCCCCCATGGCCTCCGCGGCATCGGCCGCCTCCGCGCCCACGACCGCGCCCGGCGCCGTGCAATCGCCCAGCAGCGTCCGCAGGCGCGACCGGGCCAGCGCTTCGTCGTCCACCACCAGTACCTTGAGTTTCATGCGGGAATCTCCATGCGTACCTGAAACATGCCGTCCTTGAACACGGTCCTGAATTTCGCCTCGACATCATGCAGCAAGGCCAGCCGCTCCCGCACATTGGCCAGCGCCAGGCCGTGGCCGCGCTCGCCGACGCCCGCCGGGGTCGAGTTGGTGACCTTGATCACCACCGTGCCGCCGCGCTTGAGCGTGGAAATCCTGAGCTGCGCGCCGGTGGCGCTGGGCTCCACGCCGTGCTTGACGGCATTCTCCACCAGCGGCTGCAGCAGCAGCGGCGGCAGCTTGGCCTGGTCCGCCTCGGCGTCCAGGCTCCACTGCACCTGCAGGCGCTCGCCGAAGCGCACCTGCTCTATGGCCAGGTAGCGCTGGGCCAGCGCGATTTCCTGGCCCAGGGTGACCGATTCCGCCGGGTCGGCCAGCGCGTGGCGGAACAGCTCGCTCAAGTCCTCCAGCACCGCTTCTGCCTTGGCCGGCTCGGCGCGCACCAGCGCGATGGCGCTATTGAGGGTGTTGAACAGGAAGTGCGGGCGTATGCGTGACTGCAGCTCGGCCAGGCGCGCCGCCGTGGCCGCCGGCGTGCGCGCCTTGGCGCGCCAGTACAGGCCTGCCAGCAGCATGGCCGACAGCAGCGTGCCCGCCGCCGCGCTGGCCCACCAGGGCGCCGGGTTCAGGACTCCCATCAGGGCCAGCGCGCCGCAGCCATAGAGGCCGGCGGCGGTGCCCAGCAGTGCGCCGGCCAGCCACTGAAGCGGCAACCGCAGCCTGCCCAGGCGGTCCTTGAGGGCACAGGCGGCGATCAGCCAGGCCAGCGTGGCCGGCAGGACGCCGCCGGTCAGCAAGGCAAAGCGCAGCAGCCACCCCGTGAAATGGTCGGCGACGAACATGGCGGCCACGGCCGCCACAGCCTCGACGAACAGCACAGCCCGCAGCACCACGCCGACCTGGCAGGCGTCAAACATGCTGCCGCGCGCGCCGCCGCGGCGCACCGGTTCCTCATAGCCGGAGCTCACGCTGCCCAGCAAGGTCGATTCCCCAAAGGTCTGCGGATCAGGCGAAGGCTTCATGGCGTGCATACGTGGATGTCGAGGATTAGAACCTGTTTGCGGCCTAAACGGGGCCGCAAACAGGTTCTTAGGCACATGGATAAAATCACCGTGATGCCGAGTATTGCACCGGTCGCGCCCCCGCGGCGGCGGCCTGGAAGACAATTAAGGCCGTCGCCGGCCCGTGGCTGCCCAGAATAGCGCATCCGGCGCCCTGAATCCACGGCCCGCCGCGGCCGGCACCCTGACCGCCATCCAAAGAAAGCCCGACGTGAACCAATTCGACAAAAAGTCCCAAGCCTGGTCTGCCCTCTTTTCCGAGCCCATGAGCGACCTGGTCAAGCGCTACACGTCCAGCGTGTTCTTCGACAAGCGCCTGTGGCAGGCCGACATCGCCGGCTCGCTGGCCCACGCCGAGATGCTGGCCGCCCAGAAAATCATCCCCGCGGCCGACTATGCCGACATCCAGAAGGGCATGGCGCAGATCACCAGCGAGATCGAATCGGGCGCTTTTGAGTGGAAGCTGGACCTGGAAGACGTGCACTTCAACATCGAGGCGCGCCTGACCCAGCTGGTCGGCGACGCCGGCAAGCGCCTGCACACCGGCCGCAGCCGCAACGACCAGGTCGCCACCGACGTGCGCTTGTGGCTGCGCGGCGAAATCGACCTGATAGGCGGGCTGCTCACCGACCTGCAAAAAGCCCTGGTCGACATCGCCGAGAAAAACGCCGAGGTCATACTGCCCGGCTTCACCCACCTGCAGGTGGCCCAGCCCGTGAGCTTCGGCCACCACATGCTGGCCTACGTCGAGATGTTCAGCCGCGACGCCGAGCGCATGCGCGAGATCAGGAAACGCGTGAACCGCCTGCCGCTGGGCGCCGCCGCGCTGGCCGGCACCAGCTACCCGCTGGACCGCGAACGCGCCGCCAAAACCCTGGGCATGGTCGACGAGGACGGCAAGCCCCAGGTGTGCCAGAACAGCCTGGACGCGGTCAGCGACCGCGACTTCGCCATCGAGTTCACGGCGGCTGCCTCGCTGTCCATGGTGCACATCAGCCGCATGAGCGAGGAACTGATCTTGTGGATGAGCCAGAACTTCGGCTTTATCCACATCCCCGACCGCTTCACCACCGGCTCGTCCATCATGCCGCAGAAGAAAAACCCCGACGTGCCCGAACTCGCGCGCGGCAAGACCGGCCGCGTGGTCGGCCACCTGATGGGCCTGATTACCCTCATGAAGGGCCAGCCCCTGGCCTACAACAAGGACAACCAGGAAGACAAGGAGCCGCTGTTCGACACCGTCGACACGCTGAAAGACACGCTGCGCATCTTCGCCGAAATGGTGGCCGGCATCACCGTCAAGCCCGAGGCCATGGAGCAGGCCGCGCTGCGCGGCTATGCCACCGCCACCGACCTGGCCGACTACCTGGTGAAAAAAGGCATTCCCTTCCGCGACGCCCACGAAACCGTGGCCCATGCCGTGAAGGCCGCCACCACCCATGCGGTGGACCTGTCCGAGCTGCCGCTGGCCGTGCTGCAGGAATTCAACCCAAAAATTGAAAAAGACGTCTACGATTGCCTGAGCCTGCGCGGCTCGCTCAACGCCCGCAACATCCTGGGCGGCACGGCCCCAGCCCAGGTCAAGGCGCAGATCGCGCGCCACCGCGCGCGGCTGGCCTAAGCTGAACGGCAGCCGGCCAGCCTAAGTTCCGGCTAAGGTGTGCTTTGTAGACTGAAACGCTGCGAAGGACACAACAATGCGCCTATTACTGGTCGAAGACGACGCCATGATCGGCGAAACCGTTTTGCAGGTGCTGCGCGCCGAGCATTACGCGGTCGACTGGGTGCGCGACGGCCGCATGGCCGATGAAGTCCTGCGCAGCGAACATTACGACCTGGTGCTGCTGGACCTGGGCCTGCCCCAGCGCGACGGTCTGGAGGTGCTGCGCGCCCTGCGCGCACGCCGCGACACCACGCCGGTGCTGGTGGCCACCGCGCGCGACGCGGTCGGCGACCGCATCGCCGGGCTGGACGCCGGCGCCGACGACTACGTCGTCAAACCCTATGACACCGACGAAATGCTGGCGCGCATACGCGCACTGCTGCGCCGCAGCGCCGGCCGCGCCGAGCCGGCCTTCGAGCACAAGGGCGTGAGCCTGAACCCGGCCACGCGCGAAGCCAGCCTCAACGGCCAGCCCGTGACCCTGTCGGCACGCGAATGGGCAGTGCTGGAACCCCTGCTGGCCCGACCCGGCGTGGTGCTCTCTCGCGCCCAGCTCGAGGAAAAACTCTTCAGCTGGAAGGACGACGTCAGCAGCAATGCCGTCGAGGTCTATATCCACGGCGTGCGCAAAAAGCTGGGCAACGACGTGATTCAAACCGTGCGCGGGCTTGGTTACCTGGTGCCTAAACAATGAGGAAGCCCGTCACTCATTCCCTGAGGAAAAGATTGCTCTGGTTTGTGCTGGCCGCGATCTTCCTCGCCGCCCTGCTGCAGGCGGCCACCGCCTACCGCGGCGCGCTGCAGCAGGCCGATTCGATGTTCGACGAGCACCTGCGGCAGATGGCGCGCTCGCTGCGCAGCGGCGTGCCCTTTAACCTGCCGCTGGACGAGGCCGACGTCGACGACCGCTTCGAGGTCTATGTGCAGATCTGGGGCCAGGACGGCACGCAGATCTTTCGCTCCACGCGCTCGGCCCTGCCGCCGCGCGCGGTGCTGGGGTTTTCCGACGTGGAGGCCCACGGCAACCGCTACCGCGTCTACACCCTGCAGACCGCGCTGCAGACCGTGCAGATCGCCCAGGACCTGGATGCGCGTTCGGCCCGCGCGCGCGCGCTGGCGGTGCGTGCCGTTCTGCCTTTTGTGTTCCTGACGCCGCTGCTGATGCTGGCCGTCTGGTGGGTCATCAGCCGCTCGCTGGCGCCCATAGAACGCGCCCGGCGCCAGGTGGCCGGCCGGCGCGCCGACGATCTGTCGCCGCTGGCCGCCGAAGGCCTGCCCGACGAGGTGCGCCCGCTGGTCGACGAACTCAACCTGCTGTTCGGCCGCGTGCGCGGCGCTTTCGAGGTGCAAAAACATTTTGTGGCCGACGCGGCGCACGAGCTGCGCTCGCCGCTGACCGCGCTCAAGCTGCAGGCCCAGGCCCTGCGCCGCAATGGCGGCACGCCCGCCGAACACGAGGCCGGCATCGCCCGGCTCAACCAGGGCATAGACCGGGCGATACGCCTGGTCGAGCAGTTGCTGGTGCTGGCCCGCGAGGAAGCCGGCGAAACTGTCGGGACAGCCGGCGCGGCCCAGGCCGCAGCCCCCACGCCCGTGGACCTGCAGGAAGTCATCAAGCTCGCCGTGGCCGATGTGCTGCCGCACGCCCTGCACAAGCAGATAGACCTGGGCATGGTGGCGGGCACCTCCTTGCCGCAGCCGCCGCAGGTCACGGGCCAGGCCGAGGCCCTGCGCGTGCTGCTGCGCAACCTGCTGGACAACGCCGTCAAATACACACCGGCCGGCGGCCGGGTCGACGTGTCGCTGGCCCCGCAGGATGATGAAACCGTGCTCACGGTGGAAGACAGCGGCCCCGGCATCGCCGACCAGGACCGCGAGCGCGTGTTCGACCGCTTCTTCCGCGCGGCCCAGGAAGGGGACGGCGCCGATGCGGCCCTGCCGGCCGGCAGCGGCCTGGGTCTGGCCATCGTCAAGGCGATTGCCGGGCGGCACGGCGCCACGCTGGAGCTGGGCCGTTCCGAACGCCTGGGCGGGCTCAGGGTGGACGTGCGCTTTCCGGCAGAACCGCCTGTTTCCGGCTCTGCTGCCTAGAGCCCGCCTAAAGCCGCTCACAAAACCCAGCGAAGCGGTCCTGGCAAGGCGGCGCAACAACGCCAGGAGGGTTTTGTGAGCGGCTCCGCTTAAGCCCCGTCTAAGGCTGCGTCTCCATAGTTAGGTCTATCGGCACCAGGGAGTGCCATTAACCCAAGGAAGCACGCCATGTCATCCACTGCATTGAAGAACACCCGGCTTGTCGCCGCATTGCTGGCCGCGGGCGCCATTGGCGGCGCCGGCGTCGGCGCCATCAACATCCTGCATTCCGCCGCCACGGCCGCCACGCCGCCGGCCATCACGGCGCCCGCCGCGGCAAGCGCCACGGCCTCCGTCCCCATGGCCCTGCCCGACTTCTCGCAGATCACTGAACGTTACGGCCCGGCCGTGGTCAACATCAGCGTGACCGGCACCACCAAGGTCCGCAATGAAGTCGCCCAGGGTGACGATGATGAGGATTCGCCTTTCTCCGGCGACCCCTTCTTCGAGTTCTTCAAGCGCTTCCAGCAGGGCCAGGGCCGCCAGGGCGGGCGCAGCGCACCCCAGCAGGAAATGCCCACACGCGGCCAGGGCTCGGGCTTCATCGTCAGCGCCGACGGCATCATCCTGACCAACGCCCACGTCGTGCGCGATGCGAAAGAAGTCACCGTCAAGCTCACCGACCGCCGCGAATACCGCGCCAAGGTGCTGGGCGCCGACCCCAAGACCGATGTCGCCGTGCTGCGCATAGACGCCAAAAACCTGCCCGTGGTCACCCTGGGCAAGGTCAGCGAGCTCAAGGTCGGTGAGTGGGTGCTGGCCATAGGCTCGCCCTTCGGCTTTGAGAACACCGTCACCGCCGGCGTCGTGAGCGCCAAGGGCCGCTCGCTGCCCGACGACAGCGCCGTGCCCTTTATCCAGACCGACGTGGCCGTCAACCCCGGCAACTCCGGCGGGCCGCTGTTCAACACGCGCGGCGAGGTGGTGGGCATCAACTCGCAGATCTACACCCGCAGCGGCGGCTACCAGGGCGTGTCCTTCGCGATTCCCATCGACGTCGCGGCCAAGATCAAGAACCAGCTCGTGGCCACCGGCAAGGTCGAGCATGCGCGCCTGGGCGTGGCCGTGCAGGAGGTCAACCAGACTTTCGCCGACTCCTTCAAGCTCGACAAGCCCGAAGGCGCGCTGGTCTCCAGCGTTGAAAAAGGCGGCCCCGCCGACAAGGCCGGCCTGCAAAGCGGCGACGTGATCCGCCGCGTCAACGGCCAGCCCATCGTCTCCTCCGGCGACCTGCCCGCCCTCATCAGCCTGGCTGCGCCCGGCGACAGCATCAAGCTCGACGTCTGGCGCCAGGGATCGGCCAAGGAGATCAGCGCCAAACTCGGCAGCGCCGACGACAAAACCGGCCAGGTCGTGGCCAAGAAGGACAGCCCCAACCACGGCAAGCTGGGCCTGGCACTGCGTCCGCTGCAGCCTGATGAAAAGAAGGAAGCCGGTGTCGACAACGGCCTGGTCGTCGAACAGGCTAGCGGCCCCTCGGCCCTGGCCGGCGTGCAGCCCGGCGACGTGCTGCTGTCCATCAACGGCGTGCCCGTGAAAAACATAGACCAGGTACGCGCCACCGTGGCCAAGTCCGAAAAATCCGTGGCCCTGCTGATACAGCGCGGCGACAGCAAGATTTTTGTGCCGGTCAACCTGGGTTAAGCAAACCCTGAAGCGCGCGGCCCCTGGTATGACGCCGGGGCCGCTAGCTTTCCTGCCTGAAGCCGAGCCGGGTCCATGTGACGTCGGCGGCGACATTTCCCGGCTGCAATGACCCGGTTTGTGTGTTCAGCACAGCCTTGAGTCCATGCTGCCGCGCAAGCTCCATCGTCTCCTCACCCGACACCTCAAACATGCGCCGCCCGGCCGGGACGGGCCCGTGCCTGAGCGACAGCAGGATCAGCCCGCCAGGCGCCAGCAGCGACACCAGCCTGGGCATGCCGGCGCGGCGTTCCGCTTCGTCAAGGTGCATCCACACGGCGCTCAGCATGATGACGTCAAAGCGCTGCCCGCGCGACAGCACGCCATCCAGCCCCGGCAAGACATCGTCCAGCCATTCGATCAAAGGCGAGGGGTGAAGGCGCATAGCCGCCGTCCGAAACTCCGCAGTCGGCTCCACGGCCACAACGCTATGCCCCTGCTCCGCAAACCAGGCCGCGTCGACGCCGGTCCCCGCCCCTATGTCCAGGATGCGGCTTGGGGCCTTGGGCAAAAGATGCAGCTCGGCCTCGTGGCGTTTGACAAAGGGAATGGCTTCGTACTGGGGGATTAGCACCTCGGCTTGCTCGGCATAGCCTTGGGTGCTTGGGGGATTGGGTTTGTCTTGCATGGAAGTAGGAGAACTCTTGTCACGAGATGAAGCTCAGCCAGGGGTGCTAGCTCCCAGCAGTTTCATCCTGGATTTCCTGGAAGACTTGCCTCGCAACTGCTTCGAACTTGGGCCACTCCTCCAGCAGCCATTTCTTTCCCTCTAAAGTCAGTTCAACTTCGGGGTCGGGCTTGCCGGCTAAGGCAAGTCCCTGAGTGACTACCGCACCCGGGTCCTCCAGCCCGCCATAAACCATGGCTCGAATTGGCTCCTCGATGAGAAGCTTGGTCAAATGAGGACGCATCGCACAAGCAGGAGAGATGATGGCAAACGCGGCCTCGACAAAGCTCCAGCAGTTCGCCGACCAAAACGTGCTCCGGATCATCTGGACTACCTGCTCGTCCGTAATTGCTCCAGGCGTTTCCCGCAGCTTGGCGTAGAACAGTGACAGCTCACGCAGCTTTGAAGATTCAGACCAGCGCAACATAAATTTGGGGGTTGACGTTGAAACACATCCCGCAAAACGGCGGAACGGAATACAGGCTACCAGATAGGATTTCGCCGTTCCTGTTCTTGCCCCCTTCCCTGCCAAGGGCCAACCAGAAAATCCCAATAGCTAGTCACGGACTTCATATGTCCCGACCAAGGCATAGAGCTTCCCTAAAGCCTCAGGCAACTCAGGCTCGCTCTCCAGAACATCTATCCTGTGCCTCACGAGATGGAACTCGGCCTCGGTCCTGATTTTTCCCCGAGCCACAACCTTCCCGAGACGCGCAGCTTCAAGCAGCAGAAATTCGGGATACTCCGCCGCCACCGCATCGTGCAGCGCCTTTGAAACAGCCCCACGCCACTGGCTATCCACCTCGCCAATCAGGTCGAGCATGTCCCTCAATCCCTGCTCCAGGCCGGAGACGACCTGCGAACTTGTGGGCTTGGCACCCTGTGGACGGGCCTCGGCAACAAAGGTTGGAACCCCGGTGGCGACCAGCGCGAGTTCCCAGGCCTTTTCATCCGGGATGGCGGAAATGGCCTGGGCGAAGCGCGCATAAACGGCCAGGAGTTTTTCTGATTTTGATGCCAAGTATTTCCTTGCACGGCTTCGCCGTTTTAGTAGAAGTTAAACAGGCCCAAAAAGATCGGAAAACAGAGCGTCATCAAGGTCAGCAGCAGCGCCGCAGCGCAAACCGCACCATGGCGATCCTTGCATCTTTCAGTATTGAGCAGAACAGCCTGGACAAGCGGCATCTGAAACATGAATAAACAAGCACCTACGAGCGACAGAAACAAGAAGCCCGGGGCCCCCGCGGCCAAGAACGGCAAAAGCGACCAGGGCGATTGCGAGAAAAGGCCCCCGCCAACCAGTAAAGCCTGCGAGTAGCTATGGGCGCAGCCTGTGACGCTTGTGTATCTTTATCGCTATCTCGCGTTTCCATGGATTCCTGTCTGACTCACGTATTTGAGCCCACTTACGAATGGGCGCGCGCTTGAAGTGGGGCGACAAGTGGGGCGCCGTTCACCGGAGCAAGAAAGGCCTCCCGAGAAGCACTGCTTGTTGCGACAGGGTTGAACCGCAACTCCTCGGCGTTGAATCTACTGCTATAGAGTCGCCGAAGAAGCATGTCCTCGGCGCCGAACCAGGCAGTCACCCTTCCTCCCCGAGGATGCAAGCCAGACACGCACACACATTGAACGCCCTGCATAACACGGCTCTGGCGAAAGCGAATGCGCTTGAGATCCATAAGCGTGAACCCACCAACCTCTTCAAACAGCAGGGCCCCAATCGTGTGAGCCGTACCGCTGGAAATTCCGGTGGCGCCTGCGATTGCCAATTCGAAGGACTCGGGATGGTCAAGCTCCGGCTCACCTGAGTAGTACTTTGAGAAAAAGTAAGGTGCGGCTCCGTCGCTCCCTACGACGCACCTGGAGACCAGGTGCTTTCGCCGCGGACTGGGGTGCGGACTTTCAAAGGCAAAACGAAAAAGATTCGGGCGCTGGAACTGCGTTTCAAAACGGCAGATTCGCGGAAATCGGCGCCCGAGCGACCTGGAAATTCCGGTATCACCATAACCCTGCAGGGATCGGTATCGCGCGTACACGGCCTCTACATAGGATCGGGCATTAACGTAAAGCGGCATATTCTGAGTTTAAGGTTTGACGCAGGCGGCAGCGCTCAGTCTCCTCTTCCCTGGAGCTTGCGAAAGGCCGCATAGGCACACGCCTCACAGATATAAACGCCGATGCCTTCGACCAGCATCCCCGCCTCGGCCTCACTTCTGGCGCAGAAACCGCAACGCATCTGCGCCGGAAGGGACTGCAAGGGAGCTTCGCCACGCATGGCACGCAGCATGTTCTCCATCGCGAGAAGTTCCCGGCGTGCGTTCGCGATATCCTGGTTGGCGCGTTCTTTGTCCATTTTGGGCCTATCGCTGGAAATACCTGGGCCCAAAGCTATGCAGGCCAGACATCACCGCAGAACGTCCATTGACATTTGCATTGATTGAGCAGCTGGCATTCATATAGAGGAGCATTGGAGTGATGCTTTCAATTCGCGCCGGCATGAAAACCCCCTTGCGCATCCGTTGTTGGCTCGCCCAGTTCATCCAGAAAGGAGCGAACGATTGAATCAACAACAGCCACAGCATTGGCTCCTGTTTGCTCCTTCAGTGCAGCTCCAATATGGCGGGCGACATCAGCAAGAAGTTTTCCCCAGGCGGCGGGTTCGTCGATCCCTGTCTCGCGCCACATGCCAACGTTCAGCGTGCAATGCAGGCCATTCTCTGCGATCCAGGCGCTGAGCATCTGGATCGATTCTTCATCGCGCTGCGCAGCTGGGGGGATAACTAGTACACGCATAATTTTGAGGGCTCACGCCGTAGGAGTGATGTCTTATACGTCATGCTGCCTCCGCACATAGAAGCTGTCCTTGAAAACAGCGGGATCCACCGAATAAGTGCCGCCCAGTTCGCTGGGCTTCAAATGCGGGTGCTGGGCATACAGGGTTTCGGCGATCCCATGCAGTGCGCCCATGACTTCGGCGGCCTGCAAGCGGTACGCGGTGAACTCCTCGGGCGTGCCCTTCTCTTTCATGAACCGCACGCTGTCATTCATTCTGGCGTTCAGTTGCAACATCAGGAGGCTGAGAGCTTCCGCATCGGCGCTATTCATTGATCTCCTTTGTACTTTGGCTTAAGCAAACGCGATGGCCAGGCTCGTTTAAAGAAATGGTCAGCCAGCAAGCACATAAGCTCCACGCAGGGAATGGGCTGGCTCCATGACGGCGCGGACAATCGCCTGCGCAATCTTTTCCCCGCCGGAGGCAGATGGTTCAATGGGGTTCGCGTAGTCGTCCGCAGACGTGCAAACGAGCCGGAGATCTATGACTTTGAGACGATTTTCTATGGCAACCCTAATGATCACGTCATTGAACACTGTTAACGCCACTGCGACCCGTTGCTGGTAGTTCGCGTCCGGAAAATTGCCGTGGTAGACGGTGCAAACGACGAGCGGAAGATGGAAGCCAAGGCAGGCAGTCACAGCCTGTCGATACGTCAGCTCAAACTCGCGAACGACTTCGGACAGCAGGAGCAGCGCCTCACCGCTCGACGAAACGGGCGTTTCCAGGACATCGGCGCGAAGCAAGGCATTGTTGCCCCCAACGCTGAGCAAAAGGTGCGTGGCGTCCGGTGCAAGCGCCTTCAGTTGGGAATGGATATCGTCGGTAGTCGAACCATCCACCGCACTCAAGGAAGCACACCAGCCCTCAGGAAGCTGTCGCTGGACATGCGTGATGACAGCCGGGCCGCCGGCGGTGTAAGCACCGTTATCGAGAATGGAGTCGCCGAGCAGGACCAGATGGTTCATTGCATGTTGCCTGAGGTTTGAGATAGCCGGCATGGCCTGGCCTGCGTGCGCCTGTCCGGTGGAGTGAGATTTGCACTATAGCTGCCAAACAAAAAATCCCGTGTGTACGGGGGCCACATTTTTGTCCAGCACCACACCCAACCCAGCTTTGTCGCGCAGACGCCGCGTTTACACGCGCAAACCCCGGTATTTCCCGGCGTACCGACGGAAACCCCCACAGCCCCCGCTATATTCCCCGCATGGCAACGACGAGCACAAGCAGCAGCAGAAACCAGGGCGGCCTGATCAGCCGGCTGCTGCGGCGTGGCCGGGAGGAGCGCTTGCCCCAGGCGGCGGGCGGGCTGACCTTCACCATGGTGATGTCCATGGTGCCGCTGCTGGCGCTGAGTTTTGCGCTGTTCGCGCGCATACCGGCCCTGCATGCGGCCGGGGATGCGATACGTGAGCACTTGCTGCGCGGCTTGCTGCCGGACGGCATCGCGCGTACGGTGCTCAAGCACCTGGCGCAGTTCGCGGGCAATACCGGCGGGCTGACGCAGGTGGGTTTTGCGCTGCTGCTGGTATCGGCGCTGGCACTGCTCATGAGTGTGGAGACGACGCTGAACCGCATATGGCAGGTCAAAAAACCGCGCCCGCTGCTGCGCCGGCTGGGCCTGTACCTCGGCATGCTGCTGACCGGCCCGGTGCTCATAGGCGCCAGCCTGTGGGCCGCGTCTTATCTGGCGACGGCCTCCAGCGGGCTGCCGGTGGCGCGGCCCGGCTGGCTGCCGCATGCGCTGAACATCGGGCCCATGGTGCTGAGCGCCGCGGGCTTTGCCTGTTTGTTCCGTTTTGTGCCGCACACCGTGGTGCGCTGGCGCGATGCGATCGCGGGGGGCATGCTGGCCGGCATCGCGTTTGAGCTCGGCAAGCAGGGCTTCGCGATCTACCTGGCCAATGTGCCGACCTACCGCACGATTTACGGCGCCTTCGCGCCGCTGCTGGCCTTCTTGCTGTGGGTGTACTACTCGTGGCTGGTCACGCTGGCCGCGGCGCTGTTCAGCGCCAGCCTGCCGCGCGGTGGCTCGCAGCCTGCGCGGCGGCTTTCGCGGGCTTATTGAGATTTTCATAAATCAGGACAGACACATGACTACCGTTCGCCCTGAGCTTGTCGAAGGGCTTCGACAAGCTCAGCCCGAACGGCGGGGTGTCATAAGTTACGGACACATCAATAGAACCCGGCAAAGCATTACCATCAAGCCCATGAAAACAACTTACATCCTCGGCGCCATCCTGGCCTGCAGCGTGATCGGAACTTTGGTCGGTGGCCGCGGCGTCAAGACCGGCATGCTGGTGTTGACGGCCCTGCTGTCGCTTTACGGCCTGTTTCGCCTGCTCGGCTAAATCCCTGAGGCGGCCCAGCCAAGGGACGCCGGCCTCCACGCCCCGACACACCCCGCTGGCCACCAGGCCGGTCACAACCAGCATGGCCGAGGTATGAACCACCAAGGCCGCGAACGCCAGTGCCAGCGGGCCCAAGCCGTCCATCCCGGCCAGCGATGCCTCCCCCGCGCACAGCGGAACCAGCGCAGGCACCAGCATCAGGCCCGCGCCCTGCGCGCCGGCCATCATGAAAGACCACAGCGCCAGGCCGACATGGCCCGCGGGCGCGCGTGCCGCCCTGGGCGCGCGGCCCCACAGGTGAAGCACGGCGCAGCCGGCCAGCAGGCCGCCCGCGAAGACTTGCAGCGCGAAGCGGTCCATGGCCACGCCCCACACCACGGCGCCCGCCACCAACGCAATCGAGGCGACATGCCCCACAGCGACAGGCAACAGCGCGCGCAAGGCCTGCGCACGGTTGCCTGAGCGCAAGCCCCAGGCGGCGGCGCAAGCCCAGCCGTTGGCGGGGTTCAGCCCATGCAGGGCGCCTACGCCCGCCACCGCCAGCCAGAGCCAAAGGCTTGCCATGGTCGCGTTACTCCCGTCCGCTCAGGCTTTCGTGCTGCAGCACGCATCGACTTCGGGCGCGGGCGTGAACACAGCCTGCGATTCGTAGCGGTCATGGTGGCGCACCCAGTCCATCTTGTAGAAGCCGTCGGTCTCATCACGGCCCTTGGGCGTGAGGTCCAGCATGTTGTAGGTGCCCATCATTACTTCCACGCCGCGGCCGTAGGTCGAATAGGTGTGAAAGACCCGGCCCTCGCCGTCCTTGTAAAACAGGCTGATGCCGGGCGCCTCTTCGGCCGGAAACTCCACCATGCCGTAGTTGTAGTTGACGGTGCCGTCGACGCGGTCCTGCGGCCTGAAGCTCACATGGAAGTCGTAGTTGAAGTCGCTGCCGTTGGACGACACCCAGGCGAACTGCCAGCCCATGCGCCGGCGAAAGCGCTCAATCTCGGGCAGGGTCGCGCGCGAGACGGCCACAAACGTCACGTCACGATGTTCCAGGTGCACCTGCATGCCGGCCGTGTGGTCGGCCATGTAGGAGCAGCTCGGGCAGCCCTGCTCCCAGCCCGGGCCGAACATAAAGTGCTGCACCATCAGCTGGCGCCGGCCTTCAAACAGCTCGGCCAGCGAGCGTTTGCCTTGAGGCGTGTCGAAGACATAGTTCTTCTCGATCTGGACCCAGGGCAGCGCGCGGCGCTCGCGGGCGACCTGGTCGCGCAGGCGCGTCAGTTCTTTCTCCTGCGCGAGCAGGGTTTTGCGCTCGGCCAGCCATTGGTCTCTGGGCACAATGGCGTGGTTCGCGGTGCTGGTTTGTGTGTTGGGTGTGTTCATGGTGCTCTCCTTGGCTCGATGAGCCGTTCGCGTGGGTCAATGCGCTGCCCGACCCGTGCTGGTTCCGGGTGCGCTCGTTGTGGCCTGAAGGCCGGGGAAACTCTCAGCGCAAGGGCTCTGCCTGCCTTGCGCGCTGCGTTCTATACGGCTTTACGCAGCCTTGGGCCGCCGCACGGCGCGGACCTTGCCGCTCTTGCCGCCGCCCGCGTAAAACAGGTCGGCGCCGTCGGACTCCAGCCCGCTGACGCCCACGCCCTGCGGCATTTCAAGCCGCGTGATCACGGCGCCGCTCTGGGGGTCTATGCGGCGTATCTCGCTATCGTCGCCCTCCCAGGTGCCGTGCCAGAGTTCGCCGTCCACCCAGGTCACGCCGGTGACAAAGCGGTTCGATTCAATCGTGCGCTGGATGGCACCCGTCTTGGGGTCTATCTGGTGGATTTTGCGATCGCGGTACTGGCCCACCCACAGGCTGCCTTCGGCCCAGGTCAGGCCCGAGTCGCCGCCGCCGCCGGGCGCGGGGATGGTGGCCAGCACCTTGCCGCTGGCCGGGTCTATCTTGGCGATGCGCGACTCTGCGATCTGGTACAGGTACTTGCCGTCAAAGGCAGTGCCGGCGTCGCCCGCGCAGTCCAGCGTGCGTATCTGCTCACCGCTGGTCGGGTCAAACGCAATCAGCTGGCTGCCCGCGGCGGCCCAGACGCGCTGGCCGTCATGGGTCACGCCGGCGATGTCGTTGATGCCGGGGAAGCCGTATTCGCGCACGATCTCGGCGGGTCGCGCCTTGGGCTCGGGTGTCTTGCTGAGGGTCTTGCTTGTCATCGTGCTTCCTTGTCGCGCCGTTCATCGACGCCATGGAGACAACTCTATCCAATCGGCAGCGCAGCGGGGAGTAACAAGATCGTCGTGAATCCGGCCAGCGGCGGCGCCAGCCAGCGCTGGGCCCGCGCCCGGCCTATGGAGCGCACCCGCCCCTCGCCTTCCAGCTCGGCCAGGGCGCGCTGCACCGTGCGCTGGCTGGCCCCCAGCGCCAGCGCCAGGGCCGAGGTGGACCAGGCCGCGCCGTCGGACAGCAGCGCCAGCAGCGAGGCCTGCTCGCCGTCCAGCGGCGGCGCCAGCACGGCCACGTCGCGTCCGCCCAGCGGCTTCAGGATAAAACCCCTCTCGGTCGCTTCAATCGCCGCGAGCGGCTTGACCAATGCGCGCAACCGGCCTATCTCGACCCGCAGGCGCGCCCTGTGTGTCTCGTCAGGGTGCCTAGTGCGAAACACCTGCGCAATCAAGGCCTCGCGCTCCACATCACCGGGCCAGGCCTGGGCCAGCGCGCGGGCCAGGGCAAACAGCACGGGCCGGCGCGCCAGCGGCCGCCACTGCCCGCCGGCGCCAACCCCATGCCGGCAGGCATCGACCACCAGCGCGTCGGACGCCAGCAGCGCCGACACCTCGTCCAGGCGCAGCACCTGCTCGCCGACGGGTGTGAGCCGCCGGGCGGCCGGCCTGTCGAGCGCGGCCCGCGCCTCCGCCACCTCGGCCTGCAAGGCAGGCACCTGCGCGCGCTCGGCCGCCGCCTGTGCGCGCGCCAGTGCCAGGCGCGCCTCACCGACCTGCAGCGAGCGCAGCGCCAGCTCGGCCGCGGTCAATTCGGCCACCGCCCTCAGCGAGGGCCGCAGGCCGCGCGCATCAAGCCGCGCCAGCGCAGCCCTGGCCTCCTCGAGCCGGCCCAGCAGCAAAAAACGGCGCGCCGTGACCAGCCAGGCCTGCAGCGCATTGGCATGGTCGGCGTGGGCGTCCAGCGTGGCGGAGGCCGCCGCCAGCGCGCGCGGCGAGCCCGTGAAGTCGCGCATGGCCAGCGCCACCTCGGCCTCGGCCACCACACAGCGGGCACGCGACAAGGCCTCATGCGCGCCGAAGCCGCGCGCCGCGCGCCGCAGCAGCTCGCGCGCACGCGGGTGCTCACCGAGCTGGGCCATGGCAATGCCGCGCAAGGCCAGCGCCGGCGGGTCGTCGCGCAGCGCCACCCGTTTAAGCGCGCCCAGCGCATCACCGGCGGCCAGCGCGCGCGAAGAGGCGGTGATCAGGGAATCCATGGGCGTAGGCTACACCGTATGGCAAGGCGGCACCGCGCTTGCGGCTTTGCACTGCTTCAGCCTGCAGGCTGGGCCGCTTCCTTGAGCCAGGTGGTGGCAAGGGCAGGGACGATCTCGGTCGCCTTGCCCCGCATGAAAGTAAATCCGTAGGGCGGTTTGTTGACCTCGAATGCGACAAGCACTTTTTTCGCCCTGCCCCGCGCCGCTTTCACCAACGAAGCGGCGGGATAGACCGAAAGTGAGGTACCCACCACCAGCACCCTGGCGGCGGTGGCGACGTGCATGCGCGCTTCCTCGAAAAACCGCATCTCCTCTCCGAACCAGACGATATCGGGCCGCAGCTGGGTGCCGTCTTCGCAAAGCTGCCCCATGGAAATCGGGTTTCCATCAATCCGGTAGCGTTTGGGCGTTTCGGAGGTACCCCGCGCATAGGCCAGTTCGCCGTGCACATGGATGACCTTGCTGGAGCCGGCCCGCTCATGCAGCTCATCGACGTTTTGGGTGATGACCACCACCTCATAAGCCGCTTCCAGCGAAGCGATTGCCGTGTGCGCCGCATTGGGCCTGGCCTGCCAGGCCAGCAGCCTGCGCTCGTTGTAGAAGGCCAGCACCGATTCGGGACGCAGCTTCCAGCCTTCAGGGCTTGCCACTTCCTGCCACGAGAAAGTTCTCCACAGGCCGCCCGAGTCCCGGAAGGTCGGCAGGCCGCTCTCCGCACTGACCCCGGAGCCGGACAGGACGACAATTTTGTTGGGCTGGACTTCGGGTTTCATGGCTTGCGTGGTTGGGTTTTCGGCCTGGAACGACCCGCGGCCGCAAGGGCCAGCGTCACGATATGTATAGCAGCATTGCGGCACCCTGCTTCGCGGCTTCTGCAAAGTATTCGCGCAGCGCCTCGTAGTTTTGCCTGATGTACCTTCGTTCCGTCTCATCGCCCACCCAGGCCTCAGGGTAGATTTCGGCGTCCCTTACCTTTTGCCTGTCGAAACCACGCCACAAATCATCGGCCGAGACCTGCGCCAGTGCCAATGACGAATCGCGAACTTCGGAAGCGACCAGGTACCGGAACGGCCCATAACCGGCGTCGGTTTCCGCCAATTCCGTGCCGCCCAGAATGACGTTGCCCAGTGGCGGCTCCCCACCCCACGTCTCGCCGTTCAGCAGGAAGTGAACCAGATGCCACGATTTATCCAGGTCCAGCGCGCGCGGAAGCTGATCGTCCTCCGGGTAAGCGAGGGCTATCGCCTTCTCCGGATCTTCGATGACGGCAGCCAATTGGGCTTCTGACAACATCAGGCAGTTTCCGGTCATTGACATGGTGCTTCCTTGTACTCTTTCAGCCGGTGGTTTTCTAGCATGCCCGAATCTATCAGGCTTGCATTTTCACGCGACGCCGTCCTAAGACAGGACAGTCTCTTGCCGTCGCGCATAGCGACCCGGCGCCTGTCCCACATGGCGGCTGAACGCGGTGCTGAAGGTGCTGGCCGAGCTGTAGCCCACGCGCTCGGCCACCTCGGCCAGCGCGACGTCCCCGCGGCTGAGCAGGTCTTTCGCGATGGCCATGCGCCAGGCCAGCAGGTACTCCATGGGCGGCAGGCCCACGGCGCGCGAGAAGCGCTCAAAGAAAGCCGACCGCGACAGCGCCGCCTTCTTCGCGAGCTCCACCACTGTCCATGCGCGCGCGGGCTCGCCGTGCATGTGCCGCATCGCGGCGGCCAGCCGGGTGTCGGCCAGGGCGCGCAGCAGCCCCGGCGGTGCGCCGTCGGTGGGCGCGCCACGCAGCGCTTCGATGAGCAGCACTTCGATGAGCCGCCCGAGCACCAGCTCACGGCCGGGCCGCTGCGCCGTGGACTCCTCCCTCACAAGCTGCACCAGCAGAGGCAACCGCCCTATGCCGCGCACATGCAGCACGGCCGGCAGCAGCGAGACCATCAGGGCCGCATCGGGTGAATCAAAAGCGAAATAGCCGCCCAACATGCGCACGTCGGGCGGGCCTTCAGGATGGCCATGGCGAATTTCACCCTCGGGTGCGGGTCCTGCCTTGGGATCCATCCACACGGGAGCCGCCGGCGCCACCGCGGACATCGTGAACCCGGGAGTGGCCGGCATCAGCAAAAAATCGCCGGCCACCAGCGTGATGGGCTGCTGCCCGTCCACGGCCAGGACGCATTCGCCCTCCAGCATGGTGCAGAAGCTCGGCTGGCCGAATTCCGCATAGCGCACGGCCCAGGCACCAGCGCCGCTGATCACCTTGGAATACACGGCGCGCGGCCTGAGCAGCGCGATGACTTCGGCGAGAGGGTCGACCATATCCGGACTTTTGCGAATTAATTACGGACTCTGAATTGTAGTAAGTCCTGTCTCTGGGCGATATCGTTACGCCACCTCAAACCCACACCCAAGGAAACACAGCATGAAAACCATTCTGATCACCGGTTGCTCCTCCGGCTACGGCCTGGAAACCGCGCGCCACTTCCACGCCCAGGGCTGGAGAGTCATTGCCACCATGCGGACGCCGCGAACGGAGGTGCTGCCGCCTTCGGAACACTTGCGCGTGCTGCCGCTGGACGTGACCCGGCCCGCGAGCATCGCCGCGGCGATCGAGGCCGCCGGGCCCATCGACGTTCTCGTGAACAACGCCGGCCTGGGCCTCTTCGGTGCCTTTGAGGCGACGCCCATGGCCACGGTGCGCGAGATCTTCGAAACCAACACTTTCGGCATGATGGCCATGGCCCAGGCCGTGTTGCCGCAGTTCCGCGCCCGCCAGGCCGGCCTGGTGGTCAACGTGACATCCACCGTGACGCTGGCGCCTATGCCGCTGGTGGCAGCCTATACCGCGAGCAAGACGGCGATCACCGGTTTTACCGAATCGCTCGCATTGGAGCTGGCGCCCTTCAATATCGGCGTGAAGCTGGTCGAGCCGGGTTACGGGCCGGGCACGCGCTTCACCGCGAACGGGGCCGAACGCATGCAGGGCCTGATTCCCGAGGCTTATGCGCCATTCGCGCAAAGCATTTTTGCCTCGCTGGGAACGATGACGGCCGTGACCACCGCGGCGGACGTGGCCCAAGCGGTGTGGCGTGCCGTGAACGATGCGGACGGCACGCTGCACTACCCGGCGGGTGCCGATGCGGTCGCGCTTGCGCGGTAGCCCTGTAATAAATCTGCGTAAATCCTAGCCGCAGCCGCTTCCCGCCTGGGTCTTGCTGCGATCCACGACCACCACACCCTTGTCCAGCAAGGGCTTGACCTTTGCCATGAAGAGCGCGAGATCCTGCGGCGTGTCACTCCCCGGCATGGAGACTTCCAGAAGCCGGCCCTGGGGAAGCTGCCACTCCTCCACCTTGAACGCGCCGACGGCAACGCGTTTCATGCGGTTCTTGCAGCCCATGGCCTTCGCACGCATGGCTTCGGGAAAATCAAGCACCTTCTTTGCTTCGCGCTCGCAGGAAATCGAATAGGCCCGGCCGGGCTCCAGCGTCTGCAGCACTGATATGTCGGTCTCTTGCTTGACGCTGGTGTTTTTCCCCAGGGCGCAGGCCGCCTCCGTGTCAAAGCCGCTGCCGAAGGGCTGGGGGCTGCGGTACTTCAGCGTCAGCTCGACCTTGCCGTCGGACCGGGTTCGCCTGCGGCCTATCGCCGGCGGCTCGGTGGCCACCGGCGGCGCCGACACCGTGAAGTACTCCACCTCATATTCCGTGACCTTGCGGCTGCCCTCCAGGCCCATCACCGCCACGGCCTCCTCGGCGGACACCGGCCCGCCGCTGCTCCAGCGCAACGCGAATTCCGCACCGCCGGCCCATGAGAGCATGGGCATCAGCAGCCATGCCAGGTGGGCCCAGGCCTTATAGGTGGACAGGGACTTGAGGGATGAAAGGCCTGGTGAGGGGTTTGTGTTTGGCATTTGGATGCTTCCATTCGATGTCGACAGCTTACATATCCGCTTTGGGCCGCACCGACGACAGCGGTTTTGCCACCGGGTACGCCGCGGTGACCCGCAGTGAATGCCCCGGCAATTTTCCCCTCGCCGTACATACCTTGTTACATATAAATCGGCTACGCTTGCCCTTCCGAAAGAGGAGGAAACGTGAGCCCAACCATAAAAAAAGCCGCCCTGGCACTGATCGCGGCGGCCTCGCTGCATGCCCATGCCCTGCAGGTCACCAGTCTCTCACCCCAGGGCGAGGTCGCGCGTGTGCGGCAGATCGTCGCCAAGTTCGATGAAGGGGCCGTCAATTTCGGCGACCCGAAAGCGCCCGCCCCGCTGTCGCTGAGCTGCAGCGACGCCCAGGCCACCAAGGGTTCGGGCCGCTGGATCAACGAGCGCGAATGGGCGTTTGAATTCGAGAACGACCTGCCGCCCGGCGTGAGCTGCACAGTCAACCTGGTCGGCACCTTCAAGTCGCCCAAGGGCCAGCCGGTGGCGGGCCCCTCTTCCTACAAGTTCAACACCGGCGGTCCGTTCATCCAGAACCTGCGCCCCGGCACCTACCAGCGCATCGACGAAGAGCAGTACTTCCTGCTGCAGCTCAACGGCCCTGCCACCTTGCAAAGCGTTCGCGAAAACGTCTGGTGCGCGGTCGAAGGCCTGGGCGAGCGCGTGCCCGTCAAGCTGATCGAGGGCAAGGAGCGCGAGGAGCTGCTCAAGTCCCAGGGCCTGGAAAAGGCCGCGGCAAGCGAGCCGCTGCGCTACGTCACCCTGGCCTGCAACCGGCGCCTGAGCTCGGCCAGCAAGCTGCAGCTGGTCTACGGCAAGGGCGTGAGCACGCCCAGCGGCGTGCCCAATTCGGTCGAAAAACGCTACAACTTCCAGGTGCGCGAGCCCTTCTCCGCCAGCTTCAGCTGCGAGCGCGAAAACGCCCAGTCGGCCTGCCTGCCGATGCGGCCCATGAGCCTGTCTTTCAATGCGCCCGTGCCGCGCAAGCTGGCCGAGGGAATACGCCTCAAAGGCGACAAGGACACGCTCAAGCCCTCTTTTGAAGAAGGCAACAGCGACGGCGACAACGTGGTCACCAACATCACTTTCAAGCCGCTGTTTCCGGAACAGGCCCAGTTCTCGCTGGAGCTGCCGCGGGATTTCAAGGACGCCTCGGGCCGCACGCTGCGCAATGCCGACAGCTTTCCGCTGAAGGTGGCCACCGGCGCAATGCCGCCGCTGGCGAAATTCGCCGCCTCGCCCTTCGGCATCGTCGAGCGTTTTGCCGAACCCAATACCAAGCCCGGCGACCCGGCCCTGCTGCCGGTGACGCTGCGCAACGTGGAAGCGGCCCTGCAGGTCAAAGGTCTCGCCCCGGGCGCCGGCAAGGTCAGCGACCTGCAGCCGCGCACCGACGCCGACATCATTGCCTGGTTCCGCAAGGTGCAGCGCTATGACGAATACGAAGTCTCGCGCAAGGCGGCGGCCGCCGACGTCAAGGGCCCGCTGCCCAAGCCGCTGGAAGCGCGCGACAAGGACCATGTTCAGTCGCGCATGCTGTCTTTGCTGGGCGGCCAGGCCGGCGTGAAGACGCTGGACCTGCCCAAGCCCGTGGGCAACGACCCGCGCCCCTTTGAAGTCGTGGGCATCCCTCTGGCGCCCGGTTTCCATGTGGTCGAGATCGCCTCGCAAAAACTCGGTACCTCGCTGCTGGACGAGCGCCACGGTGCGAGCCGGACCATGTATGTGCGCACCTCGGCCCTGGTGACCAACCTGGGCGTGCATTTCAAGCTGGGCCGCGAAAACTCGCTGGCCTGGGTCACCACACTCGACAAGGGCACACCGGTGGCGGGTGCCACGGTGCGCGTCTCGGGCTGCAACGGCACCGAAGTCGCCAAGGCGGTCACTAACGCGCAGGGTATCGCGAATTTCAGCGAACTGTCGTCCGAGCCGCCGCGCTGCTCGGGCAGCAACAACGACGACTACCGCAATGCCTATTTCGTCAGCGCGCGCAGCAAAGTAGCCGGTGTCGAAGACCTGGCCTTTACCTGGAGCGACTGGCACAAGGGCATAGAGCCCTGGCGCTTCAATGTGCCGACCAGCCGCGACCCTCTGCCCGACGAGCGGGCCCACACGATTTTTGATCGCACCTTGCTGCGGGCCGGCGAGACCGTGTCCATGAAGCATGTGCTGCGCACCGAAACCAGCAAGGGCTTCGGCCTGCCCGAGGGCACGCCGGCCACCCTGGTCGTCACCCATGTGGGCAGCGGCCAGCAATACACCCAGCCCATCAGCTGGCGCAAGACGGCCACCGGCGGCCTGAGCGCCGAGAACACTTTTGCGATCCCGCCGGCCGCCAAGCTGGGGATTTACGAAGTCCAGCTCAAGGCCCCGAACGACAGCGGTAAGGGCCGGGGCAACCGCGCCCGCAGCTTCAGCAGCGGGCAGTTCCGTGTCGAAGAGTTCCGCCTGCCGGTGCTCGAAGGCCGCATCAACCCTTCCGAGAAGAAGGCGCTCATCAACGTGAAGTCCGTGCCAACCGACGTGCAGATCAACTACGTCTCGGGCGGCGGCGCCGTCAACCTGCCGGTGCGTGTATCGGCGCTGGTGCGCGCCAAGAGTTTGAGCTACAGCGACTATGAAGAATTCAACTTCATGCCGCCGCGCAACAACCGCGACAGCAGCGGCAACCAGGACAACGAAGAACGCACAGCCTCGCAAGACCAGCGCGTGATCGCCGACAAGCTGCCGCTCACGCTGGACCGCAACGGCGCGGGCAAGCTCACCATCAACGACATCCCCGCGCACAGGCAGCCGCAGGAGCTGCTGATGGAAGCCAGCTATGCCGACCCCAATGGCGAAGTGCAGACGATACGCAGCGTCTCCACCGTCTGGCCCGCCGCCGTGGTGGCCGGTATCAAGACCGAAGGCTGGGTTTCCTCCAGCCAGAAAATCAAATTCCAGGCGCTGGCGTTGGACCTCACAGGCAAGGTCGCCCCAGGCGTATCGCTCGAGGTGAAAGCCGTGGCGCGCATCACCACCACCAGCCGCAAGCGCATGGTGGGCGGCTTCTACACCTATGACAACAAGACCGAGACCAAGGACCTCGGCAGCGTCTGCAGCGGCAAGAGCGACTCGCGCGGCCTGCTGCTGTGCGAGACCAAGCTCGGCGAGCCGGGCGAGGTGGAACTCATCGTGACCGCCAAGGACAAGGACGGCAACACCATTCAGGCGGCCAGCAATGTCTATGTCACGCGCCAGGGCGAGCTCTGGTTCGGCGGCGAAGACCACGACCGCATGGACGTGTTGCCCGAAAAGAAAAGCTACCAGCCCGGCGAGATGGCCAAGTTCCAGGTGCGCATGCCTTTCCGCTTCGCCACGGCACTGGTCGCGATTGAACGCGAAGGCGTGATCGAAACCCAGGTGGTGCAGCTCAACGGCCAGGACCCGACCGTCAACCTGCAGATCAAGGAGGGCTGGGGCCCGAATGTGTACGTCAGCGTGCTGGCCCTGCGCGGCCGGCTGCGCGAAGTGCCCTGGTACAGCTTCTTCACCTGGGGCTACAAGGCGCCGCGCGAGTGGTGGACTTCCTTCTGGTACGAAGGCCGCGAATACGTCGCGCCCACCGCGCTGGTTGATTTGAGCAAGCCGGCCTTCCGTCTGGGCGTGGCGGAAATCCGCGTGGGCACCAAAGCCCACCAGCTCGACGTGAGCGTGAAAGCCGACAAGGAAAGCTACGCGGTGCGCGGCCAGGCGAAAGTCACCATCACGGCCAAGCTGCCCAACGGCCAGCCGGCCGCCAACGCCGAAGTGGCGCTGGCCGCGGTGGACCAGGCGCTGCTGGAGCTGATGCCCAACGACAGCTGGGATTTGCTGGGTGCCATGCTGCAGCGCCGCGCCTGGGGCGTGGAGACCTCGACCGCGCAGATGGAAATCATTGGCCGCAGGCACTACGGGCGCAAGGCCGTGGCGGCCGGCGGCGGCGGCGGGCGCAGCAACACACGCGAGCTGCTGGAAACCCTGCTGCTGTGGAACCCCAGCGTGGTGCTGGACGCCAAGGGCCAGGCCGTGGTGACGGTGCCGCTCAATGACGCGCTGACCACCTTCAAGATCGTCGCTGTGGCCGATGCCGGCACCGGCCTCTTCGGCACCGGCCAGACCTCGATACGCGCCACGCAGGACTTGCAGATCATCAGCGGCCTGCCGCCGCTGGTGCGTGAGGACGACCAGTTCCGCGCGCAGCTGACCTTGCGCAACACCACCAAGGCCGCGATGAAGGTCGAAGTGAGCCCGCGCGCCACGCTGCTCGACCTGAAGCCGCAGACCGTGGACATCCCCGCCGGCGAGGCACGCGAAGTGGCCTGGATGGTCACCGCGCCCGCGCAACTAGCTCTCACACGCGCCGAAGCCATCCTGTGGGAGATCGAAGCCAAGGACACCATCAGCGGTGCGCGCGATGGCCTCAAGGCGCGCCAGCGCATCATTCCGGCCGTGCCGCTGACGGT
Source organism: Polaromonas sp. CT11-55 (assembly GCF_047303325.1). Lineage (NCBI taxonomy): Bacteria > Pseudomonadati > Pseudomonadota > Betaproteobacteria > Burkholderiales > Comamonadaceae > Polaromonas > Polaromonas sp. CT11-55. The sequence continues at coordinate 26,453 of NZ_JBKBEX010000002.1, read as the reverse complement.
GCAGCAGGCCACGCTGGTGCAGGTCGACGGAAGCTTCACGCTGGACGTGAACCCGCCGGCCGACGCCCTGCCGGGCCGCGGTGGCCTCAAGATGTCGCTGCAGCCAAAATTAGCCGAAGGCATGGACGGCGTGCGCGATTACTTCGCGATGTACCCCTTCATCTGCCTGGAGCAAAAAACCAGCAAGGCCGTGGGCCTGCGCGACGGCAAGCTCTGGCAGACCGTGCTGGCGCAGTTGCCCACCTACCTCGACAGCGACGGCCTGGCCAACTACTTCCCGCCGCGCGACGGCGAAGCCAACCGCGGCAGCGACGCGCTGACGGCCTACCTGCTGGCAGCCACACACGAGGCCTCCGGCCTCAACCCGGCTTTTGCCCTGCCCGACGAGGCCAGAGCGCCCATGGAGCGCGGCCTGATCGCCTTTGTCGAAGGCCGGATCCAGCGCGACTTCTGGAGCCCCCGCAAGGACCTCGACGTGCGCAAGCTGGCCGCGCTGGAGGCGCTGTCGCGCTACGGCAAGGCCCAGGGCCGCATGCTGGGCAGCATCACCATCGCGCCCAACCAGTGGCCCACGCATGCGGTGATCGACTGGCTCAACATCCTCAAGCGTGTGGCCGACGCGCCCCAGCGCGAGCAGCGCATTGCCGAGGCCAACCAGGTGCTGCGCTCGCGCCTGTCCTTCCAGGGCACCAAGCTGATCTTCAGCACCGAAAAAGACGACTACTGGTGGTGGCTGATGACCAACGGCGACGTCAACACCGCGCGCCTGATGCTGGCCGTGATGGACGACCCGGCCTGGAAGGACGACATGGGTCGCCTGGCCAATGGCTTTATCTCGCGCCAGCAAAAAGGCGCCTGGCACACCACCACGGCCAACCTCTGGGGCGGCCTGGCGCTGGACAAGTTCTCGGCCAAATTCGAAGCCACGCCCGTGGCCGGCGTGACCAAGGCCACGCTGGCCGCTGCCGCCGCGAGTGCGGCCAGCGTGGAGTGGGCCAAGGTCGACCGCGTCAAGACCACGGACGCGGCCGGCGCGCCCAACCAGACCACCTTCTTCGGCGCGCCGGCCTCGCCCGGCAACCTGCGCAACAACAGCATGTTCCTGCCCTGGGGCAGCGCCACGAAAGACACGCTGACCGTGACCCACCAGGGCCCGGGCAAGCCCTGGCTCACGCTGCAGTCCATCGCGGCCATACAGCTCAAGGAACCGTTCAACGCCGGCTACCAGATCAAGAAGACCATCACACCGGTCGAACAAGCCGTCAAGGGCGTCTACACGCGCGGCGACGTGATCCGCATCTCGCTGGAAGTCAACGCGAGTGCCGACATGACCTGGGTCGTCATCAGCGACCCGGTACCCGGCGGCGCGACGATTCTGGGCGGCGGCCTGGGCCGCGATTCCGAGATCGCCACCAGCGGCGAGAAGAAGACCGGCGCCGGCTGGCCTGCGTTTGAGGAGCGCAGCTTCGAGGCTTTCCGCAGTTACTACGAGTACCTGCCCAAGGGCGTGGTCAAGATGGAATACACCGTGCGCCTGAACAACGTCGGCGATTTCGCGCTGCCGCCCAGCCGCGTGGAAGCCATGTATGCGCCCGAGATGTTCGGTGAATTCCCGAATGCGCGGGTCAAGGTGGAAGCCGCGAAATGATCCAGCGCCGCGCCGTCGCCGCTTCGCTCGCAGCCGCACTCGCCGCGGGTATTGCCCTGCCGCGCGCGGCGGCCGCGGCGGCCGCCGACTGGCAGCGCAGCCTGGGCTACCCGACAGGCAGGGGCCCCAACGGCAACTGGACCGACAAGGACTACCGCATCGGCAATTATTCGGGCGGCTTCGAGGCCATGTTCCGCGCGCGCCCCATCGCCGCGCCGGCGCAGGCTTCCCCGCTGGTGGTGGCCTCGGCTGACAACCTCAAGGCCTTTGCACCGGTCGCGGCATCGGCGGCGGACTACCTCAAGGCCTGGCCGGTGACAGGCCTGCTGGTCGCGCGCAAGGGCCAGGTGCTGCTGGAGTCCTACCAGTTCGACCGCAAGCCCGAGATGCGCATGACCAGCTGGTCCATGGCCAAGAGCGTGACTTCGCTGCTGCTGGGTATCTGCCTGGACCGCGGCCTGATCCGCTCCATGGACGACACGCCGCAGATGTATGTCGAGGACCTCAAGGGCACACTGCACGGCGGCATCGCCCTGCGCCATCTGGCGAATATGTCCAGCGGCGCGGCCATACTGCACGACCGCGACAACCCCACGATCTACCCGCGCGCCTTCTCCGGCGGCAACACCGACCTGGAGGCCGTGGTGCGCGGCTGGAACGCCGTGCAGGAGCCGCCCGGCACCCGCTACAACTACAACGAGCTGTGCCCGCTGACCATCGGCATGGTGATACGCCAGATTACCGGCAAGCCCCTTGCCGCCTTTTGCGAGGAAGTCCTGTGGCAGCCCCTGGGCGCCGAGGGCGACGCCAGCTGGCTGTGCGACAGCAAGGGCAAGGAGTTCAACTGCATAGGCTTTGGCGCGCGGCTGCGCGACTGGGCCCGGCTGGGCCAGCTGATCGCGCAGAACGGTGCCATCGAAGGCCGCCAGGTCGTCAGCAAAAAATGGATAGACGAATGTTCCTCCTGGTCGGCCGCCGACGCCCAGGGCCGGCACGGCACGGCCATGCGCTATTTCGGCTACAAGTACTTTTTCTGGCACCCCAAGCCCGACGGCAGCTGGATGATGATGAACGGCCACCACGGCCAGCGCGTGCTGGTGGACCGCGTCACGCAGACCGTGCTGGTGCAGACCGCCGTGGACGCCGAGGGGCTCTGGCAGGCGCAGCTGCTGCAGCTTTTCAGCGCGGCGACCAAGCTGGGGTTGGCGGTATGAGCAGAATCAGACGCCACATCGCGGCTGCGCTGCTGCTGGCGGCGTGCACCACGGGCCCCGCCCACGCCGTCGCCAGCTTCGACGAAGTCAAGCGCGACTTCAAACCCTCCGAAACCCTGGTGCTGGACCGCAACGGCGAGCTGCTGCAGCGCCTGCGCACCGACAAGGCTGTGCGGCGCGGCCAGTGGGTGGCGCTGCCCGATGTGTCGCCCGCCCTGCGCACGGCGCTGGTGCTCAGCGAGGATAAGCGTTTTTACGAGCACAGCGGCGTGGACTGGCGCGCGGTCTCGGCCGCAGCCTGGGGCAATTTGTGGAACACCAAAACACGCGGCGCCTCCACCATCAGCATGCAGTTGGCCGGGCTGCTGGACGAAGACTGGCGCGCCGGCGCGGGCGGGCGCAGCATCACGCAAAAAGTCGGCCAGACCGTCTCGGCCCAGATATTGGAAGCGCGCTGGCGCAAGGACCAGATCCTCGAGGCTTACCTGAATCTTGTGCCCTTTCGTGGCGAAATGGTGGGTATAGACGCGCTGAGCCGCACACTGTTCGGCAAGGCCGCGCATGGGCTGGACGAACGCGAGGCGGCGATCGCGGCGGCACTGGTGCGCGCGCCCAACGCCAAGGCGGCGCAGGTTTCGCAGCGCGCCTGCGGCGTACTCAAGGTCATGCAAGCACCCGCCAAGGTGGACTGCGAGGGGCTCGATCTGTTTGCCGCCGCCGCGCTGCAGCGCAAGGCTTTTGATGCGAGCGAGGGCGTGGCGCCGCATTTGGCGCGCCGGCTGGTGGCCGCCCAGGCCGGCAACGCCCCAGGCCGGGTTAACGCGCCCTGGGCATTGGCCTCCACCCTACGCGCCCCGCTCCAGCGCTTCGCCGTGCAAACCCTGACCCAGCAGCTGCGCGAGCTGCGCGGCCGCCACGTGGAAGACGGCGCCATCGTGGTGCTGGACAACGCCACCGGCGAGGTGCTGGCCTGGGTGGGCTCCTCGGGTGAGTTGAGCGATGCAGCCGAGGTCGACGGCGTGACGGCCTTGCGCCAGCCGGGCTCCACGCTCAAACCATTCTTGTATGCACAGGCGATTGCCGAGAAGCGCATCACGGCGGCCTCGCTGCTCGAAGATTCCTCCTCGCAGATACAGACTTCGGGCGGCCTCTACATCCCGCAAAACTACGACCGTCAGTTCAAGGGCCTGGTGTCGGCGCGCACCGCGCTGGGCGCCTCGCTCAATGTGCCGGCCGTGCGCACGCTGGTCATGGTCTCGCCCGACGCCTTCCACAAACAGCTCAAGGCCGTGGGCCTGCCGCTCAAGGAATCGGGCGACTACTACGGCTACAGCCTGGCGCTGGGCAGCAGCGAGGTTTCGCTGCTGTCGCTCACCAATGCCTATCGCACCCTGGCCAACGGCGGGCGCTACAGCGCGCCCTCACTCGCGAAAAACCCCAAACCTGTCTTTAAACCGGCGCTGGACCCGCGCGCCGCCTTTATCGCGACCGACATCATGGCCGACCCGCTGGCGCGCGCGCGCACCTTCGGCACCGACAGCGTGCTGGCCACCCGCTTCTGGACGGCCGTCAAAACCGGCACCAGCAAGGACATGCGCGACAACTGGGCCATGGGCTTTTCGCAGCGCTACACCGTGGGCGTGTGGGTAGGCAATGCCAGCGGCGCGCCCATGTGGGACGTGAGCGGCACCAGCGGCGCGGCGCCCATCTGGGCGGCGCTCATGAATTACCTGCACAAGACCGAACGCAGCCGCGCGCCGACACCGCCCGCCGGCCTGGTGCAAAGCCGCACGCAGTTCGGCAATCAGGGCGGTACGCCGCTGGAGGCCGCGCGCAGCGAGTGGTTTATCCAGGGCACGGAGCAGGCGATGTTTGCCGCGAATTCCAGCACCGGCGATTTCGGCCCGGCCAAGGCCTCCAGGTCCGGCAAAAAAGCCACGACCGAACCCGACGCCCCGCCCCGCATCACCGCCCCGGCCTCGGGCACCATCATCGCGCTGGACCCGGACATCCCGCCCAAGCACCAGCGCATCAGCTTCAGCGCAGAAGGCCGCGGCACGCGCTGGCTGATAGACGGCAAGGAATTCGCGCGCGGCCCGCAGGCCCAGTGGTTGCCCTGGCCGGGCCGGCATGTGGTGCAGCTGGTCGATGCCGGCGGCAAGGTCGCCGACGAGATTCGCTTTGAAGTGCGCGGCGCCGGCGTGCACGAGGCCAAGGCCGCGGCCGGCGCCAAGGCGCCCGTATTGAAATAATTTGAAGCCCGCCAAAATTTATTCAATCGCCGGGCAGCCCAAACCCTTAGCATTGGGCGACCAAGGAGACTATCGCCGTGCCCGTGATCACCAATATTGAAGACCTGCGCGTCCTGGCCAAAAAACGCGTGCCCCGCATGTTCTACGACTATGCCGATTCCGGCTCGTGGACCGAAAGCACCTACCGCGCCAACGAGAGCGACTTCCAGAAGATCAAGCTGCGCCAGCGCGTCGCCGTCAATATGGAAAACCGCAGCACGGCCACCACCATGATCGGCCAGCCGGTCGCCATGCCCGTCGCCATCGCGCCCACGGGCCTCACGGGCATGCAGCATGCCGACGGTGAAATCCTGGGCGCCCGCGCCGCCAAAAAATTCGGCATCCCCTTCACGCTGTCAACCATGAGCATCTGCTCCATCGAAGACGTGGCCGCCGGCACCGACCGGCACCCCTTCTGGTTCCAGCTCTATGTGATGAAGGACCGCGCCTTTATCGAAAGCCTGATAGACCGCGCCAAAGCCGCCAACTGCTCCGCGCTGGTGCTCACGCTGGACCTGCAAATCCTCGGCCAGCGCCACAAAGACCTCAAGAACGGCCTGAGCGCCCCGCCCAAACCCACACTCTCCACCATCCTCAACCTCATGACCAAGCCGCGCTGGGGTTTGGGCATGCTGGGCACCCAACGCCACGGCTTCGGCAACATCGTGGGCCACGTCAAGGGCGTGGAGAACATGGGCTCGCTCTCGGAATGGACCGCCAAGCAATTCGACCCGGCCCTCAACTGGGGCGACGTGGAGTGGATCAAAAAACGCTGGGGCGGCAAGCTCATCCTCAAGGGCATTCAGGACGTCGAGGACGCGAAACTCGCCGTCAACTCAGGCGCCGATGCCCTCATCGTCTCCAACCACGGCGGCCGCCAGCTTGACGGCGCGATGTCCTCCATCTCCTGCCTGCCCGAGATCATCGCGGCCGTCGGCAGCCAGATTGAAGTGCACATGGACGGCGGCATACGCTCCGGCCAGGACGTGCTCAAGGCGATTGCCCTGGGCGCCAAAGGCACTTATATAGGCCGCGCTTTTCTCTACGGCCTGGGCGCCATGGGCGAACAGGGCGTGACCAAGGCGCTGGAGATCATCCACAAGGAGCTGGACCTGACCATGGCGTTTTGCGGGCGGACGGATATCAAGGCGGTGGATAGCGGGATTTTTGTGCCTGGGACTTACTGACTGTTGAATTCCGCGTCGATGTGCCCGCCTTTTTCGCAGTAACTTGACCCTATCACAACCTGAATTTTGCCCTTCAGTCCTATGCAAAGGGGTGTGACCAATGATTCTTCGTTCGATGGAAAAACGGATCAATCAAGCACGAAAATCCACAAGCTGGCCACCATGACCAATGCTGGTGGCACGGTGAACCCCAGCCTTAGCGACTAAGGAGTTGCAGGCGACCTTCTGTTTTAGGTTAAGAAGGAGATTGGCTGTTTGCTCTGGCAGGACAGACGTGAACAGTTATTTAGTTTGTAGCATTCCGAGCCGCACGCTTAATCTCTTGTCCAAGAATATAGAGGCCTTCATCTGCATAACCCCGCAAATCAGCGGCTTTCTGCAACTCTAGGCGCTTCAACTGTTGCAGCAAGTCAGATGCTTTAAATGACTCCAAATTTCGAGCGACAAAGTCGCAGACAGCAAAGCACAAATCCTTGTCCTGATAAGCCGCAAAGTTATCGATGAAGGCAGTCGTGATGCGTTCGCACTGTGCGCTGGTCAAAGCATCCCTCGAATTATTCACAGCAAGAATAAAATTCCAAACACCTGGCTTGTCGTAGTACTGCTTCTTCGATAGCAAGGCTAAGAAGAAATTTAAATGGGCATCGGGGAATCCATCGTGCTCAAGCAAATCATCCTCGAAGGTGTCAGCAAGCCGGCTGCAGAGAGCAGCACTACGCTCACTCTCTGCGGCAGAAATCTGAGTTAACAAATCGGGAAATTGATCGATCATTCGTGCCCCTCAATTTAACACAGGCACTCATCGCGGTGTTGCTCTTCGAGCTCTCTGAGCCTGCGCAATTGTCGATTCAAGAGTTTTTCGTGGCCTCTAACCGTATCTTTTAGCGCTTCTCCCGGCCCGATCCGTTGAGGCAAATTTTGAGGATTTGCTTGCAGGTCTGGGTAACGTTTGTTGTAAACCTCATCTTGCAAATTTTTTATTCGCTTTTGAAGGTTTTTACATTTTTGATCTTTTTTCGGATCGTAAGGATCCTGCTCTGGAGGAATGCCTGGGGTAACTACGGGATCAATCAATGTCCCAATAGATGGGCGAGCTAGAGAACCTGCTAGCGGCGCAATGACGGGCGCTGGAATTGTTACCTGCAGACCTGTTAGATCGGCATAACTTAACGGATCATTGTCGACGTATGCAAAGGTATTAATGCCCCCCTCAAGCCCAATCGGATCGGACTGCATATAGCGCCCGATTCTCGGGTCGTACTCCCGATTCCAGTTCTGGAACAATCCACTCTCTGCATCAAAAGTTTGACCGGGCAAGCGCTGGTTAAACGTGAAGGTCCCTAGGCTGCTGGGATTTTGATCAGGCGCCGTTGCACCAAAAGCCTCGGCCGAATCCCAGCGCCAAGCAATCGCTTCATCATTCTGGCGGGTGATGACGCGCGGCGCACCAAGCTGATCAGTCGAGACGTTGTAAAGGCTAATCGCAATGTTGCTCGCGCCCGCAGTACCTGTCTGCTTGACTACCCCGACCGGACCTCCCAGGTAAATGGTTTCATAGACCGGAGCTCCGTTCGCATCGTATTCGCCGAGTAGCTTACCTTCTTCGTCATAGACGAAATAAGCCGCACCGGTTGGAATAAGCGCTGTCGGCCCAGTCTTGCCAACCCGCAACTCCAGCGCGTTGTAGCTGTAGCTGACTGTGCCGCCGGCATTCGTCATGGTATCCAGCCGGCCCCGGTCGCTGTAGGTATAAGTATTAGCCCCATCACTCGTGATATTGCCCGCGGCGTCGTGCACGATGGTGGCCGTCCCCCCCACATCCTGGGTCTGGTTCAGCTTGTTGCTGGTGGCCGAGATGGTGTTGGGGTAGTTGGTTCCGCTGACAACTTTGGCCGTACGGTTGCCCGTGGCGTCATAGCTGTACTGGATAGCCGTAGCACCCAGGGTGGCGCTGATCAGGCGATTCAGGTTGTCATAACCAAAGCTCTGGTCCAGCGCGGGGACAGGAGTTCCATTGCTGGTGTGGGTGTAACCCGTGATACGCCCCGCGCTGTCACGAACAATGGTGCGGCGGATACCGGTTGTTGTCGGGTCACCCAGGTTATAGGCACTGATCTGGCCGTTCGCGTCATAGCTGATGGCCTGGGTCTTGGTGCTGGCCCAGGTCCAGCCGGTTATCTTGCTTTCGGCATTGGTGGTGATCCCCGATAGCAGGGGTAGTGTGCTGCCGGTGTTGGTACCCACGCCATTGGCGTTCGGCGGGTTGACCGCGATGCCCGAAACCACACCCTGTGCGTCATAGCTGTAATTGACCCGGGTGCCACTCGGATAGGTAATCGCCGTCAGCTTGTCCAAGGCGCTGCCTGTGTCACCCCAGGTGTAGCCAACAGTGAAAGTACGAGCGCCCGTTACCTGGGTCTTGCTGGTCTTGCGGCCCATGCTGTCGTACGTGTAGACCACCTGGCCGCTGGCATCCGTGATCTTGGTCAGTTCACCCATGACGGCCGGCGTGGGCGTGGTGCCACCGTCATACTCAAAGACACTGTCGGTCCCGGTGGCGTATTGCACACGGGTCAGGCGATCCCCGTTGTCGTAGGTGTACTGCGTAAGCTTGCCTCTGGCGTCGGTCTTGGTCAGCACCTTCCCAACGGCGTCATAGGTGAATTGACTCGTGCCCGTGTCCGGGCTGGTTTGTGCTGTGACGTTACCCAGGCCGTTAGGGCTGTAAGTCGTGGCCAGGTTGCGCGGGTCAGTGACCTGGGTCAGGCCGTCAGCGCCGTTGTAGGCAAAGCCGATGGTGGTTGGCGTAGCGGATCCGATATTGGCCGGCTGCTGGGTCTGTATCGGCCGGCCCAGGCTGTCGTAGTAGGTATAGCTGGCCAAGCCATTGGGGTCGAGCACGGTGGTGGGCCGGCCTGTTGAGTTTCACGTCGACCTGCCCCGCCTATTTCGCAGCCGCTTGATCCCATCACAACCCTGAAATCTGTATTCCGTCCTGCGCTAAGGGATGTCATCTATGGCTCAGCGCTCGATGAAAAAGCGGGTCAAACAAGCGCGAAAATTCACAGCTTTATCTGGTTGCAGCTCTATGCTGTAGCTCTTTCAGTTTCCGGAGAGCGACTGGATCAGCGCCAACATCTACGCTTTTGAATAAGAGATCGCCAAAAGGCGTTGCTTGCTGGTATGGCCGGCAAAACCTCTCTTCGACATTTACGAGCGAATCATTCTCATAAATACAAACGTATTTGCCGTCATTTGAACCGGAAGGATAGGTTACCCACTCGCGTTTTGTATGCCCATCTTCTATGAAGAGCACCATCCACTTTCTTCCGTCTTCATCCCAAGCCACCTGACAACCGGTGTAATTGCTTGGCATCGCCCGTGGATAGATAAAAAGATATGTCCCGTGAACATAGTTACTTCCAGCTCCGTCTGGCGGAGCCTGAAGGCCGCAGTTCTGCTTATTTGTGGGAATGGCTACTTCAGAAAGTCTCGGCGTACCACATCCGTAAATCAGACTAACAAGCATACATAGCCAGATCACGAACATTCTGCACGTACTGACTCGAGTACTAAGTATTAATTGCCACATGAGCACTTCTCCGCAAATTTTCGTATGAGTTGTCGAGTGTTTCTGACCGCTTCAGCCTTTTCATCATCGTCTGGAGCGATATCCCCCTTCAAATGAGCCCATGACACGTGACCGTTCCACGTTTGGCACCCCTTGTGCCCACGAGCAGAGCCATCCTGAATTGCGTGAACTGCAAGAGTCAGTTTCTTCTTGTCACATGACTCAATTGCATCATCAACTATGCGCTGCACGATTATCTGTACCGCCTCCGCTGTTTGCCCCGGCGCGCACATGTTGTGCCAGGGTGAGTGCTCGGCATCCGCTTTTTGGGAATGCCTCCACTTATCAACATCGGCAACCTCCTGCCCAAATTCATCTCCAAGCAATTTCCTTAACCCCTCTTCAGATACAGACTTGTTCGTAAGTTCTCTGTGGTGAACTTCGTCAAACAATCCACGCGGATCAATTCTACTTACGGGATTTCCTCGCACATACGCAAACGTGTTGATGCCTCCCTTCAATCCAATAGGATCGGACTGCATGTACCGTCCAATACGCGGGCTGTATTCACGATTCCAGTTCTGGAACAAACCGCTCTCAGCATCAAAGATTTGGCCTGGTAGGCGCTGGTTGAAGCTGAAGGTTCCCAGGCTACTCGGATTCTGGTCCGGTGCCGTCGCACCAAACGCCTCAGCCGAATCCCAGCGCCAGACGATAGCCTCATCCGACTGTCGCGCGAGGACCCGAGGCGCACCGACCTGATCCGTCGAGACGTTGTACAGGCCAATGGCAATATTGCTTGCACCTGCCGTACCTGTCTGCGTGATCACACCAACCGGAACGCCCAGATAGACGGTTTCGTAAATCGGAGTGCCATTGGCATCGTATTCGCCCAAGAGCTTGCCCGACTCGTCATAGACGTAGTAGGCCGCCCCTGTTGGAACAAGGGCTGTCGGCCCGGTCTTACCAACGCGCAGCTCCAGCGCGTTGTAGCTGTAGGTGACGGTCCCACCCACATTGGTCATCGTTGCCATGCGCCCACGGTCGCTGTAGGTATAGGTATTGGTCCCGTCGCTGGTGATATTGCCCGCCGCGTCATGCACCACGGTCGCCGTGCCACCGACATCCTGGGTCTGGGCCAGCTTGTTGCTGGTGGCCGAGATAGTGTTGAGGTAGCTCGTGCCGCTAATAACCTTGGCCGTACGGTTGCCCGTGGCATCGTAGCTGTACTGGATTGAGGTGGCGCCCAAGGTGGCGCTGATCAGGCGATTCAGGTTGTCATAACCAAAGCTTTGGTCCAGCGCTGGAACCGGGCTTCCATTGCTGACATGCGTGTAACTCGCAATGCGCCCAGCGCTGTCGCGAAGAATGGTGCGGCGAACACCGGTTGTTGAGGGGTCCCCCAGGTTGTAAGCACTGATTTGCCCATTGGCGTCATAGCTGATCGCCTGGGTTTTGGTGCTGGCCCAGGTCCAGCCAGTAAGTTTGCCTTCGGCATTGCGGGTAATTGCGCTAAGCATTGGCAAGGTGCTACCGGTATTAGTGCCTACGCCATTGGCGTTCGGTGGGTTCACGGTAATTCCGGAAACATCACCATAGCTGTCGTAGCTGTAATTGACCCGGGTACCGCTCGGGTAAGTAATCGCGGTCAGCTTGTCCAAGGCGCTTCCGCTGTCACCCCAGGTGTAGCCCACCGTAAATGTCCTGGCCCCCGTGACCTGGGTTTTGCCGGTCTTGCGGCCCATGCTGTCGTAGCTGTAAGTCACCTGGCCGCTGGCGTCGGTGATCTTGGTGAGTTCACCGATGGCACCCGGTGTCGGGGTGGCGCCGCCGTCGTATTCAAAGACGCTGTCGGTGCCTGTCGCATAGTGGGCACGCGTCAGGCGGTTCCCGTTGTCGTAGGTGTACTGGGTCAGTTTGCCTCTGGCATCGGTCTTAGTGAGCAAGTTGCCGACAGCGTCATAGGTGTACTGGCTGGCTCCTGTGTCCGGGCTGGTCTGGGCCGTGACATTACCCAAGCCGTTGGGACTGTAAGTGGTCGCCAGGTTACGCGGGTCTGTGACCTGGGTCAGGCCGTCTGCGGCGTTGTAGGCAAAGCCGGTGGTCGTTGGCGTGGCGCTGCCGATATTGGCCGGCTGCTGGGTCTGGATCGGACGGCCCAGGCTGTCGTAGTAGGTATAGGTCGCCAGGCCGTTGGGGTCCAGCACGGTGGTGGGCCTGCCCATGGCGTCATAGCCGTACTGCCAGGTCAGGGTGCCGGTGTTGATGGCAACAACAACCGCGCCAGAAGTTGAGGGGCTGTTGTTGGTGTCGCCAGCATATTCTGCGCTCAGGGTGTGGCTACCCAAGGCGAGCGAATTGGTGGCAAAGGTGGCCACGCCACCGCTCAAGACCATTGCCCTGGGCGCCAAGGGCACCTACATAGGCCGCGCCTTCCTCTACGGCCTGGGCGCCATGGGTGAACAAGGCGTGACCAAAGCGCTGGAGATCATCCACAAGGAGCTGGACCTGACCATGGCGTTTTGCGGGCGGACGGATATCAAGGCGGTGGATAAAAGTATTTTTGTGCCTGGGACGTATTGAGCGCGTGGGGTAGCGGATTACCGCTCCCTGGAGGTGTGCCAAGCCAATTCCGTTCTCCGGCACCCAGCGTCCTTTAACCGAGTGACGCTCTCACCCGGTGAGGTGCTGCGCTGAGACCTCGCGGGAGAGGCTTCCGATGTGCCGCCTGTTAGTTTGTCGTGCCTAACCCGACGACGTGACCAGTTCTTTGATCAGGCCCTCGACATCTTTGCGGGGCAGCGCATCAAACAGCCATGCTTTCGCCAACGCCCGAACTGCCGCTGACACAGCTATAGACTGCTTGCAATGAACCCTCAGATATTCGACATGCTCATTTGGATAGGCGGGATCGCCGAATGTGCCAATCCAAGCGTCAAATTCTGTACCCTCAGCGTCAGGCAACCATTGCGTGATAAGAATCCCACGACGCGACGTATCCACGATGCAGCTATACACATTAGCGCACACATCGTCAGTTATCACTCGAAATGGGCAATCCAGCCAAGGGCTGACAGAATTTCCGGCCGCTGAAAGGCGCACCTCGTTGGCCCAATGAGTCTTTGCGTCATCGAATAATTTTGGATCAATCAAGAAAGACATAAGCTTGTGGAATTCCGCGTCGATGTACCCGCCTTTTCGCAGTCGCTTGGCCCTATTACATCCCTGAAATGTGGCTCTTCAGTCTTGTGTGAAGGGCTGTTGAGCTCCACGGCGATGTGACCCACTTTTCCACAGCAGCTTGACCCTATCTCAACCCTAAGATATGGATATCCAGCCTTGTGCAAAGGGGCCTCACCAATGGCTCAGCGCTCGATGAAAAAACGGATTAAATAAGCGCGAAAATCCACAGTCGGCATGCTTGCAAGCCTTGCTTCCAATTTTGATCATCCATTTTTAGTGCTCCAAGATAGTTAAGTGTTATTTTGCGGGATCAAATGGAAAAGTAACGGATTTGTCGGAGCGCCGGCATCGAAGAGGTACCAGGTGAGCGAGGGTTGCAGGTGCATGGCATGGAGCGAGGAGTTCGCTCCATGTAGCGACGTGCGCCTGCGCGCCCCCCGGCGCGAGGGCCTTCACTTGTCGTCGAAGTGCTTCGAGACCCGAGGGGCAACCAAGTAGGCGATGACGAACACCGGCACAACCACCAGCGGCGACATCAAGCCCCCTGCCCAGTCCATGCCGAGGAACATGTCGATGATGACCAACAGGAACAGTGCAACGACACTGATGACGGCAGCGACTCGAAGGCGTCGGATACCTACCGCCTTTCAAGAATCGCGCTGCCTATCGCAATGAGCAGGAACACGACCAGAATGACGATGAACGCAACCTTCGGCTGGAACAGACCTAGGAACCGAATCGACTCATCGCGTTCCTCTTTGCCGCACCTCGGGCATCGAACCCATGAGAACTTTTCCAGCGACATCTCGGCACTTCGGAACGGGTACACGATGTAGCCGAGCCTGTTGACGACTCTGTTCTTGCTCGACACCTTGAAGTCGAGCGCGCACTTTGAGCAGTGATGAATTGCCATGGCCAGCCTCACTTCTGCTCGCAAGTGCAGCTCTTGATGTCAACCGAGGTCACGGCAGACCTCCCATAGATTGAAGCTGCAACCGAAGCATCAAAGCCCAGCGACGTACTCGGTGTCTTGTCGGGCGTCGAGAATGCCTGACCAAGCTGGGTGTAGCTGTAGGACGCGACAGGACCAACCCCCAAGCCCGCCGCGAAGAACCGGTACGTGCCTTGGAACACATACGGGTCAATGGCTATGTTGGCGTCGTTGAACTCGACATGCCCACCAGCCCCCGTAGCCTCCGCTCCGTAGCCGGCCACAACAGCCGACGCAAACACGCGAACGTAGGCATATTTTCCGTCAATGCATTGTGACTTCAGGTCGAACCAGGAGAGAGAGCCACCCACAGCTCCCGCTGCAGTGAACTGGTACTGCTCACCGGCCCACTTAATCAATCCCGGTGGGTCAACGTACCGCAATGGGTTGCCACTCACGTATGCGTAGGTATTGACCCCGCCTTTCAGCCCGATGGGGTCACTTTGCATGTATCTACCCAGCCTGAAGTTGTATTCCCGATGCCAATTCTGGAACAGCCCGCTCTCGGCATCAAACACCTGGCCGGGCAATCGTTGGTTAAAACTGAAATTGCCCAGGCCGCTCGGGTTCTGGTCTGGTGCTGTGGATCCAAAGGCCTCGGCCGAATCCCAGCGCCACGTAATCGCCTCATCGCTCTGGCGTGTGATGATGCGCGGGGCACCAAGCTGGTCCGTTGAAACGTTGTAAAGGCTGATCGCAATGTTGCTGGCACCCGCCGTACCCGTCTGCTTGACCACTCCAACCGGACCACCCAGGTAGATGGTTTCATACAGAGGCGTTCCGTTCGCGTCGTATTCACCAAGCAGCTTGCCCGCTTCGTCATAGACATAGTAAGTCACACCGGTAGGCACCAGTGCCGTCGGCCCGGTCTTGCCAACCCGCAGCTCCAGCGCGTTGTAGCTGTAGCTCACGGTGCCACCCGCATTGGTCATCGTTGCCATGCGCCCACGGTCGCCATAAGTAAAAGTATTGATACCGTCGCTCGTAATATTGCCAGCAGCGTCATGCGCCACGGTGGCCGTGCCACCCACATCCTGGGTCTGAGTTAGCTTGTTGCTGGTAGCCGAGATGGTGTTGGCATAGCTCGTTCCGCTAATCACCTTGGCCGTGCGATTACCCGTAGCGTCGTAGCTGTACTGGATCGCCGTGCTACCCAAGGTGGCGCTGATCAGGCGGTTCAGATTGTCATAACCAAAGCTCTGATCCAGCGCGGGAACCGGGCTTCCATTGCTGAGATGCGTGTAACCCGTAATGCGCCCCGCGGTGTCACGAAGAACGGTACGGCGAACCCCGGTTGTTGTTGGGTCACCCAGGTTGTAAGCACTGATCTGGCCATTGGCGTCATACGCAATAGCCTGGCTCTTGGTGCTGGGCCAAGACCAACCGGTCATCTTGCCCTCCGCATTTGTGGTGACTGCGCTCAACATCGGCAGAGTGGATCCAGTATTGGTGCCAACACCGTTGGCATTTGGCGGGTTGACGGTGATGCCAGAAACCACGCCCTGCGCGTCATAGCTGTAATTGACTCGCGTGCCACTCGGATAGGTAATCGCGGTGAGCTTGTCCAAGGCGCCGCCTGCATCGCCCCAGACATAACCAACAGTGAAGGTTTTAGCCCCCGTGACCTGGATTTTACCAGTCTTGCGGCCCATGCTGTCGTAGCTATAGGCCACCTGGCCGCTGGCGTCGGTGATCTTGGTCAGTTCGCCTATGACGGCGGGTGTGGGAGTGGCTCCACCGTCGTACTCAAACGTGGTTCCCGTGCCCGTGGCATAGCTGATGGTTTTAAGCCGATCCAGGTTGTCATAGGTGTACTGGGTCAGCTTGCCTCTGGCGTCTGTCTTCGTGAGCATCTTGCCGAGCGCATCATAGGTGTACTGGCTCGCGCCCGTATCCGGGCTGGTCTGGGCCGTGACAGCACCCAGGCCATTAGGGCTGTAAGTGGTAGCCAGGTTGCGCGGGTCGGTAACCTGGGTCAGGCCGTCTGCGGCGTTGTAGGCAAAGCCGGTGGTCGTTGGCGTGGCGCTGCCGATATTGGCCGGCTGCTGGGTCTGTATGGGGCGGCCCAGGCTGTCGTAATAGGTGTAGGTCGCCAGGCCGTTGGGGTCCAGCACGGTGGTAGGCCTGCCCATGGCGTCGTAACCGTATTGCCAGGTCAGGGTGCCGCTATTGATGGCTACCACTACAGTTCCGGAGGTCGAGGGGCTGTTGTTGGTATCGCCTCCGTATTCAGCGGTCAGGCTGTGGCTGCCCAAGACCAGGGAACTGGTGGCCAGCGTGGCCACGCCGCCGCTCAAGGCGCTGCTGCCTACGGTAGTACCGCCGTCCTTGAAGGTGACGGTGCCCGTAGGGCTGATACCTGTGACGGTAGCCGTCAGCGTGATGCTTTGGCCTACCGGGGCAGCGCCGGTACTGCTCGAAAGCGCCGTGGTGCTGGGACCGGCCAAAGCCAGGGCCGGGACCACGAGGAGCAGCAATGCCAGGCGGCTTAGCCACGCGCTAAAGGTTTTGAAAAGGCTAGGGCCGCTCACGCGGACGCCTGCTTGGATAGGGTTTGTTGTTATGGTGTTCAATTGCCCGCTCCCGTGACTTGCTGCACTCGGTTCAAGGCGTCGTAGACGCGCGTGATATTTCTTTGCAGGTTGCCCGAGGAGTCTTTGACCTGCTCGCCGACCTTGTTACCCATGTTGTCCAGGGTGTAGGTCACCGAGTTACCTTTGGCATCAGTGACGCTGGTCAGCCTGTGCGCGGCGTCATAGCCATAACTCAGCGTTGTACCGTCGGGCAGGGTTGCAGCCGTGAGCTGGCCCACGTTGTCATAGGTGTAGGTGGTCGTTCTGGCCGTGCCGCCTGGCGGGGTGGCCGCCACACTGTTCACCCAGCCTCTTGGCGTGTAGGTGATGTTGGTTACGACACCCTTGGGGTCGGTCATCTGTCGCACGCGCCCTGCCCTGTCATACAGCGTGAACTGCGTGACGTGGCCTGCCGCGTTGGTGATGCTTTGCAGATCGCCGGCCAGGTGTCCTATGGCATTCGGATCATTGACGGGCGCCGTGGGTGGCGTGAAGCTGGCTGTGTAACGGGCCACACCTTTGGTGATGCGGACATCGTCTATATAACCATGCCAGGTCTGGCCGCTCGGGTAGGAGACGTAGGCTTGGGTGACGGAGGTGATGTTGCTGGTGTCAGCCCAGGAAGTCACCGGGCTGCCTCCGAAGTTGTTGTTGCGCACGGTCAGCAAATTGCCGTCCAGAAAAGCCCGGGCGACACCGCTGTTGCGCGTGAGGGCCACATGGTGCCAGGCGCCGACAAGCGTCTCTTGCGAGTGGTCCGCGCTATACAGCGTGGGGAATGTCGAAGAATCGATCCCATACAAAAGCCTGCCGCCAAATCCGCCGTCCCCAAAGCGAATGGCCATGTTTGTCGATCCCCAGGGGATCACCAAAGCACTTCGGTAGCTTGAGCCCGCCGAAGCCAGGTAGAACCACGCTTCGATGGTGAAGTCGCCGGTGCCGAAGCTGAGGTTGTTGCCCGGGCTGGCCGGAACGGTCAGATAGTCCCCGTCCCCCCCAAAAGTCATGGACGAGCCGCCGGATTTTTTCTGCGCGGTGCTGATCTTGGCCCCGCCACCCACGGTGATCGTCTTGGGGGCGGAGGCAGTATCCAGTATGGTTGTTGAATTGTTGGCACCCTCGCCACGCAACAGAACACTTACCGAAGAAAAATACGGATCTGAATTGGCCTCGGAGTCGGAAAAACTCGATGCCGTGGGGTAGTAAGCGCGGGTGGTCACACGATTCAACGGATCGGTGCCGGTGAGCACCCGGCCCATGGCGTCATAAGTAAAGCTGGAAGTACGCGGCGGCACGCTTGTGTCTATCGTCGCGGCAAGGCCCTGGGCGCCGTCAACGTCCGTGGTGGCCTGCTCCACTGTCTTGCACACCACGGGCAGGGCTTTGCCGTTGGGCAAGGCTGGTGCACTGGTGCAGTTGGCCACGGTGTTGCCGTTAAACGGATCAGGCTGGCCGTGGTACACCGTGCTGGTGATCAGCAAAGGCCGGCTCACCTTGACGGGCAGGCGCCAGTCGGCATGCCAGCTTGTTTCGGTCTTGCGGCTTCCAGCAGGCAAGGTTGAAGCACCGGGAAGGACGCCAGCACAGGCCGCCGTGGTGGCTAATCCATCAACCCGCGCGATTTCACGATTGCCTGTGTCATAGGCATAGCAGCTGCGCTGGCCGCTGAAGTCGTCAGTGGACGTCAGGTTGCCGCTGGCGTCAAAGGTGGAGGCGCTGTTGGAGGCCGCACAACCAGAGCCGGCCGGCTGGGAAAGGCCCGTCGGCAGCGGGTAGCCCAGCACGGTGCTGGTGCTGCCGTTGGCGATTTCCCCGTTGGGCCGGGTGAGCTGCACGCCTGCAGGCTCCTGCCAATCGTAGGTGCGGGTGGTGAGCTGCGTGCCGGAGTCGTAAGTCTGCGTCATGGTGACCTGTGGCGGCGCCGTGTAGCTCACCGAGAATTTCTCCACGCCCCCGGCATGTTCGGTCGACAGCGCGCGGCCGGCCGTGTCGTAGGCGAAGGTCGAATAGCGGATGTTTTTTTCGTCGATCACACCAGTCAAGGCCCAAGGCAAGGAGGTGTTCTCGTAAACGAACTGGCGGGTCTTGGTGTCCGGCCAAGTCAGTTGGTTCAGGTTGCCGCTGGTATCGAAGCTGATGCCTATGGTGCGGCCCGTGGAATCGCTGACGCTGGTGATCACCCCGTCGAGGGCGGCGACCCCGCCGGATGGCAAGGTGTAAGCAAAGCTCAGGAAGCGGCCATTGTTGTCGGTGACTTTTTGCAGATACCCGGCTGCCGGAACACCCGCCCCGGCTACGGTGCTGTAGCTAAAGGTCAGCGTGTTGCCGGCGGTATCGGCCCAGTCGGTAAGCTGGCCCGCCATGTTGTAGGTCTCGATGGTGCGCGACTTCGCATCGACATAACGATAGCCTCCGGTTATGGCCGTGAAGCTTCCATTGACATCGGCGTCGGCGACATAAGCGTTGCCTGAAAAGCGAAAGCTGACGGTATGGCCATCGCCGCGGTACAAGATGGCTCCAAAAGCGCCGGTTCCCATGACCAGGTTGCGGTGCAGGCTGCTTTCCCACAAGCCGCCCAAGGCGGGCATGTTGCCGAAAGTCTTGGGGGTTTTGCCAGCTGCGGTCGCGGCGGCCTGCTTGGCACTGTCGTAGGTGAGGACCAGCGGCTGCCCTCCCACGCTCATGCCTGTGACGACGGGCTCAACCTTGGCTCCAGTCAGGGGATAGATGGGGTTGCCCTCTTTCCACGGACAGCTTTGAGGTACTTTGGACGCGCGTTTATTTTCGATCAAGGTGCCAACCGGGGAACATCCGTCATGACTGGAGTTTTCCATATAGCCGGGTTTGCAGGTGCAGGTGGAGCCGGACTGTGTTGCAGTGTCAGGGCAACCGGCCGGTATGGTGCAGTAGGCAGAGCTGAACAGGGCGCTCCCAGCATGCACAACACCGCAAATGATGTATTGCGGCACCGTGATATACGGCTGCGGCACCGCTGCATCCCAGGTAACCGTGTCTTTCAAGATCATGAATGGGGAACCATTGCTCACCCCCTGCGCCTGGCAAGACGATGCCAAATCCGTAGCGCACGGCCCATTGCCTGCGGAGACGCCTTGGCGTGCCGGAGTTGCCGGAAAAGCCTGGACAGCGGAGGAAAGCACAAGGCCCAGGAAAAACGCGCCAATGACACGCCGCATAAATTCTTTCGGCATAAGCACCTTTACAAGTTTCCGGACATACACTTGAGCGGCCCTGCCCGCTTCATGCGACCACAGCAAAGCTATTCGCACCATGCCCGGTGCGGGCCGTTGAAAAGAACCCACGTGAATCCCTCTTTGATTTTTCTTTTTTTCTCTTATTGCGCTTCAGCCAGCAAATGAGCACGGAGGCTAGTAACGAGCCTTGCGCTTGTCACCCTCTATCTGCAGGAGAGAAATCCTAAGTGTGCGTATGGAACAACGAAACCTTCCGTTGTAAATATTTCACTCTTACCAATGCCATGCCCTTCTGGCAGAATCCGACCGGCCTTGGCGTTGGTGCGCGGGGCTTCAATTCAATTTCACATTGAATTGAATACCTTTTGAGTATCAAGCTGCGCGGAATTAAGAAGAACGCAGGTCACGACAAGCGGCACGGCTGCTCAAGTAAAAATAAATTTTTTCGCGGTTGAAAAATGCATCCAAGCATTTCCCTGGGAGGGGAAACTTTTTGAATTTCTTCATGCACCCGATGCAAATCCGGTCCGCACCTGCGGGCGGCAAACGCACGCGCGGCTTCACGCTGCTGGAGCTGCTGGTGGTGGTGGTCATCATCGGCCTGCTGGCGGGACTGGTTGCGCCGCGTTACTTTGACTCGGTCAGCAAGTCCAAATCCAAGATCGCCAAGGCGCAGATCGAATCACTCGACAAGGCGCTGGACCAATACCGTCTCGATGTCGGCAGCTACCCGACGGCCGAGCAGGGACTCAATGCGCTGAATACCCAGCCCTCAGGCGTCAGCAAGTGGCAGGGGCCTTACCTCAAGAAAGCCCTGCCGACCGACCCCTGGGGTAACGACTACGCCTATGTGCTGCTGCCGGGCTCAGGCGGCATCGACATCATTTCCTACGGCGCTGACGGCAAACCCGGCGGCACCGGCGAGGCGCAGGACGTCTCGCTGCATTCGGCCAACTGACGGCGCCCAGCAGCGCCCTCACGTTTCACATGGCCGCGGCTCACGCCACCTACGAGGTCGTCACCCGTGACGGCGCGGGGCGCATCGCGTCGCGCCAGGTGCGCGCGGCCACGGCGGCTGAAGCGCTGGCGCAGACCGCGCGCGGCGGCTTCACGGTGCTGAGCTGCGAGGCCGCCAAAGAATCCGGTGCCGGCCTCGGCGGCCTTGGCGGCCTGGTGCGCGGCAAATCCGCGGCGCCCTCGCGCGCGGGACTGGACACCGCCTCCTTCTCGCAGGACTTCGCGGCACTGATAGACGCGGGCCTCAGCGTCACCGAAGCGCTACAGACCCTGAGCATCAAGGAAAGCGCCGGCGCGCGGCGCGAGCTTATGGAGCAGGTGACGCGCGCGGTATCGGAAGGGCGCACCCTCTCCGCGGCCATGCAGCTGACGGGTGCTTTCCCCGAGCTGCTGGTCGCCACGGTGGAGGCCAGCGAGCGCACGGGCGACCTCGGCAAGGGCCTGGCACGCTATGCCGCCCACCAGCGTGAAATGCAGGCGCTCAAGGACAAGCTCATAGGCGCCTCTGTCTACCCCCTGGTGCTGCTGGTGGTGGGCGGGTTGGTGGTGATGTTCCTCATGGGTGTGGTGATTCCGCGCTTCGCGGGCCTCTTGGACGGCACGCGCACGCAGCTGCCCATGCTGTCCTCCGGCCTGATGGCCTGGGGCCGGCTGGTGGCCGACCGGCCCTGGGTGCTGGCGCTGTTCTTCGGCGGCATCTTCGCGCTGGGGGCCTGGGTGGTCGCGCACTTTCGCGCGCACGGCGTGCGTTCGCGCTGGCTGCAGCGCATTCCTTATATCGCCGGCGTGATCCGCGAGTTCCAGCACCTGCAGCTCTACCGCACCATGTCGATTCTGGTTTCGCGCGGCATTGTGATCCACCGCGCGATGGCGCACGGCGCCAAGCTGCTGGGCGACGCCGACCGCGAACGGCTGGAGCGTGCCACCCTGCTGATGCGCGAAGGCCTGAGCATGAGCGCGGCCCTGTCGGGCGCGGGCTTGTCCGACGCGGTGGCCACCAGCATGCTCAAGGTGGCGGAGCGCACCGGCTCCATGTCGGAAATGCTGGAGCGCATCGCGCAGTTTTACGAGCGCCGGCTGCAGCGCTCCATCGACGTGGCCACGCGCGTCATCGAGCCCGCGCTGATGATCGTGATAGGCACCGTGATTGGCGCCATCGTGGTGCTTATGTATTTGCCGATCTTTGACCTGGCTTCCACTTTGTCCTGATAGCACAAGCGCCTTCCCCATGAACGCCCCCCTCCCCCTTGTTTCCCTTGCGCTGCCGGCCAAAGCGGACAGCGGCCGGGTCGGGCGCGCGCTGATGCAGCAAGCCGTGCAGGCGGCGGCTGTGGGTTCGCGCCTGCAGTGGATGGTGCAGCAAAGCGGGCTGGAGGCCGCGCAGGTGCTGGCCGATGTCGCGGCCGCGCTGGGCCTGCGCGCCATGGCCACACAAGAGTTGCAGGGCATAACGCCAGACTTCGAGCTGATCGCGTTTGCCGACTGCCAGGCGCGCGGCTGCCTGGCCGGCTGGTCCACAGCCCCTTACGGCGACAAGCTGCGCACCGTGGTCGTCAGCGACCCGCTGGACCTCAAGGGCCAGGAATGGATAGACCTGCAACTGGGCGGCGGCGCCGATGAAGTCGTGCGCGGGCTGGCGCTGGCCGAAGACGTGCAAGCCTGGCTCGCGCATGCCGAACGCAACCTGATGGCCATGGGCAGCGCCGACGAGGAAGACGCCGGCGGCCTTGCGCAGGCGGAATCCGTCGATGCCTCCGTCGTGGTCCTGTCCATCGCGGGCATAGAGACCACGGCCAACCCGCTGGTACGCCTGGTCGATTCGATTCTGTACGACGCGCTCAAGATGGGCGCGTCCGACATCCACTTTGAAACCCAGCCGGCCGGCCTGCACGTCAAGTACCGCATCGACGGCGTACTGGAAAACGTCAAGCGCATCGACAGCGCCGAGATGGGGCAACAGGCGATTTCGCGCATCAAGGTGCTGTCCGAGCTCGACATCTCGGAGCGGCGCACGCCGCAGGACGGCCGCTTCAAGGTACGCGTCGAGCGGCGCGAGATCGACTTCCGGGTCTCCATCATGCCCAACCTGTTCGGCGAGGATGCCGTGCTGCGCGTGCTGGACCGCAAGCACCTGACCGGCCAGTTCCAGACCCTGAGCCTGGACACGCTGAGCTTCGCGCAAAGCGCCAAGGACTTTATCCGCCAGGCATCGGGCCTGCCCTATGGCCTGCTGCTGGTGACCGGGCCCACCGGCAGCGGCAAGACGACCACGCTGTACGCGGCGATTTCCGAGATCAACACCGGCCTGGACAAGATCATCACGATTGAAGACCCCATCGAGTACCAGCTCAAGGGCGTGCTGCAGATTCCCGTCAACGAGAAGAAAGGCCTGACCTTCGCGCGCGGGCTGCGCTCGGTGCTGCGCCACGACCCGGACAAGATCATGGTGGGCGAGATACGCGATGCCGAGACGGCGCAGATCGCGGTGCAGGCGGCGCTCACCGGCCATCAGGTGTTCACCACGGTGCATGCCAACAATGTGTTCGACGTGATCGGCCGCTTCAAGAACATGAACGTCGACAGCTACAGCCTGGTGTCGGCGCTCAACGGCATCGTCGCCCAGCGCCTGCTGCGCGCCGTGTGCACGCATTGCGCGGCACCCGCCGATTTGGCCCCCGAGCAGCTGACGCGGCTGGGCATTCCTGCGGATCGCCTGGACCTGGGACAGGCCAAATTCATGCAGGCCGTGGGTTGCGCGCATTGCCGCGGCACCGGCTACAAGGGGCGCCTGGCGATTGCCGAGACGCTGGAGATGGACGACGACATCCGCGACCTGCTGGTGCGGCAGGCGCCCATCTCGCAGATCAAGCAGGTCGCGCGCGGCAAGGGTTTTATGAGCCTGCGCGACTCGGCCGTGGCCCTGGCCATGAACGGGAAGACCACGGTGGAAGAAATCAACCGCGTCACCCCGCGTGAAAACCTGCAGGCCGCGGCGCCGGCGGAGGCCGTTCCATCATGAAGCCCGTGATCGAGCTCGACATCAGCGCCGCCCAGTTGCGGGCGACGCTCAGGCCGGCCGTGGCCGGCTGGGGCAGCCGCGTGCTGCGCAGGCTGCAGCGACAGCGCAAGCCGCTTGAACCGACACCGGCCGCCGCGCTGACCGAGACAGCCGGCTGGGCGCCCGGCGCCACACGCGCCGAAACCCTGGCCGCCCTGTTTGAAGCCGGCGCGCAAGCCCTGCAGGCGCTGCGCGCGCGCCACCCGACATCACTCGACGGCTGCCGCCTGGTGGTGCGCACGGGCGTAAGCGCTTCTTATGTCGGCGTCGCGCCCATGGATCTGTCCTCGCCTTCGGCGCGCTCGGAACAACAGCTGCGGGCCGTGGCGAAAGCGGTGACGCAAGAGGCCATGGGCGCGGAGGCGGCGGCGCACGACGTGCGCTGGCGCATGGAGGCCAGCCAGGCACATCTGTGCGTGATCACGCTCGAATCAGCCCTGGTCGCCGGCCTGCAGGCACTGGCCCAGGCCCAGCGCATGGCACTGGCAAGCTGCCAGCCGGCGATTGTGGAACGGCTGGACAGCGAACTCAAAGCCAGCCGGCGCCGGCGCGATGCGCGCACGCTTGTGTGGACGGAGCTCGATCCCTCGGGCCACCGCCATGCGGCGCTGAGTTTTATCCGCCTGGTGGACGGCAGCGCCGTGAATGCCTGGCGCACCGTCACGCAGGCGCCGTCGGCCGACAGCGACCCCTGGTTGCAACCCGCGCTGCAGCGTTTCCTGATCGCCTCGGGCGCGGGCCTTGAGGAGCAGGTCGTTCCCTGCGCCTGGCCGGCCCACACGACGCAAACGCCAGTACCGGCTGCCCCCGGGGAGCTTGCAGCATGAGCCGGCGCCTGGTCGAAAGCCCTTTTGAGTTCGCGCCGGACGCAGCGCGCTACCGCCCGCTGAGCTGGCTCATCCTGGCCGCGGGGGTTTGCATCGCGCTGGCCGGCCTCTATATCAGCTTGCGCGCCGGCACGCAGCTCGAAGGCGTGCGCTCGCAGCAGGCAAAAATTTCGAAACAGCAAAACGCGCTCAACGAGCAGATGCGGCGGGCCGAGAACAACCCCGCCATGCTCGAGAAGATCAAGGCCAGGCGCCAGCTCGAAGCCTTGCTGCAAACGCCCTGGTCGCTGATGTTTGAAGCCCTGGAGGCCGCGGCCGATACCGTGGAAGGCCGGGTCACCCTGCTGTCCATGGTGCCCAACACCGCCAACCCGGCCGGCCGCAAGATAGAGCTGACCTTGATGGCGTCCAACTACCCCTCCATGCTGGCCTATACCGAGGCGCTCAGCACGGTCAGCGGTTTCTCCGACGTGCGCATCGTGAGCCACCAGCTTGACGAACGCAGCAGCCCAGCCACCTTTCGCTTCCGGCTGACGGCGGGCTGGAACCGCTTGAACGAAGGGGTGTTCCTGGCCAAAGAGCCGCCCGCCGGCGCACTCCTCCCACAGACGCCGCTGACACCGCTGATGCCGGCGCAAGTCTCGACTCCCGCGTTGAAACCCGGCCTCAACAAGGCGCCCTCGCCATGACGCGCGGCCCCGCTTTCATCACCACGGCGCTTGGCCGCCTTGGTCGCCTTGGTCGCCTTGGCGGCGGCGCGGGCCTGGCGCCGCTGCGCGCCCTGGGCTGGCCCGTGCTCTGTGGCATTGGGCTGCTGCTGGTGGGCGCGCTGCTGCTGGGCCTGTCGCAGCAACTGCGCCTGCAAAAAAACAAGCTGCAGTTGGAACTGCGCCAGGCCCAGAAGCCAAGCCCCAAAGCCGCCGCGAGCGCCGTGCGGGGCGTGCCCGTGATCTTTCCGCCTGCCAGCGACTACACGGCCGATCTGGCGCAGATTTTTGACATCGCCAAAAGCCAGGGCATTGTGCTGGCCAGCGGCGACTACCGCGACGCGGACCCGACAGCTCTGGGCCTGGACACCCGCCTGGTGGACCTGCGCATCAACGAAAACTACGGCACGCTCAAGGAATTCCTGGCGAGTGTGCTCAATGCCATGCCGCACGCGGCGGTGCAGGAGTTGCGCATAGAACGCAAGGACGGCACTACCGTGAAACACCAGGTCTTCCTCAAACTCGCGCTGGTGTATTCACCACGCGCGGCCCAGGCCCCGGGCACGCAGCCCATGGCAGGAAGGATTCCGGCGAGTGCCCCGGAACCGTCCGGCACGAAAGGCATGCCGTGAGCCAGGCCTCCTCCCATACTGGCGGCACCACGCGGATCGGCTGGAAGAAAGCCGCTGTATTGATCGCGGCGGGCCTGGGCAGCTTTGTACTGGCGGCTGCCATGCAGGGCAAATTGCAAGCGAGTGATGACGACCTTGACCTGGCAGCCGCGCCGCGCCAGCGAAGCGCGCCGGCAACACCGGCGCAGGTTGCCGATGCACCGCCGCTCCCGGCCGAAGCACCCTCGCAGCGAGTGGAGATCGCGATGAACAGCCCCAGCCTGCGCATGAACAAAATGGTGGTGCGCGATCCCTTCGGCCCGCTGGCGCCCGAGTTTGTGCCCCCGCCCCAGGTGGTGGCAC